>CAZHMM010000283.1:0-3813 GCA_964533585.1 uncultured Elioraea sp.
CGCGACGCGCGCGGGCACGGTCACGCGGCGGCCGGCGTCGTCGGTGATCTCGCGCGCACGGGCCTGCGCGAGGGCGGGCGCGGCGAGCGCGCTTGCAAGCAGCAAGCGTCGGGAGATCAGAGCCACGCCGACAGACCTCCCCGTCCACCGACGGATGCGATCCTGCGCCGGGCGGAGAGGATATCTGTCAAGGACGAAGCCGCGCTTCGCGCGGTCGCGCGCCAGCGGCGCGCGATCCTTGACAGGCATCCGCGCCCGGCAGACTCAGCATCCATCGGTGGATGGGGACGCAGGTGGGGAAGCGGGCCGCTCAGGGAACCCCCACCATCACGTCCGACGCCTTGATCACGGCGAATGCCTTCGCGCCGGGTTTGAGACCGAGCTCCCTGGCGCTCTCCATGGTGATCGCGGCGGTGACGCTGCGCCCGCCGCCGATATCGATCACCACATGCGCGGTGGTGACACCCTTCGTGACCTCCTTGACCGTACCCTCGAGCACGTTGCGCGCCGACAGCTTCATCGCACCCGCTCACTCCTGCCAGACCGCGGTGGACGCCGCATCGTTCTACATCGCCGCGCCGTCGCGGTCACGGCCGTCGTCGCGCAGCATGGCGTGCGCGCGTTCGGTGAACAGGACCTCGGCGAAACGCCGCGCGGTCGGCCGCACATGCGCGCGCGCCTCGAGCAGGCGCCGCCGCCTCACGACGACCGCCCCGCTCCGGCGGCGTTCGGGAAGAACAGCGGCTCGCCGTTGATCGTGTAGGCCGCGATCGCCGCCTGGCCCTCGCGCGAGACCAGCCAGTCGATGAAGGCCTGCCCGTCGGCACGCTTCACGTGGCTGTGCCGCTCCGGGTTCACCAGCATCACGCCGTACTGGTTGAACAGGCGCCGATCGCCCTCGACCAGGATAGTCAGATCACCGCGGTTGCGAAAGTTGAGCCAGGTGCCGCGATCGGTCAGCGCATAGGCGTTCATGCCCGAGGCGGTGTTCAGCGTCGGGCCCATGCCACTGCCGGTCTCGCGGTACCAGGTGCCGGCGGGCGTCACCTCGGCCGCGCGCCAGTAGCGCAGCTCCGCCGCATGCGTGCCCGAACGGTCGCCGCGGCTCGCGAACGGCGCCCCTGCCGCGGCGATGCGCTTCAGCGCCGCGACCACGTCATTGCCCTTCGCGCCGGCCGGATCGGACGACGGCCCGACGATGATGAAGTCGTTGTACATCACCTCCAGCCGCTGCACGCCGAAGCCGTCCGCGACGAACCTCTCCTCCGCCGCGGCGTCATGCACGAACACCACATCGGCATCGCCGCGCCGCCCGACATCGAGCGCCTGGCCGGTGCCGAGGGCGACGACGCGCACCGCGATGCCGGTCTTCGCCGTGAAGATCGGCAGGATGTGGCCGAACAGCCCGGACTGTTCGGTCGAGGTCGTGCTGGCGACCGTGATGAAGCGCTCCTGCGCTGTGGTCGGCAGCGCAACGAGCAGCGAAGCCGCAGCGGCAAGCATGAACCGACGGATCATCTCCGTATCCTCCCTGTCATGAACGTGGCGCTAGGCTGAGCGCGGCGGCGTTCACCGCCAGCACCAGCAGCAGCAGGATCAGGCCCAGCGCGAGCGCGAGCGGCAGGTCGCCCTTCTGGGTTTCGAGCGCGATCGCGGTGGTCATCGTGCGGGTGTGGCCGCGGATATTGCCGCCGACCGTCAGGATCGCGCCGACCTCGGCGATCGCGCGGCCGAACGCGGCGAGGAAGGCGGTGACCAGCGGCGCGATCGCCGCGCCCATCGCGACCCAGGTCATGCGCGCGCGTCCGGCACCGTCCACCGCCAGCGCCTCGCCGATCTCGGCCAGCACCGGGGCGAGCGCGCGGTGGGCGAGTGCCGCCGCGATCGGCGTGGTCAGCACCGACTGCGCGACCACCATGGCGGTCGGGGTGAACAGCAGGCCGAGCTCGCCGAGCGGGCCCGAGCGCGAGAGCAGGAGGTAGACCGCAAGCCCCGCCACCACCGGCGGCAGGCCGAGCAGGGCGTTCACCACCACCAGCGCGGCACCGCGGCCCGGGAAGCGTCCGATCGCCAGGGCGGCGCCGATCGGCACGCCCAGCGCGAAGCCGATCGCCGCCGCGCTCAGGCTGACGCGCAGGCTGAGGCCGACGATGCCGAGCAGTTCGGCATCGGCCGAGAGCAGCAGCGAAAGGGCGAGGCGCGCGGCCCCGGGCGTGCCATCCATGCGACCGATGACATGAACGGGCAGAACGGCTCTAGCAATCGAGGCGTGACGCGGCATTTGCCGGAATCTGCCGGTTTTTGCATAGTCACCCCATGCTCGACTTGCTCACCCTGCACGAGGCGGCCGCGGCCCTGCGCCTGTCCGAGCGCGCGCTCTACGATCTGGTGCGCCGGCGCGCGGTGCCGTGCGCGCGGATCGGCGGGCGCTGGCTGTTCCCACGCGCGACCCTCGCCGTCTGGGTGGCCGCCCGGATCGAGGGCGCGCCACCGCCCGACCCGCCGCCGATCCTCGCAGGCTCCGACGATCCGCTGCTCGCCTGGGCGCTGCGCGAGAGCCGCTGCGGGCTGGCGCTGCTGGCCGAGGGCTCGCTCGCCGGGCTCGATGCGCTCGCCGAGGGCCGCGCGGTGCTCGCTGCGCTGCACGTACCGGACCCGGACGGGGCGGGCTGGAACGTGCCGCTGATCGAGGCACGCCTGCCGCAGGCCGGGCTGGTGGCGATCGGCTGGGCCGCGCGCAGCCAGGGCCTGATCGTGCCGGACGGCAACCCCGCCGGGCTCGCGACCGTCGCCGATCTCGCCCGCAGGGGGCTGCGCGTGGCGCTCCGCCATCCGCGCGCCGGCAGCCACGCGCTGCTGACGCATCTGCTGAGCGAGGCGGGGCTTCGGCTCGATGCGCTGACGGCCAGCCTGCGCGATGCGCCCGACCATGCCGCGGTCGCCGCCGCGGTCGCCGAGGGACGCGCGGATGCGGGGTTCGGCATCCGCGCCGCCGCGGCCTCCCTCGGGCTCGGCTTCGTGCCGCTGATCGAGGAACATTTCGATCTCGTGATGCGGCGGCGCGACTACTTCCGCGGCGACGTGCAGGCGCTGCTGCACTTCGCGCGTGCGCCCGCCTTCGCCGAGCGCGCCGCGCGGCTCGGCGGTTACGACCTGCGCCGCCTCGGTGCGGTCGTGCTGAATCAGTAGGCGCTCCGTCCGTCCTGGTTCCAGATCCCGCCATATTCCTGCACCGGTTCGTCGGCTAGAAGCGTCGCATCGCTCGCGGATCATTGCGTGACCGCGCTGCATACCGGGAGGATCGACCGATGGCCCATCGCAAATGGCTCGTCGCGGCAGCACTCGCGCTGCTCGCGCACCCGGCCCAGGCGCAGCTGCGCACGCCCGACTGCGCCTCACTCGCCGCCTGGGCACAGGCCTCGGATCGTGCGGCGCGCTGGACGCCGAACGCGATCGGCAGTCGGATCTCGCTCGCCGCCGCCTTCTTCGCGCCGGAGGCGGAACGGCTGTTCGGCAAGCCGGTGCTTGCCTGGACGGCCGAGGAGGCGCGCAGCGTCGTCGCCGTGTTCGACGCCTGCCGGCAGGAATGGCAGCGCGCCCGGCGCCAGGATGCGATGACGGCGGCGCAGCCCTTCCGCAACGAGGCGACCGGGCCGATCCCGCGCTACCTCGCCGGGCGCGCCCAGGCGCGGGAGACCGCGCGCCAGGCCGCCGAGGCGATCGGCGGCGCCGAGCCGTCGCTGCCGCTGCTCGCCTTCGTGCACGGGCTCGGCGCGGCCGCCGGCTCGCCGCGGTGTAGCCCTCGGCCGAGCC
>CAZHMM010000284.1:0-3774 GCA_964533585.1 uncultured Elioraea sp.
CCATGTCGATGGGGCCGTGCCGCGACGTGTTGCCGGCGAAGTCCAGCACCAGGCAGTCGTCCTTGCCCTCGGCGAGGCGGGTGCCACGACCGACCATCTGCACGTAGAGCCCGACGCTCTTGGTCGGCCGCAGCAGCGCAATCAGGTCGGTGCCTGGCGCGTCGAAGTCGGTGGTCAGCACGTTGGCGTTGGTGATGCAGCGCAGCCGCCCCGCCTTGAAGCCGGCGAGGATGCCATCGCGCTCAGGTGCCGGCGTGTCGCCGGTGACGGTCTCGCAGGAGATGCCGCGCTCGCGGATCGCATCGCGCACGTGCCGCGCATGCGCCACACCCGAGCAGAACACCAGCCACGATCCGCGGTGCTCGCCGTGCTGGACGATCTCGGCGACCGCGGCCCGCGTGACCTCGTCGCGATCGACCGCCGCCTCGAGGTCCTTTGCGATGAACTCCCCGCTGCGCGTGCCCACACCCGCGACGTCGAGCTGCGTCGCGGTCTGCTTCGGCACCACGGGGCTGAGATAGCCCTGCTGGATCATGTCCAGGACGGGCACCTCGTAGGCGATGTCAGTGAACAGGCGATCCTTGCCCTCGTGCAGCAATCCGCTGTCGAGCCGGTACGGCGTGGCGGTGAAGCCGACGACCTTCAGCAGCCCGGCATTGATCTCGTTCAGCTGCGCGAGGAACGAGCGGTACATGCCGCTGTCGCTGCGCCCGAGCAGATGCGCCTCGTCGATCAGCACCAGGTCGCAGCGCTGCACCTTGTAGGCGTGACGGTGGATCGACTGGATGCCGGCGAACAGGATCTGCGCATGGATGTCGCGGCGGGACAGGTCGGCCGAGTAGATGCCGGCCGGCGCCTCCGGCCACGCGCGAATGAGGGCCATGAAGTTCTGCTGGATCAGCTCCTTCACATGCGTCAGGACCAGCACACGCGTGTCGGCATAGGCCGCGATCGCCTCGCGAATGAAGCCCGCGATGCACAGGCTCTTTCCCGTCCCGGTCGGCATCACGACGAGGGGATTGCCGGTGTTGCCGCCGAAGTAGTCGTAGAGGGCGTCGATGGCGGCGCGCTGGTAGGGGCGAAGCGAGAGGCTCATGCGGCGATGCCCTGCTTCGCCGCATCGGTCCTCCCGAGCCACCGGCCGCGATGGCCGCAGCCGAGACAGGTCAGGCCGAAGGCATGCGGACCGCTCCCCGGCCGCACGGCGTAGCGATCGCCGCCGCAGCGATGGCACGCGCCATGCGTGACGATGCGCGTCTCGGCCGTCTCGGCCGCCCCGCCATCCCGCCAGACGGTGCCGTCCGGCAGCCGGTAGCTGACCCAGTCATCGCCGGCATCGATCTGCTCGGCGGCGATGAGGTCAGGGATGAAGAGATGCGTGCTGCAGCCGGCGCGCTGCTCGTGCCGCGTCAGAACGTGCTGGTGCCGGGCGCACTGCCAGGCGCCATCCTCGACGGGCGTGGCATGCAGGCAGGAGCGGCAATGCCGTTCGGGCACCGCGCCCGCATGGCAGACCGCGTGGTGCTCGCAGAGCCTGCACTCCCACCAGGCCGGGTCCTCACTGATCCGCGCCGGCGGGCGAGGTGCTGCGATGATCCGCGCTGCCTTCGCCAGGATCCCCGCACCGGCCTCGGCATCGTGGCGGATGCGCTCCTGGTAGAGCTCGTCGGTGTCCTTGCAGACCGCGAGATATAAAGCGCGCTCGAGCCCGGCGAGCTGCATGTAGGCCTGCATCTGCGCCCAGTGCAGCGGCTTGGCCGCCACGACGCCCTCGGCCTTCAGCGCCGCGAACGATTTGGCGCTGTGCGTCTTGAACTCGCAGACGTGCCAGGTCTTCGGCGCCTCGATGAGCCCGAGCGCCACCGCGTCCATGCTGCCGCCGAAATGGCCGCTGGCGTCGCGCAGCGTCCACTGCCGGCCCGTCGCCGGATCGACGTCGAGCACCGTGACACCGATCCGGCGGAGATCGGCGACGAACCGCGCCTCGGCGAGGTGGCCGGTCTCGAACAGCCGCAGCAGCCGCCCGGCGTGGCGTGCCCGCGTCGCCCAGCGGAAGCTGTACCAGATCGCCCGCTCGCACGCGGCGCCGATCAGCGAGGCACCGAGATGGTCGCGATAGCCATCGTCCGAAGCTGCCTCGTAGGCGGCATAGATCGCATCCACGGTCGGGCTCGATGGCGCCGGTAGCGGAGCCATGCTCACCCCGTCCGCCGCCAGGGCGGCGTTGCGGAGGCCGGAGGAGCAGGGCGCGCCGTGGGAGGCGCCGCGGGCCGCGGGGGCGGAGGCGCGCTCGGCGCCGGCCGCGCCGGTGCGGCGCCACCGAGCGCGGCATAGCCCTTCACCCGGTTCTGCTTGCGCTGCTCGTGCGGCGGCAGGTGCTTGTCGCGGCTGTCGGGCTCGACGGCGAGCGTCACCTGCAGCGGGCGGAAGTGCAGCTGCTCGCTGTCGCTCACCTGCATCTGCCCGACCGCATGGCAGATCGCGGAGAGCGTGCGCTGGGCGATCTCGACCGTCTGCTGGTTCGGGTTCACCAGATTGAGCTGGTCCCAGATCTTGCGGCCCTGGTGCGGGCCCTCGATCACGTCCATCTCGAGCCAGAGATACTGACCCGTGCCGGTGCGCGTCGCGCGCATCTCGCTGTTGACGATCTGCGCGGGATAGCGGCCGGGTGGCAGCAGCTCGAGGGGCGCGGCGGGAGCGACGCCGGTGGCGTCGAAGGTGTCGTGCAGCTGGGCCATGGATCAGCTCCGCGGGCTCGGGGGGGGCGTCGGCGTAGAAGGGGATGGCGGCGGCGAAGTCGGGCCAGGAGAGCGGCAGCGTCTCCGGCAGGCCGAAGCGGTTCTTCGCCAGGAAGGCAGGGCGCTCGACCGTGTGCAGCAGCCGGTCACCGCCGCTGACGCCGCGCACCACCTTCTTGTTGAAGCCGACCTCCGACTTCAGCGTGGTGACGCGATAGTTCGCGAACAGCACGGCATCGACGTGCTCCTGCACCAGCGCCGAGGCCCGCGCGTGCAACTTCGGCTGGTAGCGGTCGTAGGGTTCGGTCTCCGGGCTGTCGAAGCGCCGGATCTCGGCATGGGCGATCATGATCACGCCCATGCCGCGCTCGTCGCGCAGCGCATTGATGCCGTCGAGGAAGCTGCGCCAGGTATCGAGTGCCGCCAGATAGCCCTTGCCATAGCCGAACGCTTCGATGTTCGGCTGGCCGTGAAGCTGCGCGGTGTGCTGCCACACCAGCGGCTCGAGCCAGTCCAGGCTGTCGATGACGACGGTCTTGAAGTCGTTCGGCTCGCTGTAGAGGCAGGCCAACGCCTCCATCACCGCCTCGAAGCTGCGCAGCAGTCCGAAGGTCGGCGCCTCGATCAGGCCGAGCCCGTCCTCGGTCTGCAGCACGATCGGGTTCGGCGACGAGGTGCCCCACAGCGTCTTGCCGACGCCGGCGACGCCATAGAGCAGCAGGCTGGGCGGACGCGTCGCGCCGCCGCGCCGCAGTGATGCAAGCGAGATCGCCATCAATGCGTCTCCTTCGCAGCGCGCGGCTTCGCCTTGATGACATCGACGGTGATCTCGCCGCCGGCACGCGCGACCGCCTCGGCGAACGCATCGAGCGTCGGCTCGAAGGCAGCGACGTCCTTGGCCCGCGCCATGGCGTCGCCTCCGAGCGGGATCGAAACGAGGATGCGGAGTTGGTGCGGCATCAGGCGGGATCCTTCCGTTCAAGTGTAGAAGTTTCGGCTTGATCGGACGGTTGGTGTAGTCGGCGGGGATGGAGGC
>CAZHMM010000285.1:0-3744 GCA_964533585.1 uncultured Elioraea sp.
GATCACGTGCCAGGGCCGGTCCGTCGCGCCCGCGAGATGCAGCCCCAGAACGCGCCCTGCATCCGGGTTGTGCCCGCCGTCCAGGATCAGCGACCAGCCCGGCGGCAGCATCGCGGCGAGCGGCCCGCGCGTCAGCCGTTGCAGGCGGGCGGGCCACTCCGCC
The DNA here is from genome assembly GCA_964533585.1 of uncultured Elioraea sp. Classification (GTDB taxonomy): domain Bacteria; phylum Pseudomonadota; class Alphaproteobacteria; order Acetobacterales; family Acetobacteraceae; genus Elioraea. Next base: position 164 of record CAZHMM010000285.1, read on the forward strand.
CGCGCGATGCCCGCGGCGATCGCGGAGCCGCTGATGCGCGGATCGTTCCATGCCCGGATCGCCGCGACCGCGATCCCGGCATTGTCGTGCTGATGGATGCCCATGAGCGACGGCGCCGGCAGCTCCAGCGTACCGGCACGATCGGCGTAGCGCAGCCCCGCGCCCGCGGGCGCGATCGTCCAGTCGCGGTCGCGCGCCGCCAGCGGCGCCCCCACCGCTGCGGCGCGCGCGGCGATCACGTCGAGCACGCGCGGGTCCTGCGCACCCGTCACCGCGGGCACGCTGGGCTTGAGGATGCCGGCCTTCTCGACCGCGATCGCCTCGATCGTGTCGCCGAGGAACTCCATGTGATCCATCGAGACCGACGTGATCGCGCAGGCGGCGGGGTGCGCGATCACGTTGGTCGCATCCAGCCGTCCGCCGAGCCCGACCTCGAGCACGAGCAGATCCGCAGGGGTGTCGGCGAACAGCAGGAACGCGGCCGCTGTCGCGATCTCGAACACGGTGATCGGGTCCTCGCCATTGGCGCGCTCGCACGCCTCCAGCGCCGCGGTCAACGCCGCGTCATCGACCAGCCGCCCGGCCAGCCTGATCCGCTCGTGGAACGTCACCAGATGCGGCGAGGTGTAGACGTGCACGCGCAAGCCCGCCGCCTCGCCGATCGCGCGCAGGAACGCCGAGACCGAGCCCTTGCCGTTCGTGCCGGCGACGTGCAGCACCGGCGGCAGGCGCCGCTCGGGATGGCCGAGGCGGGCGAGCAGACGCTCGATCCGCCCCAGGCTGAGGTCGATCAGCTTCGGATGCAGCCGGCTCAACCGCTGCATCACCGTATCCGCGACGGTCATGGGGAGCCTCAGTCGGCCGGCGGGGCGGGAATCTCGATCACCTCGGCGGTAGGCCGTTCGGCCTCGATGCGCCGCGCATCGCCGAGCAGCGACAGAAGCCGCGCAAGCGTCGCCTTCAGCTCGCCCCGCTTCACCACCAGATCGACCATGCCGTGCTCGTGCAGGTACTCCGCGCGCTGGAACCCGTCGGGCAGCTTCTCGCGCACGGTCTGCTCGATCACGCGGGCACCGGCGAAGCCGATCATCGCGCCCGGCTCGGCGAGGTGGATGTCGCCCAGCATGGCGAAGGAGGCGGTCACACCGCCGGTGGTCGGGTCGGTCAGCACGACGAGATAGGGCAGCCCCGCCTCCTTCACCATGCGCACGGCGAGCACGGTGCGGGGCATCTGCATCAGGCTGATCGCGCCCTCCTGCATGCGCGCCCCACCCGAGGCCGTGAAGACGACGAGGGCTGCTTCCTGAAGCACCGCGAGCCGCGCGGCGGCGAGGATCGCCTCGCCCACCGCCGCGCCCATCGAGCCGCCCATGAAGTCGAAGGCGAAGGTTGCGACCACGGATCGCTGTCCGCCGATCGTGCCGTGCGCCACCAGCATCGCGTCCTCGAGCCCGGTCTCGCTGCGCGCCGCCTTGAGCCGGTCGGTGTAGCGCTTCTGGTCGCGGAAATGCAGCGGATCGGCCGGGGCCTTGGGCAGCTCGATCACCGCGTAGCCCTCATCGAGCATCGCGGCGAGGCGCTCGCTCGCCGGCAGGCGCATGTGGTGGCCGCACTGGCCGCAGACGCGCAGCGACTTCTTCAGATCCTCGTGGAAGATCATCTGCTGGCAGGACGGGCAGGTGTGCCAGAGATTGTCCGGCACCGGCTTCTGGCCGAGCAGGGTGCGGATCTTCGGCCGCACATAGTTGGTGAGCCAGTTCATCGTGGAACTCTCAGCGACGCCCGTTCACGGGAGATCCGTCACGCGGCCCGGCCGACCCGTGCGCCGCGCACACCGGCGGCGAGTGCCCGCACCTGATCCAGCACCAGCTCGATCGTGCCCGGCCTCAGCTTCCCCGCCTCGTCGAGATTGGCCGCCATCGTGTCGATCAGCGCCGAGGCCACCACCGCCGCATCGGCGTGACGCGCGACGGTCGCCGCGTGCTCGGGCGTGCGCACGCCGAAGCCGACCGCGACCGGCAGGTCGGTCGCGGCGCGCACGCGCGGGATCGCCTCGGACAGATGCTCCTCGGTCGCGGTGCGCGTGCCGGTGATGCCGGTGATCGAGACGTAGTAGACGAAGCCGCCGGCCCCCTGCAGCACGACCTTCAGCCGCTCGGGGTGCGTGGTGGGTGCCACCAGGCGGATCAGGTCGAGCTTCGCCGTGCCGGCCGGAACGGCCAGCTCCTCCGCCTCCTCGGGCGGCAGATCGACCACGATCACCCCATCGACGCCGGCCGCGGCGGCATCGGCGCAAAACCGCTCGACGCCATAGGAGAGGATCGGGTTGTAGTAGCCCATCAGCACGATCGGCGTGGCGTCGTCCTTCACGCGAAAGCCACGCACGATGTCGAGCGTCACGCCGAGCGTCGCCCCGCCCTTCAGCCCGCGCTGACCGGCGCGCTGCACGGTCGGCCCGTCCGCCATCGGGTCGGTGAAGGGCATGCCGATCTCGATCAGGTCGGCCCCCGCGCCGGGGAAGGCCGCGAGCATCGCCTCGGTGGTGGCGCGATCGGGATCGCAGGCCTCGACGAACGGAATGAGGCCCGCGCGCCCTTCGCGCTTCAGCGCGGCGAAGCGGGCGGCGATCCGGCTCACAGCTTCACCCCCAGGGCTTCGGCCACGGTGAAGATGTCCTTGTCGCCGCGGCCGCACAGATTCATCAGGATGATCGCGTCCTTGTCCATGCCCGGCGCCATCTTCATCACCTGCGCCAGCGCATGCGCCGGTTCGAGGGCCGGAATGATGCCTTCCGTGCGGGTGCAGAGCTGGAATGCCTCCAGCGCCTCCGTGTCGGTGACCGCGACATACTCGACGCGGCCGAGCTCGTGCAGCCAGGAATGCTCCGGGCCGACACCGGGATAGTCGAGCCCGGCGCTGATCGAGTGCGCCTCGATGATCTGGCCGTGCTCGTCCTGCAGCAGATAGGTGCGGTTGCCATGCAGCACGCCGGGACGTCCGCGCGACAGGCTCGCCGCGTGCTGCCCGCTGTCGAGCCCGTGCCCCGCAGCCTCGACGCCGACCAGCCGCACCGAGGCATCGTCGAGGAACGGGTGGAACAGCCCCATCGCGTTCGAGCCGCCGCCGATCGCGGCGACGCAGACATCCGGCAGCCGCCCGGCGGCGGCGTCGAGCTGCGCCTTGGCCTCGATGCCGATCACCGACTGGAAGTCGCGCACCATCGCCGGATAGGGATGCGGCCCGGCCACCGTGCCGATCAGGTAGTAGGTGTCGGCGACATTCGCGACCCAGTCGCGCAACGCCTCGTTCATCGCGTCCTTCAGCGTCGCGGCACCGGAGGTGACCGGCTTCACCTCGGCGCCGAGCAGCTTCATGCGGAACACGTTGGGCGACTGCCGCGCAACGTCCGTCGCGCCCATGTAGATCGTGCAGGGCAGGCCGAACAGCGCGCACACGGTCGCGGTGGCCACGCCGTGCTGGCCCGCGCCGGTCTCGGCGATGATGCGCGTCTTGCCCATCCGCCTGGCGAGCAGGATCTGGCCGATGCAGTTGTTGATCTTGTGCGCGCCGGTGTGGTTGAG
>CAZHMM010000286.1:0-3737 GCA_964533585.1 uncultured Elioraea sp.
CTACGACCCGGTGCCGCGGAACATCGCCGAGCAGATCATGGCGAAGTCGGCCTGAGCGCCGGCCGGCCTCGAACCGCGATACGCCTGACCATCGCCTCGCCGCCCGCGTGCGGCGGGGCGATGTCCCGACCTGCGGCGCGGAAATCGCCACGCGAACGCTGCCGTACCGCCGTGGAGTAACCGAACGGCAAGGGTTGCCCGGCATGGTGACGGCCTCCATTTGGGAGGCGGCCGATGACAGCCCGGGGCATTTCGGTGAACGAGGAAGCGCGGCTGAAGGCGCTGCGCGATCTCAAGCTGCTCGACACGCCACCGAGCGAAAGCTTCGACCGGCTGACCCGGCTCGCAAGCCAACTCCTCTCCGCACCCGTCTCGACGATCTCGCTCACCGACCATGACCGGCAGTGGTTCAAGTCGCGCGTCGGCGTCGATCTGACGGAGATCCCGCGCGACAAGGCACCCTGCACCTACGCGATCCAGGATCGCGGCCTGTTCGTCGTCCCCGACCTGACGATGGACGCACGCTTCTGCGATTCGCCGCTCGCCCAGGCCGGGATCCGCTTCTACGCCGGCGCTCCGCTGTTCACCCGCGCCGGATACGGCCTTGGCACGCTTTGCGTGGCCGACGTCATGCCGCGCCAGATCACGGATGATCAGGCGCGCGGGCTGCAGGACCTCGCCGCGATGGTGATGACCCAGATCGAGCTGCAGACCATGATCGGCCGGGTCGAGGCGACGAGCGGTTATCCCAACCAGCACCAGCTGCTCGACGACCTCGATGAGCGCGGCAGGGCGGGCGGCGGACCGGTCTCGATGCTGCTCGTCGAGTTCGCCTCCGCGGCGCATGCGCGCCGAGGCCTGCGTGTGCTCGGGCCAAGCGGCGTCGAGAACTTTGTGCGCCAGGCGCTTGAGCGCGTGCAGGCGCGCATCGGCAATGCCGCGCGCCTCTATCATGTCGGCGAGCTGAGATGCGTGGTGCTGCTTGCCGCGACGGCACCGCACGACCTCGACTCGCTCGCCGCCGCATTGGCCGAAGACCTGCGGCCGCCGATCGCGTCTCACGGCGTGCCTTTGGCGCCCAACCCGGCCATCGGCCTTTATACCTTTGCAGCCGGCGAGGTTGCGCCGCGCGATGCGCTGCGGCGCCTGGTCAATGCCTGCGAGGACGCCCGCACCAGCGAGGGTGGGCGGGCGAGCTACTGCGTGGCGCGCGACGCGCAGAACGCGCGAAGCCTCCGAATCCTCAACGATTTCGCCGCGGCGTTGTGTGCGCCCGGCCAGCTGCACCTGGTCTACCAGCCGCGCATCGCGCTCGCCTCGGGCCGCCGCGTCGGTGTCGAGGCGCTGCTGCGCTGGGCGCATCCCGAGCTCGGCCGGATTCCGCCCGGCGAGTTCATTCCGCTGATCGAGCAGACCGCGCTCGCCCGGCCGCTGACCGAATGGGTCGTCGGCTCCGCACTCGCGCAGCTCGGCGCGTGGCGGCGCAGCGGCCTTGACCTCGCCGTCGCCGTCAACGCCTCGGCGATCAATCTCGAGGAGCGTGACTTCGCGAGGCGCTTGCTGCGGGCCATCGACGACGCCGGGGTTGACGCGCGCGATCTTGAGCTGGAGTTCACCGAGAGCGCGATCGCCAACGACACGCGGCGGGTGATCGAGCAGCTCGACGAGCTGAGGCGGCACGGGGTGGCGATCGCGATCGACGACTTCGGCACCGGCCGCAGCAACCTCTCCTGCGTGCAGCAGCTGCCGGTCTCGATCCTCAAGATCGACCGCTCCTTCACCGCCCGCCTGCCGCACTCGTCACGCGACCGCACCCTCGTCGGCGCGGTCGTGAGCATGGCGCACGATCTCGGCTATCGCGTCGTCGCCGAGGGCATCGAGACGCAGGAGGCGCTGGAGCTTCTGGTTGCGCTCGGCTGCGACGAGGGGCAGGGGTATCTGTTCTCGCCGCCGCTTCCCGCCCGCGAGGTGAAGGCCGCGCCCCTCAGGGCGGCCGCCTGACGCCGAACCGCCGCCGCGTTCGCTCTCCCGGCGGATGTGGTGGCGCTCAGGGGGACGGCGCCTCGCGCAGCGCGTCGCGGATCAGGTCGGACGCCTTCTCGGCGACCGCGTAGACGGTCGCATTGGTGTTGGCGCTGATCATGTCGGGAAACACGGAGGCATCGGCCACCCACAGGCCGCCGAGGCCGCGCAGGCGAAGCTGCGGATCGAGCACCGCCATCGCATCGCCGTCGGGTCCCATGCGGCATGTGCCGCAGGGATGGTAGGTGGTCGAGCCATAGGCGCGCGCGAAGGCCAGCAGGTCCTCGTCGCTCTCCGCCTCGGCACCCGGCAGCGTCTCGGCGCCGCGATATGGGTCGAGCGGCGCCTGGCCGATCCAACGGCGGCAGAAGCGGATGCCCCAGAGCAGCGCGCGCCGGTCGGCCTCGGCTTCGAGGTAGCCGGGGCGGATCGACGGTGCGAGTGCCGGGTCGGGCGAGACGATCTCGACCTCGCCCACGCTCTCCGGCCGGTGCTGCCAGACGCCCATCGACACGCCGGGATCGTCCTCCAGCAACCCGAAGGTGCCCTGCCGCCATGAGCCCGGCGCGACCACCGCCTGGATGTCCGGCGCCTCCAGACCCTCGCGCGAGCGCGGGAAGCACAGGATCATGCCGGGCGAGCAGGTCAGGATGCCGCGCCCGCGCACGGCCCATTTCGCGACCTCCAGCGCGAGCCTGAGCCCGCGGCTGCGTTCGTTCGCGGTGCCGGTGTTGCGCACGCGCCAGGCCATCCGCACCAGGTAGTGGTCCTGGAGGTTCCGGCCCACGCCGGGCAGGTCGTGCAGCACCGGGATGCCGTGACGCGCCAGCAGCGCGCCGGGCCCGATGCCGGAGAGCTGGAGGATCTGCGGCGAGCCGATCGCGCCGGCGGCGAGCACGACGCCGCGCCCGGCCGCGATCGTCTCGCGCCGGCCGGCGCGCTCGATCTCCACGCCGCTCGCGCGTCCGTCCTCGACCACCACGCGGCGGCAGAGCGCGTCGGTGATCACGCTGAGGTTCGGCCGGCCGATCGCCGGATCGAGATAGGCGGTCTTCGCCGAACTCCGCCAGCGCCCGCCGCGCGCCTGCTGCGTCCAGGCGACCCCGTCCTGTACCCGTCCGTTGTAGTCCTCGAGATAGGGCAGCCCCATCGCCTGCGCGGCGGCGACGAAGGCTTCGAGCAGCGGCCCGCGGTCGACCACCTGCTCGACGGCGACGGCGCCATCACGGCCGCGTTCCGGATCGCGTGCGGCCTCGTATCGTTCCGAACGGCGGAAATACGCCACCAGATCGTCGTAGGACCAGCCGCGGCAACCCTTCTGCGCCCAGCGATCGTAGTCCTGCGGCTGGCCGCGGATATGGATCATGCCGTTGATCGCCGAGGAGCCGCCGAGGCCGCGCCCGCGCGGGTAGAGGATGGCGCGATTGCCGCTCGCCGGGTCGGGCGTGGTGCGATAGCCCCAGGTGAGGCTGCGATGCTGCATCAGCCGCGCATAGGCGGCGGGAATGCGCGTGTAGGGGTGGCCGCCGGGTCCGCCGGCCTCGATCAGCGTGACCTTCAGCGCCGGATCGGCGGAGAGCCGGTTGGCGAGCACGCAGCCGGCGCTGCCCGCGCCCACGATGACGATGTCGGCGTCCATGGCGGGAGGCTAGCGCAGATCCCGAGCAGGTGGACCCACCTGATCGGCTGAAGAAGCGCGGAAGAAAGCCCTGAAG
>CAZHMM010000287.1:0-3724 GCA_964533585.1 uncultured Elioraea sp.
CATCCCCCGAACCCCCGCTTGCGCCGCCCCACCACTTGCGCCATCCACCCAGCAATGCCGACCCGACGGCTGGGCACACGACGCTTCCGAACCGCCATCATCCGACCCCCCGCCGGAACCGACTGGCGCGCCCGCCTCGCCGCCGCCGACGCCGAACTCGCCGCCGACTACCGCGAAGCCCGCGCCCCCTCCGCTTGGCGCGCCGTCCGCGCCACCCGCCGCATGCTGCTGATGGCGCTCTGGACCCTCCTCTGCATCCCCATCCAGGCCGCCTGCCTCGCCATCGGCGGACGACCCCCCGTCGTCTTCGCCCGCTGGTACCACGCCGTGCTCTGCCGCATCGGCGGCATCCGCGTGCGCATGATCGGCACACCCGCCACACCCGAACCCGGCCGGCCCGTGCTGTTCCTCTGCAACCACCAGTCCTGGGCCGACGTGCTCGTGCTCGGCGGCAGACTCGAAGCCTGCTTCATCTCCAAGGCCGAAGTCGGCTCCTGGCCGCTGATCCGCACCGTCGCCAGGCTCGGCCGCACCGTCTATGTCAGCCGCCGCCGCGGCGCCACCGCACGCGAAAAGGATGAACTCGTCAGCCGCCTCGCCAAAGGCGACTCGCTGATCCTGTTCCCCGAAGGCACCACCAGCGACGGCGCACGCATCCTGCCCTTCCGCAGCGCACTCGTCGGCGCGGTCGAGGCCGCCGGCATCAACCCGATCGTCCAGCCCGTCTCGCTGGTGTTCGACACGCTCGACGGCCTGCCCGTCACCCGGCCGCACCGGCCGCACTTCTCCTGGTACGGCGACATGGACATCGCCCGCCACGCCTGGACCCTGCTCGGCCGGCGCTCCTGCGGCGCCACCATCCTGCTGCACCAGCCGCTCGACCCCGCGCGCTTCCCCAACCGCAAGGCCCTCGCCGAAGCCGCCTACCAGGCGGTGGACCAGGGCGCGGCCGCACTCCGCCAGGGCCGCGACGCAAGGCCCCTGTCGCCGAAACATCACGGTCCGGCACCCGAGCCGCCCCCCGATCGCGCTTGACAGGGATCGTCCCGGTGTGGCGTCACTTGTCGCCGAAAGGAGAGGTTCGCGCCCTTGATCCCACAGGTCCGGCCGGTGCCGACCGGATGTCGCCTTCGAAAGCCCGGCTTCCGCCGGCTGCCGACGGCCTGATGCGACCTCCCGCCACCTCCACACCCCGCGCATGACCGAGAACGCCAGGCCCCGACGGCTGCACGTGCAGACCTGGGGCTGCCAGATGAACGTCTATGACAGCGCGCGCATGGCCGACGCGCTGGCGCCGATCGGCTTCGCGCCCCAGCCGGCGCCGGAAGGCGCCGACCTCGTGGTGCTGAACACCTGCCACATCCGCGAGAAGGCCTCCGAGAAGGTGTTCGCCGAGCTCGGCCGGCTCAGGCGGCTGAAGCAGGCGCGCGCCGCCGAGGGCGGGCGGATGCTGATCGCGGTCGCCGGCTGCGTCGCCCAGGCCGAAGGGGCCGAGATCCTCCGCCGCGCCCCCTATGTGGACATCGTGCTCGGCCCGCAGACCACGCACCGCCTGCCCGCACTGGTCGCGCGCGCGGACGCGGGCGAGCGCGCACTGCTCGACACCGAGTTCCCGGCCGAGGACAAGTTCGACCACCTGCCGGAGCAGGCCGCGCCGCAGGGCATCAGCGCCTTCCTGACCGTGCAGGAGGGCTGCGACCGGTTCTGCTCGTTCTGCGTCGTGCCCTACACGCGCGGCGCCGAACAGTCGCGCCCCGTCGCCGCCGTGCTGGCCGAGGCGCGCCGGCTCGTCGCGCAAGGGGCGCGCGAGATCACGCTGCTCGGCCAGAACGTCAACGCGTATCACGGCGCGGGGCCGGATGGGCGCGAATGGGGGCTCGGCCGGCTGATCCGCGCGCTCGCCGACCTCCCGGGGCTGGAGCGCCTCCGCTACACCACCAGCCACCCGCGCGACATGGACGACGAGCTGATCGCCGCGCATGGCGAGGTGCCCGCCCTGATGCCCTATCTGCACCTGCCGGTGCAGTCGGGCTCGGATGCGGTGCTGAAGGCGATGAACCGCCGCCACACCGCGGAGGACTATCTCCGCCTCGTCGAGCGGCTGCGCGCGGCGCGGCCCGATCTGGCGCTGTCGTCCGACTTCATCGTCGGCCACCCCGGCGAGACCGAGGCGGATTTCGCGGCCACCCTCGATCTGGTCCGCCGCGTCGGCTTCGCCTCCGCCTTCAGCTTCAAGTTCTCGCCGCGCCCCGGCACGCCGGCGGCGGACGCCAAGCACCCGGTGGACGAGGCGACCAAGGATCGGCGCCTGCAGACGCTCCAGGCGCTGCTGCGCGACCAGCAGGCCGCCTTCAACGCATCGCTGCTCGGCCGCACGGTCGCGGTGCTGTTCATGGAACCGGGCCGACACCAGGGCCAGATGGTGGGGCGCAGCCCGTGGCTGCAGCCCGTTCATGTGCAGGGACCAACGACGCTCGCAGGAGAGATCCGCCACGTGACGATCACCGCGATCCACCCGAACTCGCTCGCCGGCCGGCTCGCCGATGCCGATCGGGCGGCCGAGGCCGCATGAACCACGTCCTTCCCGGAGGGACCGAGACGCCGGTGACGCTGCACGTCACCTTCCAGGACAACGCGCTGCTGCCGCTGCTGTTCGGCGCGCATGACGCGCATCTCGCGCGCATCGAGCACCGGCTCGGCGTGCGGCTGACCTCGCGCGGCAACCGCATGGTGGTGAGCGGGCCGGCCGAGGAGGCCGAGGCCGCCAAGGCCGCGCTGCTCGGCCTCTACGCCGCCCTCGCCCGCGGCGAGGTGGTGGGCGGCGCCGAGGTGGACGCGGCCGTGCGCATGGCCCGCCACGCCTCCGCCCGCAAGGCCGAGGGCGTGATCGAGGAGCCGCGCCTGCCGCTCTCCGACATCCCCTCGATCCGCACGCGCAAGAGCACCATCGCCGCGCGCAGCCCCGCCCAGGCGCGCTACATGGAGGCGCTCGCCGCGCATGAGCTGGTCTTCGCGCTCGGCCCCGCCGGCACCGGCAAGACCTACATCGCCGTCGCCCAGGCGGTGGCGATGCTGGCCGCGGGCAAGGTCGAGCGCATCGTGCTGTCGCGCCCCGCGGTGGAGGCGGGCGAGCGGCTCGGCTTCCTGCCCGGCGATCTGCGCGAGAAGGTCGATCCCTATCTGCGCCCGCTCTACGACGCGCTCGCCGACATGCTGCCGGCCGACCAGGTGCAGCGCCGGCTCGCGGCCGGCGAGATCGAGGTGGCGCCGCTCGCCTTCATGCGCGGCCGCACGCTCGCCCACGCCTACGTCATCCTCGACGAGGCGCAGAACACCACGCCGGTGCAGATGAAGATGGTGCTGACCCGGCTCGGCGAAGGCAGCCGCATGGTGGTGACCGGCGACCTGACGCAGATTGACCTGCCGCCCGGCACGCGCTCGGGCCTCTCTGACGCGCTCGAAACGCTCGAGGGCATGGCCGGGCTCGGCGTGGTGCGGTTCTCGGAGCATGACGTGGTGCGCCATCCGCTGGTGGCGCGCATCGTCGAGGCCTATGGGCGCCGGGCCCAGGCCGAGAAGGAGACGCGGCGGCGCGCGCGTGCGCCGGCCGCACAGGCTGACGATGGAACCGGGAAGTAGACCCCCCGCGCCGGGCGCCGGCGCGGGGATCACGGTCACGCTCGCCGAGCCGCGCTGGCGCGCCTCGGTGCCGGCGGTGGAGACG
>CAZHMM010000288.1:0-3698 GCA_964533585.1 uncultured Elioraea sp.
AATTTTGGCTGTGAGCCGAGCTAGGACATAATCAAGGAGGTTTTATGGTTGCGTCATTTCCTGATATTCCGCTCGTTGTAATTGACTACATTCGATCAGTATTTTCTACAGCAAATGATAAAGTCTCTAGAACGATTTGCACTCATCCATCGATGCATGAAGAGACATTAGATCACCTTCTCATAATGGAGCTCACAGCGTCGCCTCCCGCATTCTTTGCTACCGAGGGCATGGGGGTGTTGATTGAATCCCACTGGCTTGGAGGTCGAAGGATGTATGGCCGCTGGGAAATCGCTGACATTGCATTATTCATTCTATTGAGAAAAGGCGGCCACCTGATTTGCCGCAAGGTAGCGCTCCTTCAAACTAAGAGGCTGTATTCAAAAGAAATAGATGCACCTGAGCTTGATATGTCCGACTATATAATCGGTATAGGCCGCCTAGCAGATAGGACAGACCGCACAATACCTCTGTCGAATCAACGCATTTTTAGTTTCGATGACGGCTGTGTATATGCGGCCATACACGCCGGCAGCGAGCAAGTAGCACATATATCTCAGTATATGTTTCAATGTGATATACCTGTGTATTACGGGCTATATAATCCAACTTCATTACCGTTCAAAGCTTGCTATCCGCCCTCCGATGGACTTGTATCCTTCGAATTCAACAGGCTGGGGTGTCGAATCATTCCCGCGAATCACGTCCATTCTGTCCTGAGTCAGCTTGTGGACGGCAAGGCACCGACCGTTAGTGATTTGACGTATCCGAGCCAATTTGATCCTGGCGATCCTGAATCACGATCTGGATGGCGCCTTGAGAAATTCATTGCTGATGAAGTGCTGCGATGCAGACAAGGCAAACTTTTTGACGGCACCGAAGATCCGAACCTTATTGCACTACTATACGAGCGATCGGCTCCCATATCCGCAGCGATCACCATAACTATAGACATTGGAATGTCTGATTGATTCGCAATTTTCTACACGATGCCGTAGAGTATTTGTCTAACCGCGATCTGGAATTTGTTCCAGGAATCTAATCTGCGCAAAGCACGCATCGCATCTGTTGACCCGCCCCCACCCCCGCGCCGACCATCCCCGGCAATGAGCGACTCGCCCTCCGTCACCCGCACCACCCCCTGGGCCCGGCTCGCCGCGCGTGCCGCCGACCCGGCTGCGAGCGCGATCCGCGCCCGAATCGCGTCCGATCCCAACCGCTTCGCCCGCCTCTCCCGCTCGGGCGTCGGCCTGCTGCTCGACCTCTCGCGCACCGCGCTCGACGACGCGCTGCTCGACGACCTGCTCGCCCTCGCCGACGCCGCCGAGCTCCGCGCCGCGCTCCGCCGCATGGCCGGCGGCGCGTGGGTGAACGCGACCGAGCGTCGCGCCGCCCTGCACATCGCCCTCCGCGCGCCCCGCAACGCCGGCTACCGCGCCCGCACCGCCGAGGGCTGGGAGGATGCCTCCGGCACCATCCATGCCGAGCTCGACCGGATGCACGACTTCGTCAGGGGCGTGCACACCGGCACCATCACGGCCGCGAACGGCGCGCCCTTCGCCAATGTGCTCAATCTCGGCATCGGCGGCTCCGATCTCGGCCCGGCCATGGTGACCGAGGCGCTCGCCCACACCGGCGCGCGGCTCGATGCGCGCTTCGTCGGCAATGTGGACGGCCATGCCCTCGCCCCCGTGCTCGACCGGCTCGATCCCGCGCGCACCCTGGTGCTGATCGCCTCCAAGTCCTTCACCACCCAGGAGACCATGGCGAATGCCGCGGTCGCGCGGGCCTGGCTCGCGGCCAAGCTCGGCGAGGGGCGGATCGGGCAGCATCTCGCGGCGCTGTCCACCAATCTCGCGGCGACCTCCGCCTTCGGCATCCCGCGCGCGCACGTGTTCGGCTTCAGGGACTGGGTGGGCGGGCGCTATTCGCTCTGGTCGCCGATCGGGCTCGCGATCGCGCTCGCGCGCGGCTGGGAGGTGTTCGCGTCCCTGCTCGCCGGCGCGCACGCGATGGACACCCACGCGCTGACCGCGCCGCCGCGCCGCAACCTGCCCATGCTGCTGGCGCTGATGCACACCTGGCACGCGACCTTCCTCGGCCGCGCTTCCTATGCGTGTCTGCCCTATGACCAGCGGCTCGCGCGCCTGCCGGCCTGGCTGCAACAGCTCGAGATGGAATCGAACGGCAAGCGGGTCGATCTCGCCGGGCGGCCCGTGCCCTTCCCGACCGCGCCCGTGGTGTTCGGCGAGCCGGGCACGAACTTCCAGCACAGTTTCGGCCAGCTCATGCACCAGGGCACCGCGGTGATCCCGGCCGATCTCGTGCTCGTCGCGCGCCCGGATCACAGCCTCGACGCGAACCACCGCATCCTGCTCGCCCATGCCGCCGCGCAGGGTGCCGCGCTGGCGCTCGGCCGCAGCGAGGCCGAGGCGGTCGCGGAACTGACCGCCTCCGGCACCGATCCCGCGCGCGCCGCGGAACTCGGCCCGCACCGGACCTTCCCCGGCGACCGCCCGACGATCAGCATCATCCTGCCGCGCCTCGATCCGCACCATCTCGGCGCGCTCTTGTCCCTCTACGAGCACAAGGTCGCGCTCCAGGCGGCGCTCTGGGGCATCAACGCCTTCGACCAGTGGGGCGTCGAGCTCGGCAAGACGCTCGCCGGCGGCACCGAGGCGGCGCTGGCCACCGGCGACACCGCGTCGCTCGATCCCGCGACCGCCGGGCTGGTCGCCACGCTGCGACGGATGGGCGGATGAGCATCCGCCTGCTGCCGCCCGCCGTCGCCGACCGCATCGCCGCCGGCGAGGTGGTGGAGCGTCCGGCCTCGGTGGTGAAGGAGCTCACCGAGAACGCCCTCGATGCCGGCGCGACCCGGATCGCGGTGGCGATCGAGGGCGGCGGCACGTCGCGCATCACCGTCGAGGATGACGGGGCCGGGATCGCGCCCGCCGAGTTGGCGCTCGCGGTGGAGCGGCACGCCACCTCCAAGCTCGCCGATGAGCGGCTGATCGAGATCGCCACCCTGGGCTTCCGCGGCGAGGCGCTGCCGTCGATCGGCGCGGTGTCGCGGCTGGAGATCGTCTCGCGCGCGGCTGGTTCCGATGCCGGCGCGAGTATCGCGGTCGAAGCCGGCGCCAAGGGCGAGGTGCGGCCGGCCGCCGCGCCGCCGGGCACGCGCGTCACCGTCCGCGACCTGTTCTTCGCCACCCCCGCGCGGCTCAAGTTCCTCAAGACCGCGCGCACGGAAGCGGAGGCCTGCGTGCAAGCAGTGCGGCGGCTTGCCCTCGCGCACCCAGCGGTCGGCTTCACCGTAACGCTCGACGGGCGCGAGGCATTGGCCGTGCCGCCCGCGGATCGGTCCCGCCGCATCGCCGGGCTGATCCCCGATCTCGCCGCGCACGCGGTCGAGGTCTCGTCCGAGCGCGGCACCGTCGCGCTTGCCGGCGTGATCGGCCCGCCGAGCCTGACGCGCGCCACCGCCACCGAGCAGCATCTGATGGTGAACGGGCGGCCGGTCGCCGACCGGCTGCTCCGCACCGCGCTCCGCGTCGCCTATGGCGACCTGATCGCGCAGGGCCGGCATCCGCTCGCGGTGCTGGCGCTGCTGCTGGCGGCCGAGGCGGTGGACGTGAACGTGCACCCGGCCAAGGCGGAGGTGCGCTTCCGCGAGCCCGACGCGGTGCGCGGCTTCG
>CAZHMM010000289.1:0-3685 GCA_964533585.1 uncultured Elioraea sp.
CCCTCCTCGGTCGCGGCGGCGCGGAAGTACTGGACGATGAAGACGCGCATCGCCGAGGTGCGCCCGCCGGGCAGACCGGACCGCTCCAGCCGGCGGCACAGCTCGCTCGGCGAGGTGCGCTCGCGCCGGCAGATCTCCGACAGCGCGTCCCACAGCTCGGGCTCGAGCCGCATGCTGGTGCGGCCGCGCTCGGCGACGATGTTGCGGTTGACGAGTGTGCTTCGCGGCATGAACCGACCCTCCATGGACCGGCACCATGCCCGCAAATCCTTTATATGGGGTTGAAGTGGATCACGCTGCGCTGCCGCCGACCGCCGCCTCCTCGGGCGTGCGCAGCGTCAGGCTGAGCGCATGCAGCCCGCCGGCGAACTCGCCGGCGAGTGCCGCGTGCACGGCACGCGAGCGGGCAACCCGGCCCATGCCGGCGAAGGCCGGCGAGACCAGGCTGACCGCGTAGTGCGTCTCGCCCCGCCCGTCCGGATTGCCGGCGTGGCCGGCATGCCGGGCGCTCTCGTCCACCACCTCCAGCGTCACCGGCGCGAAGCCGCGCTCCAGGGCCTCGCGGATCCGCTCAGCGCGCGTCGCCGTCATGCCTCACCTCTCATCCCCTTCGCTTGCGCCGCCCCGGTCGCGTCGCCATAACCGAACGATGCGCAACGGCACAGTCCGCGCCCGTCGCTACAGCGCGCACGCCGAGGCCGAAGCCGAGGCGGCGGGGCGGGGGTGCGACCACCCCGGCTGCCCCGGCCTCGGCGCCTATCGCGCGCCGAAGTCGCCGCGGACGCTGAACGACTACTGGTGGTTCTGCCTCGACCACGTGCGCGAGTACAACCGGTCGTGGGACTTCTACAAGGGCATGACGCCGGGCCAGATCGAGGCCGAGATGCGCCGCGACACCACCTGGCAGCGCCCGTCCTGGCCGCTCGGCAGCCTCGGGCTCTCCGAGGAAGCGCTGCGCGACCCGCTCGGCCTGCTCGGCCGGCACCGCCGCCGGGCCGAGCCGCGCCCGCACGAGGCGCCGGCCGAGCTGCGCGGCCCCCTCGGCGCGCTCGGTCTCCACTGGCCGGTGACGCGCGAGGACGTGAAGATCCGCTACAAGGCGCTGGTGAAGCTGCACCACCCGGACGCGCATGGCGGCGACAAGGCGGCGGAGGAGCGCTTTAAGGCCATCAACGCCGCCTATTCGGCGCTGGTGCGCGGCCTCGCCGCGCGCGAGGCCTGAGCCGGGCGCGGCCCGGGCCTTCGCCACCCGCCCTTCGCAAGCGCAGCGCGGGGGGGTAACATTCTCATTCAACGGAAAGACCGGACGACAGCATGAACAAGGTGACGCACTTGGCCGACGCGAGGCCCACCTCGGCGATCGACCTCCCTGACATTCGTGTCCGCGCCGACCAGCTCTTCGGCTTCGCCTCGGAGCTGGAGGTGCCGGCCTACAGCGTGCGCACCGAGCACGTCCCCGAGATCGACGAGGCTTACCGCTTCGACCGCGAGACCACGCTCGCCATTCTCGCCGGCTTCGCGCACAACCGCCGCGTGATGATCCAGGGCTATCACGGCACCGGCAAGTCGACGCATATCGAGCAGGTCGCCGCCCGGCTGAACTGGCCGTGCATCCGCGTCAACCTCGACAGCCACATCAGCCGCATCGACCTGATCGGCAAGGACGCCATCGTGCTGCGCGACGGCAAGCAGGTGACCGAGTTCCGCGAGGGCATCCTGCCCTGGGCCCTCCAGCACCCCTGCGCGTTGGTGTTCGACGAGTACGACGCCGGCCGCCCGGATGTGATGTTCGTGATCCAGCGCGTGCTCGAGGTCGAGGGCAAGCTGACGCTGCTCGACCAGAACCGGGTGATCCGCCCGCACCCGGCGTTCCGGCTGTTCTCCACCGCCAACACGGTGGGGCTGGGCGACACGACGGGGCTCTATCACGGCACGCAGCAGATCAACCAGGGTCAGATGGACCGCTGGAACATCGTCGCCACCCTGAACTACCTGCCGCACGAGCAGGAGACCGACATCGTCTCGGCGAAGCTCGGCATCGATCCGGCAGATGCGGCGGCGAAGAAGCGCATCGCGGCGATGGTGGCGCTGGCCGACCTGACCCGCGCGGGCTTCATCAACGGCGACATCTCCACCGTGATGAGCCCGCGCACGGTGATCACCTGGGCCGAGAACGCGAGGATCTTCGGCGACACCGCCTTTGCCTTCCGCGTCACCTTCCTCAACAAGTGCGACGAGGCCGAGCGCGCGACGGTCGCCGAGTACTACCAGCGCTGCTTCAACGAGGAGCTGCCGACCGGTCTCGGCACCCGCCGCGCCGCCTGAGGCGCGATGACGCGCGAGACCGCCCGGTCGGAGGAGTTCCGCCGCGCCACCGCCGGCGTGCTGCGCTCGATCGCGCATCGCGGCGATGTCGATGTCGCCTTCGCCCCGGGCCCCCCCGGGGTGGCGGGCAAGCGCGCGCGCCTGCCGGTGCCCTCGCGCGCGCTGCCGCCGGCCGAGATGACGCGGCTGCGCGGGGCGGCCGACGCGATGGCGCTCCGCCTCGCCCTGCACGATGACGCGGTGCATGCGAAGCGCGCGCCGGCACGGCGCGAGGCGCGCGAGATCTACGACCTGCTGGAACAGGCGCGCGTCGAGGCGGTGGGCGGACGGCAGATGCCCGGGGTCGCGGCGAATCTGCGCGCGCGGCTCGCCGAGGAGTGCGAGGCCGAGGGCTATGACCGCATGGTGCGGCGCGAGCAGCTGCCGCTCGCCAAGGCGATCGAGCTGCTGGCGCGCGAGCGACTGACCGGCGACGCCCCGCCCGCGGCCGCCTCTGCCATCCTCGATGCCTGGCGGCCGCACCTTGCCGGCGGTGTCGAGGCCGCGCTCGATGCGCTCGCCCGCTCGGCCGAGAACCAGGACGAATTCGCCCGCGCCTGCCGCCGCCTGCTTGCCGCCCTCGATCTCGCCGAGGAGGAGGCGGAAGCCGAGGCCGAGTCCGAACAGGACGAGGAGGGCGAACAGGAAGGCGGCGAGAGCGACGAGCAGGAGAGTGCCGGCAGTGCCGCCGAGGCGGAGTCGATGCCCGGCGCGCGCGAGGAGGAGGCCGACGGCCAGGCCGAGGCGACGGAGGCCGCCGAGCAGCAGGAGGAGGAGGGCGCGGTCGCCGACGGCGATGACCGCCCGGCGGGGCCGCAGGCGCGGCGCGACCAGCCGTTCGATCCGAACACGATCCGTTACGAGCCCTTCACGCGCCAGTTCGACGAGGAGGTGGACGCGGCGGATCTCTGCGACGCGGACGAGCTCGCGCGGCTGCGCGGCCAGCTCGACCAGCAGCTCCAGCACCTGCAGGGCGTGGTCTCCAAGCTCGCCAATCGTCTCCAGCGCCGGTTGCTCGCGCAGCAGTCGCGCTCCTGGGAGTTCGACCTCGAGGAGGGGCTGCTCGACGCCTCGCGGCTTGCGCGCATCGTTGCCAACCCGATGCACTCGCTCTCCTACAAGCGCGAGCGCGACACCCAGTTCCGCGACACCATCGTTACGCTGCTGATCGACAACTCGGGCTCGATGCGCGGCCGGCCGATCACGGTCGCGGCGATGAGTGCCGACATCCTCGCGCGCACGCTCGAGCGCTGCGGCGTGAAGGTCGAGATCCTCGGCTTCACCACGCGCGCCTGGAAGGGCGGGCAGAGCCGCGAGCGCT
>CAZHMM010000290.1:0-3681 GCA_964533585.1 uncultured Elioraea sp.
GTACACCCGCCACGCCAAGCCGGACAGCCGTCAGATCAAGTGCAGACTTCTACAGTTCAAGGCTGTAGGAGGGGCGGCCGGCCGCGACGGTGCGCGCGGGCTCGAACAGGGCGCGGATGCGCGGCGGCCAGGCGGTGAAGCGGGCCTCCGGGACGCGCAGCTCGGTGGCGACGTAGTCGGAAGGGTCCTCTCCCCAGCCACGCAGCGTGGCGACCGCCTGGGCCAGCTTCGGCTGATCCCACCGCACCTTCTTCGGCAACTCGGCCACGATCTCGACCTCGCCGTCCTGCAGCCGGATCGTGCCGGTGTCCTTGCCGGCGGCGCGTCGTGCCTCGGCGGCGCGATCCGCGTAGCGGCGCGCGATCACACCCTCGATCCAGTCCTGCGTCCGCTTCGCCGCCTCGACCGCCTCGCGTGCGTCCTGCTGCAGCAGCGCCAGATGCTCGGCAGGCAATGTGAGCAGGTCGCCGATCGAGGCGTGTCGAACGCTCTCCAGCGTCGGACGGTTAGGGCGCGTGATCATGCAACGCTCCTGTTGGGGGGCGGGTCTTGAGGGAGCGGATGCGCGACAAGCTCCGGACGCCGGTCCGCGCGAACGCGTTCGGGGGACCGCGCGATGGCGATGTAGCGATAGCGGTAGGCAGCAAGGCGCTGCTGCACGAGGTGCAGAAAGCCCTCCTCGGCGAGGCTGAGCACCAATCGGCCAAGCCGCGCCAGCCGACGGCGGTCGCGCTCGCCGAGCCCTGAACCCAGCGACCAGGTGTCACGCGCGAGATAGCCGTCCCAATACGTGAGGTGCTGGCCCGGCGCCGAACGCACGACCCAGGCAATCAGCTGCGCCTCGTCCATCGGAGGCGCGTGCAGCACCGCGACCACTTCCGTCATTGCCGCACCTCCGCCGGCACCGGCGTGCGCAGCTGCGCGCGTTCGAACGCCTCGACGTCATCGAGCCGGTAGACGACTCGTCCGCCGAGCTTCAGGAACGCCGGGCCGTTGCCGTGGCAGCGCCAACGCTCGAGCGTGCGCGGACTCAGCTGCCAGCGACGCGCGAGCTGCACCTGGCTCAGGTGTGCAGGACGCTCGCTCATCGCGCGCGCTCCGTCGTCGTACGCGGTGCCGCACCGAGCGAGTCGATGTAGGCGAGCACGCGATCCGCGGTCATCAGCGACGGTGAACGGCCGCGGCGCAACTCGCGCACGAAGCCGGGGTCGCCGACCGCGGCGCGGCCGAACTCGCTCGGCTTCAGGCGATGGAAGCGGATCGCGGTTTCGACGCGGCTGAGGAAGTCGGGGGTGTAGCGCTGCATGGCGGCGGGATGAAACCCGCCGATAGGATATTGGTCAAAGGGAAAAAGTAGGCTATTCCCTACATCGCCAGATCAAGGAGTTACCACCACCATGACCCTCGACCCCATCCGCCTGCGCCTCCTCAAGCTCATCCAGCTGAAGAAGACCGACCTAAAGAATGCCTCCCTCGCGATCGGCCGCAACCCGGCCTATCTCCAGCAGTTTCTCTACCGCGGTACGCCCAAGGTCCTGCCCGAGGATGTCCGCGAGACTCTCGGCGCAGTGCTGGGGGTTGGTCCAGACGATCTACGTCATCCCGTGACGCGCACGTTGAAGCGGCCCCTCGCGTCGCCGCACAAACGCGGGCAGCCTCATCCGAAGACGGGCAAGCAGCCGAACGTGCAGCGCCTGTGGGAGAAGCGGATCGAAGTGCCGGCGGGGTTCGCGTCTGTGCCTGAGATCGACGTGCGCGCGTCTGCGGGGTCGGGAGCGCTGAACGAAGGGCTCGAGGCGGTCGCCAGGACCTGGGTGTTCCCCGAGGAGATGCTGCGGCACGAGCTGCGCGCGCGGCCTGCCGATCTGCGCGTGATCACCATCGATGGGGATTCGATGGAGCCGCTGCTCTCGTCTGGCGACCGCATCCTCGTCGACGTCAGCCAGCGAGTTCCCGTGCCGCCCGGCGTCTTCGTCATCTGGGACGGTCTCGGCGTGGTCGCCAAACGGGTCGAGCATGTGCCGAATGCCGATCCGCCCACGCTGCGCCTGAGTTCAGTCAATCCGGCCTACCAGTCCTACGAGCGCAGCGCCGAGGAAGTGAATGTGATCGGCAGGGTGATCTGGGTCGCGCGACGGATGTAGCCTAGGGCGTGGTTGACGGCGCCGCTTCGGCGCCGGCAGATCGTTGCCGCAGCAGCACGCATCGGCACCTTTGTTTGCGCGCTCGCTCGCTGACGAGATGATCGCGACTTCCCCGCCGAGCGCGACATCATCATCGTCGAGACATGCCGCGGCCCACGGCGATTGCCGAGATCAATCACCATCTCCCGCCCCACCTGCGCGAGGTCTGCCAGATCCTGGCGCACGGGATCGTGCGGCTGCGCAGCCGCAGCATCGCCGCGATCGACGTTGAGGCTCGGGAGGGCGGAGAGAGTTCGCTACACCCGACTCCCCACCAGCGCCGTCATGCGAACCCCCGAGACACGGAGGACGCATGACACGACGATCGACGATGCCGGTGGCCGAAGCGCCGGCACCGGTGTTCCCCACCATCCCGCACACGCAGGTGCTGCCGCGGCTCTCCGCGCTGCAGACGGCCTCCACGCCGGTGCTGAAGCAGCAGTGGCGGGAGTTGTTCGGCAAGGAGCCACCGGCGTTCAACCGCGCCTACCTGCAGAGCCGGCTCGCCTACCGCATCCAGGAACTCGCCTATGGCGGGCTGAAGCCGGAAACGCGTGCCCGGCTCGAGGCGCTCGGCGAACAGCTCGACGGCGGCAACGTGGTGCTGAGGCGGATCAGGGCTGATTCACGCCCACTGCCAGGGACACGTCTCGTGCGCGAGTACGGCGGGGTGCAGCACGTGGTCACCGTGCGCGCCGACGACTTCGAGTTCGAGGGCCGACGCTACGCCTCACTCTCCGCGATCGCACGCCACATCACCGGCACGCGCTGGAACGGCTGGTCCTTCTTTGGCATTCGCAATCCACGGAATGCGTCGTGAGCCGGCGCACGCTGCCCGACCTGCCGACCTGCGTCACCCGCAAGCGCTGCGCGGTCTACACCCGCAAGAGCACGGACGAGGGGTTGCAGAAGGAGTTCAACACCCTCGACGCGCAGCGCGAGGCCTGCGAGGCCTACATCGCCTCCCAGCGCGCCGAGGGCTGGACCCTGGTGCACGACCGCTACGACGACGGCGGGTTCTCGGGAGGGAGCCTGGACCGCCCCGCGCTCAAGCGTCTGCTCGCCGACATCGAGCGCGGCCTCGTCGATGTGGTGGTGGTCTACAAGATCGACCGGCTCTCCCGCTCGCTGATGGACTTCGCCCGGCTGGTCGATGTGTTCGACGCCCACGACGTGACGTTCGTCTCGGTGACGCAGTCGTTCAACACCACCACCAGCATGGGCCGGTTGACGCTGAACATCCTGCTCTCCTTCGCGCAGTTCGAGCGCGAGGTGATCGGCGAGCGGATCCGCGACAAGGTGGCGGCGTCGAAGGCGCGGGGCATGTGGATGGGTGGCAAGGTGCCGCTCGGCTACGACGTGCGCGACCGCAAGCTGGTGGTGAACGAAGCGGAGGCGGTCCGGGTTCGCAGGATCTTCGAGTTGTTCGCCGAGACCGGCTCGGGCATCGAGACCGTGCGCCGGTGCCGCGCCGAGGGCATCACCACCAGGAGCGGCC
>CAZHMM010000291.1:0-3669 GCA_964533585.1 uncultured Elioraea sp.
GCTGATGGCGGGCGCGATCGCCGGCGCGGTCGGGCTGATGGTGGCGGTGTTCCCGGGCTTCTTCGCGCGGCTGTTCGCGACCGAACCGGCGGTGCGCGAGGCGATCCGGCTCTATCTCATGGTGGTCGGGCCGTCCTTCGGCGCGCTCGGGCTCGGCATGGCGCTCTACTTCGCGAGCCAGGGGGCGGGGCGGATGCGGGTGCCGTTCCTCGCCGCGCTGGTGCGCATCGGGATCGCGGCTGGCGGCGGCTCGCTGGTGGGCGATCGTTACGGCCTGCCGGGCCTGTTCGCCTGTGTCGCGCTGGGGCTCGGCAGCTACGGCGTGATCGTCGCGTCCTCGGTGCGGCCGGGCGTCTGGCCTGGGCGCGGGCGCTGAGCGGCGCTGGCCCTACCTTCAGCCGTGCAGGGCGTCCCGCGCCGCCGTGGCGAGCCGGTCGGCGCGCTCGTTCATCGGATCGCCGGCGTGGCCGCGCACCCAGCGCCAGTCCACCTCGTGGCGCTTCGCCGCCTCGAGCAGCCGCTGCCAGAGGTCCTGGTTGGCGACGGGATCCCGCGCCGCGTTGCGCCAGTTGTTGCGCACCCAGCCCTTCACCCAGCGCGTCACGCCGTTGCGCACGTACTCGCTGTCGGTGTGGATGATCAGCCGCGCGGGGCGTTTCGGCGCCTCCAGCGCGGCGATCGCGGCGGTCAGCTCCATCCGGTTGTTGGTGGTCTCCGGTTCGGCGCCGGACAGTTCCTTCTCGTGATCGTTCCAGCGCAGCACCACGCCCCAGCCGCCGGGGCCGGGATTGGGCCGGCAGCCGCCATCGGTCCAGGCCTCGATGACGGGACGCTCAGCGGCCATAGTCGCCCGCCCCGCGCACGGCGCGGTGGAAGCGCAGCTTGCGCAGATATTCGAGCGGGTCCTTCGGCGTCACGAAGGCGCCGGGCGGGTGGTGCAGCCAGTCATGCAGCCGCGTCAGCAGGAAGCGGATCGCCGCCCCCGCGCACAGCGTCGGCAGCGCCGCGACCTCGTCCGCCGCGAGCGGCCGCCTCGCCTCGTAGGCGGCGATCATCAGCCGGCCCTTGGTGACGTTGAACGAGCCGTCCGCCTCGAAGCACCAGGCGTTCAGGCACACCGCGAGGTCATAGGCGTAGAGATCGGTGCAGGCGAAGTAGAAGTCGATCAGCCCCGAGACGCGGTCGTTCAGGAAGAACACGTTGTCGGGGAACAGGTCGGCATGGATGTGGCCCGCCGGCAGCCCCGCCGGCCACTCCGCGAGGATGGCGGCGAGCGCCGTCCCGAGCTCGCCCGCCAGCCCCTCGCGCACGGTGTCCGCCCGCGCCAGGCACCGATCCAGCAGCGGCCGCCAGCCGGAGGGACCGAGCGCGTTGGCGCGCGTCAGCCCGAAGCCCGCGCCCGCCGCGTGCAGCTCGGCGAGGGCGGCGCCGACGCCGGCGCAGTGCTCGTTGCGGATGCGCCGCGGCCACACGCCCGGCAGGAAGGTGACGATCGCCGCCGGCCGCCCGGCAAGCGGGCGCGACAGCGCGCCGTCGCGGCCCGCCACCGGCAGCGGGCAGGTCACGCCATGCCCGGCGAGATGCTGCATCAGGCCGAGGAAATAGGGCAGGTCGGCCGGGTCCACCCGCTTCTCGTAGAGCGTCAGGATGTACGGTCCGCGCTCGGTCACCAGCAGGAAGTTGGAGTTCTCCACCCCCTCGGCGATGCCCTTGAACGACAGCAGCGCGCCGATCTCGTAGTGCTCGAGGAACGCGGCCAGCGCCTCGTCCGAGACCTCGGTGTAGACGGCCATGCGGCGCGATCAGACCGCGAGCGCGGGCGGCAGGCGGAAGATCACCGCCTCCTCGGCGACGCGCACCTCCTCGACATGCACCGAGAAGTGTTCGCGCAAGAGCTCGATCACCTCCTCGACCAGGCTCTCGGGCGCCGAGGCGCCGGCGGTGAGCGCCACGGTCTCGACCCCGTCGAGCGGCACGCCGGCGAGGTCGCGCGCGCGCTGCACCAGGATCGCGCGCTTGCAGCCCGCCCGGCGCGCGACCTCCACCAGGCGCTGCGAGTTCGACGAGTTCGGCGCGCCGATCACCACGGTGAGGTCGGCGCGCGGGGCGATCGCCTTCACCGCCGCCTGGCGGTTGGTGGTGGCGTAGCAGATGTCCTCGCGCCGCGGCCCCTCGATCTCGGGGAAGCGCTCGCGCAGCACGTCGATGATCTCGGCGGTGTCGTCCACCGACAGCGTGGTCTGGGTGATGTAGGCGAGCCCGTCGCTGGACGGGGGCGCGACGCTGCGCGCCTGCGCGACATCCTCGATCAGCGTCACGCTGCCCGGCGGCAGCTGGCCGATCGTGCCGATCACCTCCGGGTGTCCGGCATGGCCGATCAGCAGCAGGTGGCGCTGCCTGGCGAAGTGCTTCTCGGCCTCGCGGTGCACCTTGGTCACCAGCGGGCAGGTGGCATCGAGCTGGAACAGCCCGCGCGCCTCGGCCGCCGCGGGCACCGATTTCGGCACGCCATGGGCGCTGAACACCACCGGCACGCCCTGGGGAACATCGTCGAGCTCCTCGACGAACACCGCCCCCTTCGCCTCCAGGCTCTCGACCACGAAGCGGTTGTGCACGATCTCGTGACGCACATAGACGGGCGGGCCGAAGCGCTTCAGCGCCTCCTCGACGATGCGGATCGCACGGTCGACGCCGGCGCAGAAGCCGCGCGGGCCGGCCAGCAGGATCTTCAGTTCGGGCTTGTGGTCGGTCATCGTGCTCGCGCTGGTTGCGGCCTCATGGGCGCATCCGCATAGTGCCCGGCAGGCGCGCCGGTTCAAAGGGTGCACGGCGCGGAGGAGAGCGCAAATGACGGACTCGGTTGGTGGGGGCTCGGTTGGCGAGGGCTTGCCCAAGGTGGCGCAGCCCGCGCCCTATGCGGTCGAGGTGAAGTGCGGCGAGAAGTACTGGTGGTGCGCCTGCGGGCTGTCGGCCAAGCAGCCGTTCTGCGACGGCTCGCACAAGGGCACCGGGCTCAAGCCGGTGACGTGGAAGGCCGAGAAGGATGAGACGATGTGGTTCTGCGGCTGCAAGCGCACGGAGGGGCA
Organism: uncultured Elioraea sp.; assembly: GCA_964533585.1. GTDB lineage: Bacteria > Pseudomonadota > Alphaproteobacteria > Acetobacterales > Acetobacteraceae > Elioraea. The sequence goes on from CAZHMM010000291.1 coordinate 3,087, forward strand.
GCCGTTCTGCGACGGGACGCACAACCGGCTCGCCGCCGGAGCGGCGTGAGATGCGGGCGGTTGCCGGCCTCGCGCTCGTGCTGGCGCTCGGCGCGTGCGGCAGCGGCGAGGTGCGCAGCGGCGGCCGCGGCGAGGCGCCGGCCCTGACGACGCTGCGGCCCGACTGCCCGACCACGGCCGTGCTGGCGGACGCTGCCGATCTGCGCCGCTACCGCACGGCCGACAGCCAGGATCTGAGCGACCTGGTGCTCGATGCGCGCATCACCGGCCTGTCCGGGGCGTGCGCGTACGCCGACCGGCGCCGTTCGGTGCAGGTGACGCTCAGCCTGTCGATGGACGCGACGCGCGGGCCGGCGACCGGCGATCGCAGCATCACGATCCCGTATTTCGTCGCGGTCACCGATGCCGACCAGCGCATCCTCGACAAGGCGGTCTTCACCGTCACCGCGTCCTTCCCGGCCAATCGCAGCCGGGTGCGGATGACCGGCGAGGAGGTGGCGCTGACGCTGCCGATCACGGCCGAGCGGCCGCCGGCGTCCTACACCGTGGTGGTCGGCTTCCAGCTCACCGAGACCGAGCTTGC
>CAZHMM010000292.1:0-3566 GCA_964533585.1 uncultured Elioraea sp.
ACGTTGCCGAGCTTGTCCCACATGGTCCGCCCGGCCGGGCCGCGGATCTCCTCCATGATCTGCGCGACCCGTTCCTTCGGCAGGGTCTTGGCGAGCAGGCGCTCGGTGCTCTCGAAGCTGCCGATCAGATTGCCCGCGGCACTCATCTGACTGGCGAACTCGTGGCACAGCCGCTCGACGATGGACGACGAGACCGGCCCCAGCGTGGCCATCGCCGAGGACACTTCCTTGATCTCGTCCTCGTGCATCATGGAGAACAGCTTCGCCGCGCTCTCCTCGCCGAGCGCCATCATCAGAACGGCCGCCTTCTGCGGCCCGCTGAGGCTGCGGTAGTCTTCCTTCGCGCGCGCCATCGATCAGCTCTCCTGCGCCATCCAGCCGCGCACGACCGAGACGGCTTCCTCGGGATGCTTCTCGGCGAGCTCGGCGACGCGGCGGATCGAGGAGGCGCGCATCTGGCCCTCGATCTGCGCGATGTTGATCATGCTCTCGTTGCCGCCGCCGAGAGCGAGGGCCGTTGCCGGCGCGCCGAGCGCGGGCGCGCCGGCAGAGCCGTCGGCGAGCGCGGGCGTGCCGGACGGTGCGGGCAGCGCGGGAACGCCGTCCTGCGGCGCGCCGAGCGCGCCAGCTGACGTCGCCTCGGCTTGGCCGATCCGCTCAAGCGCGCGCCCGGCGAGCGGGCGGGCGACCAGCAGCAGTGCAAGCAGCGCGACGATGCCGAACACCACGGTCTCGACCACGCGAACGATCTCGGCGCGGCCGATCGGCAGCCCGAACAGCGACTCCTCCTCGGCCGCGGGGGCCAGCGCATCGGCGAAGCGCAGGTTCACGACCTCGACGCGATCGCCGCGGCTCTCGTCGAAGCCGACCGCGCTGCGCACCAGCGTGGCGATCCGGGCAAGCTCCTCCGCATTGCGCGGCTGCGGCTCCGCCCCGGGCCCGGCCGGGGCGTGGTCGACCAGCACCGCGACCGACAGCCGGCGCACCATCGGCGTGTCGCGCACGATCTGGCGCGTCACGCGGCCGATCTCGAAATTCGTCGTCTCCTCGGTGCGGCTCTCCTGCGAGCCGGCCTGGTTCTGCTGCGGCTGCGGGTTCGGCAGGTTGTTGCCGACCGTGACGTTCTCGTTCCGCTCGGTCGTGCGGCTCTCCTCGGTCACGGTCTGCACCGAGCGCGCCACCTGCTGGTCCGGGTCGAAGCTCTCGCGGTTCTCGGTGACACGGTCGAAGTCCATCTCCGCCGAGACCTCGGCGCGGACCCGGCCGACGCCGAGCGTGCGCTCGAGCATCTCCTCGACCGCGCGGGTCAGCCGCATCTCGTGGGCGCGGCGCATCTCCTCGGCGTTCATGGCGAGTCCCATGCCGCCCACGGCCTGACCGGAGCGCGCGAGCAGCGAGCCGCGATTGTCGATCACCGAGATGTTCTGCGGCTTCAGCCCCGGCACCGCGGCGGCGGCGAGATGCACGATCGCCTGCACCTGCTCGCGGTCGAGCCGCTGCACCCCGGCCATGGTCAGCACGATCGAGGCCTGCGCCTCGCCCTCGCGACGCGAGAACGGATCGCGCCGCGGCAGCACGAGGTGCACGCGCGCCGCGCGCACGCCATGCAAGGAGCGGATGGTGCGCGCGAGCTCGCCCTCGAGCGCGCGCAGATGGTTGATGCCCTGCTGGAAGGAGCTCGCGGTCAGCCCGTCGGCGCGATCGAAGATCTCGTAGCCGACCGAGCCGCCGGCCGGCAGGCCCTCGGCGGCGAGCGAGAGCCGCACCCGCGGCACCTGGTCGGTCGGCACCAGCACCTGCGTGCCATTGGCACCGAGCCGGTAGGGAATCCGCTGGCGCTCGAGCGTGGCGACGATCTGCGCGGCGTCCCGCTGCTCGAGCTCGCCATAGAGCAGCGCCATCGGCGGCTGGCCGGCGCGCGCGGCGAGGAACACGATCACGCCCATCACCGCGATCCCGACCGCCCCGAGTGCAGCCAGGCGGACCGGCCCAAGCGTCTTCATCCCAGCGAGGAACGCGTTCACGATCTCACCCTTCCCTGGAGCCCCCGGCCGCTGCGCCGCGACCGAGACCTCCCGTACGCCCGCATGCCGGCCGGGCGTTCATCCATGCGGGAGCGTGACCGAAAGGGCTTACGCGCGCGTTAACACCGGGCAGATTTTGCCGATCGGCAGAGTCTGTACCGGCCGCCGCCGGCTCAGCGGTCCGGGGCGACCGCGCGGATCGCGCCGGTCTCGATCTGCAGCTTGCCCATCGACAGCACGAGCGTACCGCCCGAGCGTTCGGCGCCGGTGATCCGGCCGATCACCGTGGTCGGCACGGTCTCGAGCGAACTGCCATACTGGGCCTGCACGGTGACGGTGTAGGCGCCGTCCGGCCAGGCGTTGCCCGCCGCGTCCCGGCCGTCCCAATAGAACTCCTGGCGGCCCGCGCGGGTCTCGCCCGGGCCCTGGGCGACCACGCGGCCGGAGGCGTCGCGGACGGTGATCGTGACCGCCGTCGCATCGGCGCGGAGATTGTACGCGCCGTAGGCCTCACCCCATTGCAGCGCCACCCGGTCGCTGTCCGCCTCCACTATGCGGCCGATCAGCGGCGTCAGCGCCGTGAGCTGGGTCGTCTCCTGCACGTTGATCAGCCGCTCGAGATGGCTGTTGGTGGCGAGCTGCTGCTCGACCTGGGCGAACTGCACGAGCTGCTGGGTGAACTGGTTGGTGTCCAGCGGCGCGGTCGGGTCCTGGTTCTGCAGCTGGGTGGTCAGCAGCTTCAGGAAGTCCTGGAAGTTCGAGGCGATCTGGTTGCGCGAGGCGAGCGCCGATTGCTGGCGCTGCGCGGCGGTGAGCGTGGCGGCGGAGAGGTCGGTCATCGGCGTGTCCTCTAGATGGCGATGTCGAGCAGGCTCAGCGGGTCGCGCGGCCGTGCGGGTTCGGGTTGCGGGGATTGGCTGGCGGCGGGCGTGCCGGAGCCGCTGCCGCGCTGTTGGCGCCCGTCCGAGCCGCCGCCGAGATCGAAGGCGAGGCTGCGGCCCTCCGCGCCGACACCCGCCTGGGCGAGCGCGCGATCGAGGATCGCGGCGTCGCGCATGAGCAGGTGCAGCGTCTCGGGCCGCTCGGCGAGCACGGCGATCGCCACGCGTCGCTCGCCCTCGCGCGTGACCTCGACCTCGATCCGGCCGAGTTCCTGCGGGTCGAGCGTCAGCATCAGGCGATCGGGCATGCCCTCGGCGCCGGCGGCGAGGGTGATCAGGACCGGGGCGATCTGCTGCACCGGCGGGGCGGGCGCGACGCGCGGCGGCGGGGCAGCGGCGGCGGGCAAGGCGCGCTCGGCCGGCTGAAGCTGGGGCAGCGCCTCGGCCGCCATGCCTGGCTGCGCGAGCACGCGGGCGGGCGGCTCGGCGCGCGCCGTCGGCTGCTCGGTCCGTTCGGCGCTGCGGCTCGTGGGCTCGGCCGCTTCCACCGCCGCGGCCGTCTCGGGCTCAGCCATATCGGCGGCAGGCGCAGGCTCGGCCGGCCTGGGACGCGCCTCCGCCGCCTCGCGCGGCGTCGCCTCGGCAGGCGCCTGACGCGGCG
>CAZHMM010000293.1:0-3538 GCA_964533585.1 uncultured Elioraea sp.
GGTTGCGCCGCACCGCGAGCCGGTTGCGCCAGAGCGGCACGGCGAGCGCGACCGTCGCGGGGCCGAGCAGGAAATGCACGAACTGCGCGCCGTCGAAATAGTCCTGGTAGTCGGTGCCCGAGACGGTGAGGAGGCCGATCAGCAGGGCCGCCGCGATCACCACCGGGTTGGCGAGCGGGTGGCGGCCGAGGGCGGCGGAGACCCGATCCGCGATCACGTAGGCGACGAGCGTCGCGGTGAGCCACAGGAGCGGCGTCTCGGCGAGATAGACCCAGACGCGCCAGAGATCGGCGGGGCTGGTGGCGGGGCCGGTCGGGGCGTCGGTCACTTGCGCGGCTCCTGCAGGCGGGCGACCGCGCGGAAGGCGTAGACGCTGGCGATGAGCGTGAGCAGCGTCGAGCCGAGGATGGCGAGCAGGATGGCCGCCCAGTTGGCGGCGATCAGGCCCGCCTGCTGGACCACGCCGACGGCAGCGGGCACGAAGAGGAGCGAGAGGTTCTTCAGGATCCCGTCGGCCACCGCGTCGAGATCGGCGCCGGTGCGGCCCGCGGCGAAGAGCCCGGCGACGAGGAGGCCCATGCCGAGCACCGGTCCCGGAAAGGCGATGCCGGCGAGGCGCACGATGGTCTCGCCGGCGAGCTGGCAGAGGAAGAGGAGCGTGAGGGCCTGGATCATCGCGGGCTCCGGGTCAGGGGAGGCGCGATCCTGCCTGTCGACGCGCTTTCGCGCAATTGCCGGCATCGCGGATTTGCCAAGGGCGCAGCGCCGGGGTACATCTTGGTGCAACGATAAGGCAGAGCAGGCAGCGCGATGGACGGGATCTCCCCGGTAGTTCTGTGCATTCTGGACGGCTGGGGCCTGCGCGCCGAGACCGAGGCCAATGCCGTCGCGCTGGCCTGTACCCCGAACTTCGACCGCATCTGGCGCGATTGCCCGCACACGCAACTCGTGGCGCATGGGCCTGACGTCGGCCTGCCCGAGGGGCAGATGGGCAATTCCGAAGTCGGTCACATGAACATCGGGGCGGGGCGCATCGTCTGGATGGACCTGCCGAAGATCGACAAGGCGATCGACGACGGGGAATTCGACCGCAACCCGGTGCTGCTGGATTTCGTCGCGACGCTGAAGGCGACCGGCGGCACGGCGCATGTGGCGGGGCTTGCGAGCCCCGGCGGCGTGCATGCCCACCAGCGCCACATCGCGCGGCTGGCGCAGGTGATCGCGGGCGCGGGCGTGCCGGTTGCGGTGCATGCCTTTCTCGACGGGCGCGACGTGGCGCCGCGCTCGGCGATCGGGCAGGTGGCGGAGCTCGAGGCCGCATTGCCGGAGGGCGCGCGGATCGCGACGGTCATGGGGCGCTTCCACGCCATGGACCGCGACCGGCGCTGGGACCGGGTCGAGGGTGCGTGGCAGGCGATGGTGCGGGCCGAGGGGCGCTGGGCGGGTTCGGCCAGGGACGCGATCGAGAGCGGCTATGCCCGCGACGAGAGCGACGAGTTCGTCGGGCCGACGGTGATCGGCGACTACAAGGGCGTGGCGGAAGGCGACGGGCTGGTCTTCGCCAACTTCCGGGCGGACCGGGCGCGGGAGATCCTGTCGGCGCTGCTCGATCCGGGGTTCGACGGCTTCGTTCGGCCGGACTGGCCGGGCTTCGCCGCGGCGGTGGGCATGGTGTCCTATTCCAGCGCGCATGACGCCTGGATCACGCCGATGTATCCCTCCGACGACATCGTCAACACGCTGGGCGCGTGGGTCGAGGCGCACGGGCTGCGGCAGTACCGGGTGGCGGAGACCGAGAAGTACCCCCATGTCACCTTCTTCCTGAACGGCGGCGGCGAGACCCCTGCCCCGGGCGAGGACCGCTACATGGCGCCGAGCCCGAAGGTGCGGACCTACGACCTGAAGCCCGAGATGTCGGAGAGCGAGGTGACCGCGCATCTGGTGGGCGCGATCGGCTCCGGGGTCTACGACCTGATCGTGGTCAACTACGCCAATCCGGACATGGTGGGGCACACCGGCGATCTGCGGGCGGCGATCGCGGCCTGCGAGGCGGTGGACCGCGGGCTCGGCAAGGCGCTGCGCGCGGTCGAGGCGGCGGGCGGCGCGATCATCGTGACCGCCGACCATGGCAACTGCGAAATGATGGTCGATCCCGAGACCGGCGGGCCGCATACCGCGCATACGCTGAACCCGGTGCCGGTGATCGTGGTGGGGGGGCCGCCGGGTATCCGGCTGCGCGCGGGCGGGCGGCTCGCGGACCTCGCGCCGACGGTGCTGGAGCTGATGGGGCTCGCGCCGCCGCCGGAGATGACCGGGAGGAGCCTGATCGAGCGATGAGGCGGGCGGTTCCCTTCGCGGTCCTGATCGCGCTGGCGCTGACTGGACCGGCGGCGGCTGCCGCCGACCAGGCGAGTGCCGCGGCCGAAGCGACGGCGGAGCGGCTGCGGGCGGCGCGGGTGGCGCTGGCCGAGGCCGGGCCGGAGCCGGGGCGGATCGCGGCGCTGGCCGGTGCCATCGCCGCTCAGGAAGCGGCGCTGAGCGGGCTGCGCGCGACGGTGAACGCCACCTCGGACGCGGCCTATTTCGCGGCGCGCGACATCGCGCTGCGCGAGGCCGAGGTGAAGCGGCTGCTCGCCGCGTTGCAGGCGCTGGAGCGGGTTCCGCCGGCGGCGCAGAACCTGCATCCGATGGGACCGCTCGGTGCGGCGCGGGCCGAGGGAATGATGGCGGCGATCCGCCCGGCGCTGACGGAAGAGGCCCGCGCGCTGGCCCGGGAACTGTCCGCGGTCGCCCAGAAGCGGGCCGCGCGCGACGCCGCGGAGGCGGAACTGGCCGCGGGGCTCGAGGCGCTGGCCGCGGCGCGGGCGGATCTGGCGGGCGCGCTGGCCGAGACGGCGGGCATGGCGGTGGCGGATGCGGGGGATCCCCGGCTCGACGCGCTGATGCGCGAGAGCGACACGCTGAGCCGCTTTGCCGCGGGGATCGAGGGGCTGCGGGCGCAGGCCTCGGGGCGGAACGGCGACGCGCAGGCGAGCTTTGCGATGCCGGTGCCGGGAACGGTGCTGCGCGGGTACGACGAGCCGGATGCGGGCGGGGTGCGGCGGCCGGGGATCACGCTGGCCGCGCCGCCGCTGTCGCTGGTGACCGCGCCCGCGCAGGGCGAGGTGCGCTATGCGGGGCCGTTCCTCGACTATGGCTACGTGGTCTTTCTCGAGCCGGCGCCCGGGACGCTGATGGTGATCGCGGGGATGCAGCAGCTCTACGTCGTCACCGGGGCGCGGGTCGATGCGGGCGCGCCGCTCGGGATGCTGGGTGGACGCGACGTGGACGTTGAAGAATATTTGATGTTGCCTTCGGATGGAAACTCCACAATCGGTAGCGAAACACTTTATATAGAACTCAGACGCGAGCGGCGGCCGGTCGATCCCGCACCCTGGTTCGCCGCCCTGAACGGATAGGGAAGTCGCCTGATGAACAGACTGATGTTGGCCGGGGCCGTGGGCGCCGTGGCGGGGATCGTGGTGACCTCGCAGTTCGC
>CAZHMM010000294.1:0-3515 GCA_964533585.1 uncultured Elioraea sp.
GTGAGCGGCGGCGGCGCCGGTGCGGCCGGCGGCGTGACGCCGACCGGCGCGGGCAGCACGGCCGCGCCGACATGGCGGGCGTTCTCGCGGTCGGCCACCAGCGCGTCGGCGATGCGCCGGCGTTCCTCGGGCGATGGCGGCACCGGGCGCTCGGGCACCGTGCCGACGTTCGGATAGGGCCGGTCGGCGCCCGGCACGGCCGGCAGCTCGGTCGTCGGCGCCCGGCCGACGGCGACACGCGCCCACTCGACCGGGTTCAGGCTCGGCCCGCACGCGGCCAGCAGCAGCAGGGCGAGACATGCTCCCCACGCGCGGCCGCAAACCCGCGGCTTCGCTTGATCCCCCCTGGCCGGCGCACTAGGGTCCGCGCACATTTTTCCATCTCCCGCGCCCGACGCCGAAAGGACGCCCCGATCCATGGCAGAGGACAAGGCTGGCCAAGCCTTCAAGATGCCTGACCCCACCCTGCTGTCGCGCAACATGGCCGACATCGCGAGCCGCAGCCAGCGGATCGTGATGGAGTTCCTCAAGCGCCAGAGCGATGCCCGCGTGCCCGGCCTCGATCCGCTCAACATGGGCAGCGCGTTCTTCGAGATGACCGCCCGCATGATGGCGAATCCGGCCAAGCTGGTGCAGGCGCACATGTCGTTCTGGCAGGACTACATGCTGCTCTGGCAGAACACCGCGCGCCGCATGATGGGGGAGACGCCCGATCCGGTGGTCGCGCCGCCGCCCGGCGACCGGCGCTTCAAGCACGAGGACTGGCACGAGAACGAGGTCTTCGACTTCATCAAGCAGTCCTATCTGCTCTCGGCGCGCTACGTGCAGAACGTGGTGAAGGATGTCGACGGGCTGGACGACAAGACCGCGCAGAAGCTCGACTTCTATGCCCGCCAGTTCGTCGATGCGCTGGCCCCCACCAACTTCCTGCTGACCAACCCCGAGGTGCTGCGCCGCACGGTGGAGACGGGCGGCGAGAACCTGGTGCGCGGGCTCAACAACCTGCTGTCCGACCTCGAGCGCGGCAAGGGCAAGCTGCACATCAAGATGACCGACTACGAGGCGTTCAAGGTCGGCGAGAACATCGCCACCACGCCCGGCGCGGTGATCTACCAGAACGACCTGATCCAGCTGATCCAGTACACGCCGACGACGGACAAGGTGCTGAAGCGACCGCTGCTGATCATGCCGCCCTGGATCAACAAGTTCTACATCCTCGATCTGCGGCCGAAGAACAGCTTCATCCGCTGGGCGGTCGCCCAGGGCCACACCGTGTTCGTGATCTCCTGGGTGAACCCGGACGAGAAGCTCGCCGAGAAGAGCTTCGCCGACTACATGCTGGAAGGCCCGCTCGCGGCACTCGATGCGATCGAGCAGGCGACCGGCGAGCGCGAGGTGAACGCGATCGGCTACTGCATCGGCGGCACGCTGCTCGCCTGCACGCTGTCCTACATGGCGGCGAAGAACGACGACCGCATCAAGTCCGCGACCTTCCTGACGACGATGGTGGATTTCGAGGAGGCCGGCGAACTCTCGGTGTTCATCGACGAGGAGCAGCTCCAGGCCATGGAGGAGACCATGGCCAAGCGCGGCTTCCACGAGGGCAGCGAGATGGCGACCACGTTCAACATGCTGCGCGCCAACGACCTGATCTGGTCGTTCGTGGTGAACAACTACCTGCTTGGCCAGGAGCCGTTCCCGTTCGACCTGCTGTACTGGAACTCCGACTCGACGCGCATGCCGGCGGCCATGCACAGCTTCTATCTGCGCAACATGTACCAGCAGAACAAGCTGGTGCAGCCGGGCGGGATCGAGCTCGCCGGGGTGAAGATCGACCTCCGCCGCATCAAGCTGCCGGCCTATCTGCTGTCGACGCGCGAGGACCATATCGCGCCTTGGAAGAGCACCTACCGCGCGACCCAGATCTACCAGGGCAAGACGCGCTTCGTGCTCGCCGCCTCGGGCCACATCGCCGGGGTGGTGAACCCGCCCGATGCCGGCAAATACAGCCACTGGGTCAACACCGAATTGCCGCCGGACCCCGACGCTTGGCTCGCCGGCGCGACCGAGCTCGCCGGCAGCTGGTGGCCGGACTGGCAGCGCTGGGTGGCGGCGCTGTCGAAGGCGAAGGTCGATGCGCGCCAGCCCGGCGACGGCAAGCTGAAGGTGATCGAGCCGGCGCCGGGCAGCTACGTGAAGGTGACCGCGCAGTAGACCTCATCCCGGCCCGCCGAAGGTGACACCTCCGGCGATCGGGTATCAGGCGGCATAGGCCCCGTCGCGCGCGACCACGCGGCCTTCGAACAGCACCAGCCGCCGCGGCGGATGCTGGCCGATCGCCTCGGCGATCGTCTCGGCCGGCAGGGTGAACAGCGTCGCCGGCCGGCCGACATCGAGACCGTGCTCGGCGATGCCGAGCGCACGCGCGCCGTCGCTGCTGACCATGCCGAACAGCGCGTCGAGCAGCGGATCGGTGCGCCAGTCGATCCGCCAGCCGATGATCGCCGCGCGCTCAAGCATGTCGGCGGTTCCGTAGGGGCTCCAGGTATCGCGCACATCGTCGTTGCCGCAGAATACCCGCACGCCCGCCTCGCGCAGCACGCCGAGCGGCGGCAGGGTCGCACCGCCGGCGCCGTGCGTCACCAGCGACACGCCCGCCTCGGCCATCATCGCCGCGGCCGCCTTCTGCTTGCTCTCGGCGATGCCGCCGAGACAGAAGCCGTGACTGATCGTCAGCCTGCCCTGCATGCCGTGCGCGCGCACGCGGGCGCAGATCTCCTGCAGGCTGAACAGCCCCATCTCGGCCGGCTCGTGCAGGTGGATGTCGATGCCGCAGCCATGCCGTTCCGCGATCGCGAAGATCGCATCGAGCTGGCCCTTCGGGTCGCGATCCACCTCGCAGGGATCGATGCCGCCGACGAGATCCGCGCCCGCGCGCATCGCCGCATCCATCAGCTCGGCGGTGCCCGGAACGCGCATCACGCCGGCCTGCGGGAAGGCGACCACCTGCACCGTGCAGGACTGCGCGTGCGCCGCCTTCGCCTCCAGCACGCCTTCGAGGGCGGCGAGGCCGAACTCCGGGCGGATGTCGGCATGGGTGCGGATATGCGCCGTGCCGTGCGCCACACAGCGGCGGATCAGCTCACCCGCGCGCGCGGCGGTGCCGAGGGCGAGGTTCGGCAGCACGCGCGCATCCGTCTCGATCCGACTGATGCGCACCGGCTCGGCCGCGTGCGGCCACCACGGCAGGCCGAACAGCGTCTTGTCGAGATGCATGTGGCCGTCGGTCAGGCCGGGCAGGACGAGATCGCCGCCGAGGTCGATCACCGTCGCCGCCTCGGGCGGGGCGCCGTCGCCGATCGCGCTGATCCGCCCGCCATCGATCGCGAGGTGGGCGCCCGCGCGGCCGGAGGCAAGCCGTGCATTGGCCAGCACCGTCTCGTGCGGCATCCGTCGGTCTCCGCTACTGGTTGCGCATCCGCTCGTGCATCACGGCCTGCTGAAGCTCGCGCAGC
>CAZHMM010000295.1:0-3488 GCA_964533585.1 uncultured Elioraea sp.
CGCCCGCCTGTTCCGCTTCGCACCGGTCTCCGAGGAGATGGTGCTGAACTTCATCGCCGTCCACGACCTTGGAATGCCGCGCGGTTACTGAGAGGGGCGGGGGATGCTCAACCTGTCCGCCTTCGTCGCATTTCACGCGCGGCAGCGGCCCGCGGCGCTCGCGATCCTCTACCAGGGGCAGCGCATCACCTATGCGGCGCTGCAGCGGCGGACGGAAGCGCTCTCCGCGCTGGTCGCCGCGCGCGGCATCGGAGCCGGACAGGTGGTCGCGGCCTTCATGAAGAACTCCACCGCCTTCGTGGAACTCGCCATCGCGGTGAGCCGCCTGGGCGCCGTCTTCCTGCCGATCAACTTCCGCCTGGCGCGGGAGGAAGTGGCCTACATCCTGGAGAACGCCGAGGCGCGGCTGCTCTTCGCCGATGCCGAGTTCGACGCGGTGGTGGGCGGCCTGCCCGACCTGGTCACGCTGGACGCCGCGGCCCAGGAGGATCCGACGCGCCTGGTGCCGGAAGGCCTGCCCGTGCCGCCGCCTGCCGCGCGGCAGGAGGGTGACCTGTTCCGGCTGATGTACACCTCCGGCACGACGGACCGGCCGAAGGGCGTCATGCACTCCTACGGCAACTTCTACTGGAAGTGCATGGAGCATGTCGTCGCGCTGGGCCTGACCGCGTCGGAGCGGCTGCTGGTGGTGGGGCCGCTCTACCACGTCGGCGCCTTCGACCTGCCGGGCATGGCTGTGCTCTGGGTCGGCGGGACGCTCTGCATCCTGCGCGACTTCGATGCCGCCGCCGCCATCGCCGCGATCGCGCGCGAGCGCCTGACCGGCGCCTGGATGGCGCCCGTCATGCTCTCCCGCACGCTCGAGCACGGCAATCCGGACGGGCTCGACCTCTCGACGCTGCGCTGGTGCATCGGCGGGGGAGAGAAGACGCCCGAAGCCCGCATCCGCGCCTTCGGCAGCCTGTTCCCGAGCGGTCGCTACATCGACGCCTATGGCTTGACCGAGACCTGCAGCGGCGACACCCTGATGGACGCGGGGTGGGAGATCGCGAAGATCGGCTCCACCGGCCGCGCCACGCCGCATGTCGAGATCACCATCCGCGACGACGCCGGGAACCTCCTGCCCGCCGGCCAGGAGGGCGAGATCTGCCTGCGCGGCCCCAAGGTCTTCAAGGGCTACTGGAAGGACCCGGCGAAGACCTCCGCGTCCTTCCATCCGGATGGCGGGTTCCGCAGCGGCGATGTCGGCTACCTCGACGCCGACGGCTTCTTGTTCCTGACCGACCGCAAGAAGGACATGATCATCTCCGGCGGCGAGAACATCGCCAGCTCGGAGGTCGAGCGCGTCCTCTACGCCATGCCCGAAGTGAGCGAGGCGGCCGTCATCGGCGTGCCCGACCCGCGCTGGGGGGAGGTGCCGGTCGCCGTCATTGTGCCGCGACTGGGTGCGGCACTCGACCTCGCGACGGTGCAGGCGCATTGCCGTGCGCACCTCGCCGGGTTCAAGGTGCCGAAGGCGCTGCACCTCAGGGAGGCACTGCCGCGCAACCCCTCGGGAAAGGTGCTGAAGCGCGTGCTGCGCGAGGAGCTTGCGCGCACGGAGCCGGGAAAGGAAAACACGCCATGACGGATGCCGTTCCGCTCGCCCGCGCGCTGGCGCGCTTCATCGACGGGCTCGGGCCTTCCAGCATCCCGCCGGAGGTCGAGGCCAAGGCCCGCGCCTGCCTGCTGAACGGCTATGGCATCGCGCTCGGCTGCCATGCGACGGAATTCGCCCCGGTCGCGCGGGCCGCGGCCATCGCGATGGAAGGCGAGCAGGAGCAGGGCGCGACGCTCTGGGGCGATGGGCGGCGCACCAGCATCGCCGGCGCGACGCTCGCCAATGCCGCGCTCTCGCACGGCCGCGCGCAGGAGGATGCCTGCGGCGCGGCGCATCTCGGCGCCATCCTGATCCCGCTGCTGACCGCGCTGTTCGAGGTGCGCGACCTGCCGCTCGAACGCCTGATCCCCGCTCTCGTCGCCGGCTACGAGGCAGGCGGTCTGTTCGAGAAGGCGTATGCCGGGCACACCACGCCCGCTGGGCTGCGGGCCTCGCCCCTCTACGGCACCGTCGCCGCCGCGGCCGCGGTGGCGAAGGCCATGGCGCTGCCGGAAGAACGGATCGCCGCCGCGCTGTCCTACGGCGCCCATTTCGCTGGCGGCATCCTGCAATCCTTCGCCGACGGCACCGATGAATGGCGCTACCAGGTCGGTCAGGCCGGCGTGAACGGGCTCATGGCGGCTGAGCTGGCGCGCCAGGGGGCGGTCGCCGCGCCGCATGCCTTTGAGGGCAACGCGGGCTACATCCGCGCCTTCGCGCGCGTCGTGCCCGATGCGGCGGGGCTGGCAGCAAAGCTCGGCACCGAATGGTCCACCATGCGCGTCGCGTTCAAGCCTTTCCCGGTCTGCGCCTTCAACCAGACGCCGGTGACCGCGGCGCTGCTGCTGCGGGAGAGGATCGCGGGCCGGCAGCTCGCTGGCGTCACGGTGCGCATGAACCCCTACGAGGTCGGCTATCCCGGCATGGACAGCAAGGGGCCGTTCAACACAGTCTCGGGCACGCTGATGTCCATTCCCTTCTGTGTCGCCGCGACGCTTCTGCGCGGTACACCGACTATGAGTGTGATGACCACCTACGATGATGAGGCGGTGAACGCGCTGATGCAGGCGGTCGAGACGGTGCCCGATCCCGCCGTGCCGACGCTCTCCGCCGTCATCGCCGTGCGGCTCGCGGACGGCGAGGAGATCGTTCAGGATCAGCACATGACGGCCGCCGACTACAGCTACGACTGCGCCCGCACGATGCAGCTGGTCCGCCGCATTGGCGCCGAGGAAGGCGTGCCGCAGGCTGCCTATGACCGCCTGGAGGCCTTCGTGATGGGCCTGCCGGGCGGCAGCATCGGCGACGTCATCGGCTGCTTCGACCTGCTGCCTCGGCACAACCGGCCGAGGCTGCAGGCCGGCCCGTCGGCGGCGACCGGCGGATCAGCGGGGCGACGACGCGCGTAAGCACTTCGGCTGTCGGTTGCGGTGTTGCGTGGCCGCCGGAGGTCCAGCCTCCGGCAGGGGGTATGATCAAGCACATGGACGGCCTGTCCGATGAGGCGGGCTGCCCCTGCGCCGAACGCCATCGAGGGAGGTCTGGCAGGCGCTGCGGGATCGCCACCCATGCTGTCCGGCGACAGCCGGGCCATCCCCGATGCCTGCCGCAACGCCGGGAACTGCCCGATCACCGAGACCGCGGCATCCGCTTCCTGACAGGTTTCAAGCGACCAACACCGGTCAAGCGTAAGCGCGGCGACGGGACCCTTTGTGGCCGCGTTTGACGATCAGCGCTGTCAATCGGCACGCAATCTTGACCCCGGATTGGAGTGGGCCCCTTCGTCCGCCCCAAGGGAGACCTCTGCGAAACGGCTTGCCTGGGAGTTTGAGTTTTGATTCGCTGTTGG
>CAZHMM010000296.1:0-3487 GCA_964533585.1 uncultured Elioraea sp.
CCGGCCGGCCGAGCCCCGGCCGGCCGAGACAACCCTGCCGCTCGCCCCCGACAGCCTCGGCGCGCAGCTGCTGGTCGAGCTCAGCGCGCGGCTGGTCGGCGTCGGCGAGACCACCATCGCGGTGGTGCAGACGCTCGCCGACGCGCCGCAGGTCTGGACCTGGATCAGCCGCATCGCCGCCGACCCTGCCGCGCGCGCCGGCGTGCTCGACACGCTCTGGAAGATCGCGCTGGTGCTCGGCGCCGGCATCCTGGCCGAGCGGCTGCTGATCCTGACGCTGCGGCCGGTGCGCGCGCGCCTGCTGAAGCGCGAACCGCCGAACTGGAGCGCGCGCGCGCTCGCCGCCTTCGGCGACTTCGTGCTCGACGTGCTCCCGATCATCGCCTTCGCGATCGTCTCCTACAGCCTGATCACGGCGGTCGAGCGCTGGCCGTCGCGCCAGATCGTGCTGCTGGTCGCCAACAACGCCTATCTCGCCGCGCGGATCGCGCGCGCCTTCGGCCGGCTGGTGTTCTCGCCCGACGCGCCGTCGATCCGGCTGATCCCGCAGATGTCGGACGAGACGGCCGCCTATGCGCAGATCTGGCTGCAACGCATCACCACGGTCGGCGTGATCGGCTATGCCGCGACCGAAGCCGCGCTGGTGTTCGGGCTCGACCGCGCCACCCACTCGGGCCTGCTCAAGCTGCTCGGCCTGATCATCACGGTGCTGCTGATCCTGATCGTGATGCAGAACCGCGAGGCGGTCGGCGATGCGATCCGCGCCGGGTCCGAGACCAACGGCCCCTGGGCGCTGGTGCGCAACCGGCTCGCCGATGTCTGGCACATCCTCGCCGCGCTCTATCTCGCCGCCGCCTGGGTGGTGACCGCGCTCGAGATCGAGGACGGCTACGGCCGCATCCTGCGCTTCACCATCACGACCATCCTGGTGGTCGGGCTCGCCAAGCTCGCCGAGCTGGCGATGCGGCGCACGCTCGAACGCGGCTTCGCGGTCAAGCGCGTGACCGCCGAGCGCCATCCGGGGCTGGAATCCTGGGTGAACCGCTACGTGCCCGCGCTGAAGGGCGTGCTGGCGGGCGCGATCTGGGCCTTCGCCGCGGTGGTGATGCTGCAGCTCTGGGGCTTCGGCGCGTTCGACTGGTTCCGCCCGGGCCAGCTCGGCAGCCGGCTGCTCGGCGCGGTCGCCTCGATCGGCGTCACCGTGCTGATCGCGCTGCTGGTCTGGGAGACCGCGAACGCGGCGATCCAGCGCCAGCTCACCCGGCTCTCGCGCGATGCCCAGGTGGCGAAGAGTGCCCGCGTGCGCACGCTCTTGCCGATGCTGCGCACCTTCCTGATGGTGGTGATCGTCATCGTCGTCGGGCTGATCGCGCTCTCCGAGATCGGCGTGAACATCGCGCCGCTGCTGGCCGGCGCCGGCGTGATCGGACTCGCGATCGGCTTCGGCTCGCAGCGCCTGGTGCAGGACCTGATCACCGGCGTGTTCCTGCTGATGGAGGATGCGATCTCGGTCGGCGACGTGGTCAATGTCGGCGGCACCGGCGGCGTGGTGGAGGCGCTGTCGATCCGCTCGATCCGGCTGCGCAGCCTGGACGGCACGGTGCACATCATCCCGTTCAGCGCCGTCTCCATGGTCTCGAACATGACCAAGGACTTCGCGTTCTCGGTGTTCGACGTGGGTGTGGCCTATCACGAGGACACCGACCGGGTGGTGGAGGTGCTGAAGGCGACCGCCGAGGAGATGCGGGCGGAGGATCGCTGGGCCGCGGTGATCCGCGAGCCCCTGGAGATTCTCGGCGTCGATCGCTTCGCCGACAGCGCGGTGGTGGTCCGCGTGCGCTTCCGCACCAATGCCGGCAGCCAGTGGAACGTTTCGCGCGAGTTCAACCGCCGCTACAAGAAGGCGTTCGACGCGGCCGGGATCGAGATCCCCTTCCCCTACCGCTCGGTGGTGCTGAAGGGCGAGGCCGGGCAGCCGGCGCTGAGCGTGGACGACAAGCGCGCGATCGCCGCCGCCGGCTCGGCGTAGCGCCGCATCCGACCTGTCGGAAACGGCTCCAGGGCTCTGTTGGACGCCTCTTCACCCGATCAGGTGATCCCACCTGATCGGGACCTGCGCTGGCAACTCGGCTCGATGGCAGGGTCGCGCCCGCGCCGCGAGAACGGCGCGGCCGGCGCCTCGCTCAGCGGAACGGCGGCGCGATCAGCAGCCCGCCGTCGCGCCAGAGCCGGTTCGGGCCGCGCGAGATGCCGAGCGGCACGACGTTGCGCTCGAAGCTCTCGGCGTAGTTGCCGACCTGCGCGACGATCCGCGCCGCCCAGGCGTTGTCGAGGCCGAGCCCCTGGCCGAGTTCGCCGGTGCGGCCGAGCAGGCGCCTTGCCGCCGGGTCCTCGTTGTCGCGCAGCGCCGCGGCGACATTGGCGCTGCTGAGGCCCAGCTCCTCGGCCTCCATCATCGCCCAGACGCTCCAGCGCACGATGTTCGCCCAGAGGTCATCGCCGTAGCGCACCGCCACCGAGAGCGGCTCCTTCGACACCAGCTCGGGCAGGATCACGTGGTCCGCGGCATTCGGCGCGCGGGTGCGGATGCCGGCGAGCTGGGTCTGGTCGCTCGCGATCGCGTCGCAGCGCCCGGCGAAATACGCCGCCGCAAGCTGCTCGACCTGCTCGATCATGAGCGGGGTGAAGCCGATGTTGCGGCGCCGGAAGGCGTCCTGCACGGCAAGCCCGGTCTCGGTGCCGGGCTGCACGCAGATCGTGCTGCCGTTCATCTGCTCGATCCGTGCGATGTTGGCCGCCCGCGGCACCATGAAGCCGGTGCCGTCGTAGTAGTTGGTGGCGACGAAGTTGACCGCCTGCGTGGTGGCGCGGCCGAGCGTCCAGGTCGTGTTGCGCGCCAGCATGTCGATCTCGCCCGAGACCAGCGCGGGCAGGCGCTGCACGGCCGTGAGCGGCACGTACTGGACCTTGGCGGCATCGCCGAGCGCCGCCGCGGCCACCGCCCGGCAGGCATCGACGTCGAGGCCCCGCCATTCGCCGCGCGAGTCCGGCGCCGCGAAGCCCGGAAAGCCGGTGCTGACGCCGCAGCGGACGGCGCCGCGCGCCTTCACCGCGTCGAGTGTCGCGCTGCCCTGCGCGACCGCCGGTGCGGCCAGGGCGAGTTGCCCCAGCACCAGCGCACCGATCGCCGTCAGTCCTGCCGATCGCTTCGACGTCATGTCCGTTCCTCCCCTCGTTGTTGCCTGGTCAGTGCGGCCGCCGCCGCGCGCTCACCGCCTCGATCGCGCCTCGCAGGATGTCCATCGCCTGGTCGATCTGGTCGGGCGTGGTGGTCGCCGGCGGGACGAGCCGCAGCACGCTGCCCTGCCGGCGCAGACTGAAGATCAGGCCGTTGGCGAAACACTGCCGGCCGACCTCGCGGCCCTCCTCGGTCGCCGGCTCCTTGCTCTGCCGGTCGCGCACGAGCTCGATGCCGGTGAGCTGGCCG
>CAZHMM010000297.1:0-3481 GCA_964533585.1 uncultured Elioraea sp.
GATCGACGCGCGGCCGCGGCGCGCGCGGCGCGGGTGGGGTCGGCGGCAACGGTTCCTCGATGACCGGGTCCGGGCCCAGGCGCGGCTCGCGCCGAGCGGCGACCTCGTCGCGTGGCGGGGGACGGCGGAACTGCGCCATCATGTCCCGCGCCCAGGCCAGCGACGCGCCGGCGGCGCCTCGGGTTCGCCGCAGCAGCCCGCCCGTGCCGCGCGCGGCAACCACGCCGGCGCGGCGCCACTCCAGCGGGCTGAGCCCGATCGCGACGAAGGACAGCGCCACCGCCAGGCCGAGCGTGAACAGCGCCGCGAACACCGCGCCGAGCGGCCCGAGCACGGCCGCGCCGAAGCCAAGCATCCAGTCGCGCAGCAGCGGTCCGGCGACGCCACCGGGGCCCGCCGGCAGCGCGCCCCAGCCGCTGAGCGGCAGCAGCGCGAGCGAGGCCGCGAGAAGCGGCAGGGCGGCGAGCAGGCAGGCAAACCGCACCAGCGTCGCCCCCACCGCGCCGCGCGCGACCAGGGCGAAAGCCCAGCCGAGCGGCACCGCCACCAGCAGCCACGCGGCGAGCCCGATCCCCTGGAGTGCCGCGTCCGACACCACGGCGCCGGTCCGCCCGGCAAGGTTGGCCACCGGCCCGCCGGTCGCGGTGTTCAGCGAGGCGTCGGCGGGGTCGTGGCTGGCGAGCGCGACCGCCAGTGTCAGCCCGACCAGCGCGGCGGCGAGCCCGATCACGTCGGTCAGGCGACGCCGCAGCAGGCGCGCGAGGTCGGCCGAGATCAGGCGGGGGGCGGCATCGGTGCTCATGTTCCGGACGAACTCTACACCAAAAGTGCCTGGAATCGAACACGCAAGCGCAGCGCGAGGTCCCGCGACTACGGGCAGACTCAGACGTATCCCGAGCCGCCGGAGGACCGGCAGATGATCTGGCCGCCGGAACAACTGCAGGGTGTGCGTTCGGTGACGTATTCGCTGTTGCCCTGCCAATCGACCCGCGAATAGCGACGGGTGTGATAGCCGTAGCCGGCACAGGCGCCGCAGCTCGTGCCGCCAAGGCCGCTGCACGCGGCGCAGAGGCGCCGTCCGGGCATCGGTCGCGGCGCGGGCGGAGCCGGCGCCCTGGCCTGCCGGCGCGTCGCCTCTCGCCGGCGCTGCTCGTCCGCCGCCGCCTTCCAGCGCTCCGCCTCCCGCAGCAGGAGCTGCTCCGATTTGGCCATCTCCGCCTTCAACAGCGCGAGCCCCGATCCGCCGAGCACCTGCTCAAGGAACGTCATCGGCGGCCCGAGGTCGATCCGGATCAGCGGATCGGGCTCGACCTGCACTCTGCGGATGGCGTTGAGGGCGAGATAGGCGTCATCCAACAGCCCCAGCTCACCCAGCAGCGCCTCGGGCAGCACATCCACCGGATTGACGAAGTAGGCTTCGGCATGCGCGAGCATCGGCTCGATCAGCGCCGCGACGCCCTGCTTGCGCGCGGCCTCGCGCAGGCGGTCGATCAGGATCGGCACCGCGTCGAGGATCTCGCGGCAGAACGCCACCGCCTCATCGACTTCGGAGGCGGTCGCGCGGCTGCCCATGCGGTTGCGAAGCGCGGTGCCCAGCGCCGCCGCACCTTGGCCCCGGGCGCGATGCTCGGCGATGATCGCGCGAATCTGTGCGGTCTGCGACAATCCTGGCGGCCCCTCAGGGTCGAGACTAGGCGAGCCGAGGCCGCACTGCACGCCGAAACGATGGCGGCGGCTACAAATGCAACGGCTTGCCGTGCGCGGCGAGTGCGGCCTCCTTCACCGCCTCATTCAGGCTCGGATGCGCGTGGCTGGTCCGGGCGACGTCCTCCGATGAGGCGCCGAACTCGATGGCGAGGGCCAGTTCGGCGATCAGCGTGCCGGCATCGGGGCCGAGGATGTGCGCGCCGAGCAGCCGGTCGGTCGTCGCGTCGGCCAGGATCTTCACGAACCCGTCCGTCTCGCCCATCGCGCGCGCCCGGCCATTGGCGCTGAACGGGAACTTGCCGGCCTTGTAGGCGACCCCGCGCGATTTCAGCTCCTCCTCGGTCGCACCGACCGAGGCGACCTCGGGCCACGTATAGACCACGCCCGGGATCGCCTCGTAGTTCACGTGCGGATGCTGGCCCGCCAGCGCCTCGGCCAGCGCCACGCCCTCGTCCTCCGCCTTGTGCGCGAGCATCGGCCCGGCGATCACGTCGCCGATCGCCCAGATGCCGGGCACGGAGGTGGCGAAGCCGTCGGTGGTCTTCACCCGGCCACGCTCGTCGAGCGTCACGCCGACCTCGGCAAGGCCGAGCCCCTCGGTGTAGGCACGCCGGCCGATCGCGACCAGCACCACATCGGCCGCGATCTCCTCCGCCGCCCCGCCCTTGGCCGGCTCGAGCGTCAGCGTCACGCCGTCCTTGCCCGTGCGCGCGCCGGTCACCTTGGTGCCGAGCCGGAACGCGAGCCCCTGCTTGGCGAGGATGCGCTGGAACTGCTTGGCGACCTCGCCGTCCATGGTCGGCACGATCCGGTCGAGGAACTCGACCACCGTCACCTTGGCGCCGAGCCGCCGCCACACCGAGCCGAGTTCCAGCCCGATATAGCCACCGCCGATCACCACCAGGTGGCCGGGCACGCGGTCGAGCGCGAGCCCGCCGGTCGAGGTGACGATCGCCTGCTCGTCGACCTCCACGCCCGGCAGCGGCACCGACTCCGAGCCGGTGGCGATGACGATGTGCTTCGCCGCGTAGGTCTCACCCGCGACCTCCACCTTGCCCGGCGCGGCGATGCGGCCCTTCCCCTTCAGCCAGGTCACCTTGTTCTTGCGGAACAGGAAGGCGACACCGTCCACGTTCGCCTTCACCACCTCGCCCTTGCGCGCCTGCATCCGCGCGAGATCGAGCGACACGCCGGCCACCGTCACCCCATGATCCGCGAGGGCATGGCCCGCTTCGGCGAACTTCTCCGAGGATTGCAGCAGCGCCTTGGAGGGGATGCAGCCGACGTTGAGGCAGGTGCCGCCGAGGGTTTCGCGCATCTCGACGCAGGCCACCCTCAGGCCGAGCTGGGCGGCGCGGATGGCACAGACATAGCCGCCGGGGCCGGCACCGATCACGATGACATCGAAGGACTTCTCGGCCATGCCCTGGGGCTCCTGTCGGGTGGGGGGCGCAGACTATCCGGGGACGAAAGCGGACGAAACCGGGCGTCGCCTCGGCCCGTCCGCAACCGAAGGCCGAACGGCTTCCGGCGAACCGCACTCGAGAGTAGCGTCCGCGTCAGAGCGGCGCGGCAGAAGGGCAGACGCGATGCACGGTGCGAACCAGCGCTTCATGAACGGCAAGACGGTTTGGCTCGCCAATCACCTGATCGTCTACAACGTGTTCTCGGGCAGCGCGAACCCGTTCAACCAGGGCCTCGGCACCGTAGGTACGACATTGCCGATCCACCAGTTCGACCTGGTCAAGATCGGCGCGATCCACATGGAGAACGG
>CAZHMM010000298.1:0-3434 GCA_964533585.1 uncultured Elioraea sp.
CGTGCCGATCGACGTGCTGGTGCTGCACTACACCGGGATGCGGAGCGGCGCGGAGGCGCTCGACCGCTTGCGCGATCCGGCGGCCAAGGTCTCGTCGCACTACCTCGTCGAGGAGGACGGCCGGGTCTTCGCGCTCGTTGCGGAAACGCGACGCGCCTGGCACGCGGGGCTCTCGTGGTGGCGCGGCCATGCCGGGCTGAATGATCGCTCGATCGGCATCGAGATCGTCAATCCCGGCCATGAGTGGGGCTATCGCGACTTCCCGGAAGTACAGATCGGCGCGCTGATCCCACTCTGCCACGCGATCCTGTCGCGGCATCCGATCCCGCCGCGCAACGTCGTCGCGCACAGCGATGTGGCACCCGCGCGCAAGCAGGACCCGGGGGAGCTGTTCCCCTGGGCGCGGCTCGCCGCCGCGGGGATCGGGCTTTGGCCCGGTGAGGCGCCGGCGGCGGTGGACGAGGTCCCGCCGATCGCCCCAGGCGACGCCGGCGACGGCGTGCGCGCGCTCAGGGCGACGCTGCGGCGGATCGGCTACCAGGTCGCGCCCGAGGGTCCGGCCGACGCCGCGCTCGCGACCGTGCTGAGCGCGTTCCAGCGCCACTGGGCGCCGCACCGCACGGACGGGGTGGCGGACGGGCGGACGCGCTGGGCGGCGGGTCGCGTGGCAGCCATGGCCGAGGGGCGCATCGGCGGGGCTTGACCCCACCCCCCTCGCCGTCACACATCCGCAACCGGGTCAGGCGGCCGGACGGCCGCGCCCTCCACCCTTCGCGAGAAGGCTGGGGCCGAAAGGCCGGGGGGTGAGGAAAGTCCGGGCTCCACGGGAACACGGTGCCGGGTAACGCCCGGCGGGGGCAACCCCAGGGACAGTGCCACAGAGAACAGACCGCCGGCGCGCCGCAAGGCCCGTCGGCAAGGGTGAAACGGTGCGGCAAGAGCGCACCGCGGCCCCGGCAACGGGGACGGCACGGCAAACCCCACCGGGAGCAAGACCGAATAGGGGCGGGCGGCGGTGACCGCGAGGCCGACCGCAGGCGCGTTCCCGCGCTTCCCGCCCGGGTAGGTCGCGCGAGGCGTCCGGCGACGGGCGTCCCAGACGAATGGCCGTCCAGGGGTGGCGACACCCCGGACAGAACCCGGCTTACAGGCCGCCTGACCCGTTACCACGCCGATCACGCCCGAGAACAAATCGTGAATACTTGGCCCGACACGCACCTCGTCCCACGCGCCCCGCGCGAGGACGGTAAAGCCTCTGTTCATCATTGCCCGGAGCCAAGACAAACCCCGGAAAACCCAAGACAATCCGGCTCGTTTCCGTTGACGCCCATGATTGACCATGATATCCCATTTCTGACCATGGCGCGGCGGCGTCGTGGCCCGCCGTTCCCACAGCCTCGCGGCAGCGGAACGCGCATGCGGGACGGTCCCGTCCCGCCGGGCACGGAGGTGAAGGGGCTGCACGGAGCGGATGGGCCAGTTCCTGGGCACCCATGCGAACAGGCTGGACAGCAAGGGCCGGGTCTCGGTCCCGGCGGCGTTCCGCACGACCCTCGCCAGCTTCGACACCGGTGAACTGATCCTGCGCCCGAGCCACAAATGGCCCTGCATCGAGGCGTGGCCCGAGCCCGCCTTCCGCGACTTCGCCAGCCGGCTCGACCAGTTCGACGCCTTCTCGGACGAGCACGACGACCTCGCCGTCGCGCTGTTCGCCGACGCCCAGTCGGCGGCCCCGGATGCCGAGGGCCGGATCGTGCTGAACGAGCGGCTGGTCGAGTTCGCCCAGCTGGTGGCGGGCAAGCCGGTCGCCTTCGTCGGCTTCGGCAAGACCTTCCTGATCTGGGAGCCGGCGCTCGCCCAGCAGTACCTGCCGCAATCGGTGGCGCGGGCACGCGAGCGCGGCCTGACCGTGCCGCGGGGCGCGCGCGCATGACCGCCCCCGGCCATGTCCCGGTGATGCTGCGCGAGGTGGTCGATCTGCTCGCGCCGCGCGACGGCGGCCTCTATCTCGACGCGACCTTCGGCGGCGGCGGCTACACCGCCGCGATCCTGGACGCGGCGCGCTGCACCGTGTTCGCGATCGACCGCGATCCGGACGCGATCGACCGCGGCGCGGCACTCGCCGCGCGCCATCCCGGCCGGCTCCATCTGATCGAGGGGAGGTTCGGCGACATGGTCGATCTGCTCGCCGCGCGCGGGATCGCGGCGCTCGACGGGGTGGCCTTCGACCTCGGCGTCTCCTCGTTCCAGCTCGACGAGGCCGCGCGCGGCTTCTCGTTCCGCGCCGAGGGGCCGCTCGACATGCGCATGGGGCGGAGCGGGGCGAGTGCCGCCGATCTGGTCAACGCCCTCGACGAGCGTGCGCTTGCTGGCCTGATCCACCGCTTCGGCGAGGAGCGGCACGCGCGGCGGGTCGCGCGCGCCATCGTGCGCGCGCGCGCCGAGGCGCCGATCACCACCACCGGCCGGCTCGCCGCGATCGTGCGCGCAGCCGTGCCGCGCAGCACCGACGGCATCGATCCGGCGACGCGCAGCTTCCAGGCCTTGCGAATCAGCGTGAACGAGGAACTGGATGAACTCGCACGGGGGCTCGCCGCGGCGATCGGGCTCCTTTCGCCGGGCGGGCGGATCGTCGCGGTCTCGTTTCACTCGCTCGAGGACCGGATCGTCAAGCACGCCCTCGCCGAAGCCGCCGGCCGCGCGCCCGGCGCCTCGCGCCATGACCCCGCTGCCCTCGCCGCCCGGCCCGCCCCGCGTCTGCGCCTGCTGACGCCGAAGCCGCTCACGCCCGGGCCGGACGAGGCAGCCGCCAACCCGCGCGCGCGCAGCGCCCGGCTGCGCGCCGCCGAGCGGCTCGGCCCCGGAGGGCCCGCATGATCCGCGCCTCGACCCTGATCTGGGCCGGGCTCGTCGTGCTCGCCGGACTGTTCCTCTACCAGGTCAAGCACGACGTGCAGGCGCTGGAGGAGGAGCTCGCCGGGGCGAACCGGCGCATCCTCGCCACCCAGGACCGCATCCACGTGCTGCGCGCGGAATGGTCGCTCCTGAACGAGCCGGCGCGGATCGGCGAGCTGGCGAAGCGGCACCTGGCCCTCGCGCCGATGCGGCCCGATCAGTTCGCCCGCCCCGCCGACATCGCCGAGCGCGTCGCGCTCCATCGGCCGCCGCAAGCTGAGCCGCCCGGCGCGGCGCCGCACGCGCCGGGTGCGGCCGCGATCGCGTCCGCCGAGGGGTCGGCGCTGCCGCTGCCCCCGTCCTTCCCGACCGAGCCACCGCTTCGCGAGATCGCGCGCCCGGCGCCGGCAGCACCGTCCGTGCCGCCCGGTGAAGCGCCGCCGGCGGCACCCGCGCGCCGCGAGCTCGCCGCGCGCCCGCCCGCACCGCCGGAGGCCGAGCGTCCCGCTCCGGCCCGCGCGCCGGCGCCGACACCGCCC
>CAZHMM010000299.1:0-3399 GCA_964533585.1 uncultured Elioraea sp.
GGCGCCGCCTTCGCCGGCGCGGCACCCGGCGCGACCACGCGCTTCTTCACCACCTCGACCTGCACGACCTTGCTGCGGCCATGCGAGAAGCTCTGGCGCACGCTGCCGGCATCGACGGTCTTGCCGAGCTCAAGGCGGCCGCGGCCGAGAGACAGCCGGCCCTTGCCCTGTTCCTGCTCGTTCGTTTCGCTCATCCGATCAGCCGGTCCTGTTCCCGTCATCCGTTATCCGGCGCCTCGCCACGCACGCCGGCGAGACGCTCCGATTCCGTCGCGATCGTCCGGGCAAGCCGCCCCGGCGCGATCGCGACATGCACCACATGGTCACGCGCGAACACGGCCCCCAGTTCGGCGGCCGTCAGCGGCGCCACCACCGGCACCGCGGCTCCCGACAGCAGCTTGCGCCGACCGTCCGGTGCGCCGTCGCGCGCCTCCACCACCAGCCCCGCCCGACCCGACGCGACCCATTCGCGCGCCACCACGAACCCGGCCACCGCCTGGCCCGCGCGACGCGCCAGGCCCAGCAACTCGGCCACCCGGCGTTCCAGCCCGGCAACCACACGCGGCCGCAGATCCCCGGGGACCGTGACGCGCGCCTTCGCCGCGCGCGCGAAGGCCTGTCCGAGCCTGCGGTCTTCTAGCACAGACCCTTGCGCGCTCAACCACATTCCCCGTCCGGGCAGCCGTGCGGCGAGGTCGGGCACCACCTGACCGTCCGGCCCGACCACGAAGCGGATCATCGCCTCCTTGGCCTGGCGCGCGCCGCTCAGCACACAGCGGCGGGTCGGCCCGGTCTCGGGCTCGTCCGTCAGGCTGGGGTCGGGGGCGGGGAGCATCGGCGTGGCGCGATCCTCCGCTCAGCCCTGCTCCGGCTTCGCGGCCTCGGCGGCCCCGGCATCCTCGCCCTCGAACCAGTGGGCGCGGGCGGCCATGATGACGGCGTTGGCGGTCTCCTCGTCCATCGCGTCCGCGCCGAGGATCTCGATCAGCTCGTCGGAGGCGAGGTCGGCGAGATCATCCAGCGTCTTCACCCCCTTCTCGCCGAGCGCGACCAGCTGCGCCGGGGTGAAGGGATGCGCCGCGGCGACCTCCTCGGTGACGCCGAGCTCGCGGAACTTCTCGGTCAGCGCCGCGTCGCGCCTGGCGATGAACTCCTCGGCGCGGCGCTTCAGTTCCGTGGCGATGTCCTCGTCGAAGCCCTCGATCGCGGCCAGATCCTCGAGCGGCACCAGCACGAGATCCTCGACCGAGACGAAGCCCTCGGTCACCAGCAGCCCGGCGATCACGTCGTCCACGTCCAGCGCCTCGACGAACAGCGCCGAGCGGCGGCGGAACTCCTCCTGGCGGCGCTCGGACTCCTCGGCCTCGGTCAGGATGTCGATGTCCCAGCGGGTGAGCTGGCTCGCCAGCCGCACGTTCTGGCCGCGCCGTCCGATCGCGAGGCTGAGCTGATCATCCGGCACCACCACCTCGATGCGGCGGTTCTCCTCGTCGAGCACCACCTTCGAGACCTCGGCCGGGGCGAGCGCGTTGACGACGAAGGTGGCCGGATCGGCCGACCAGGGAATGATGTCGATCTTCTCGCCCTGCAGCTCCTGCACCACCGCCTGGACGCGGCTGCCGCGCATGCCGACGCAGGCGCCGACCGGGTCGATCGAGGAGTCGTGGCTGATCACCGCCATCTTGGCGCGGCTGCCGGGATCGCGCGCGACCGCCTTGATCTCGATGATGCCGTCATAGATTTCCGGCACCTCCTGCGCGAACAGGCGGGCGAGGAAGTTCGGGTGCGTGCGGGAGAGGAAGATCTGCGGGCCGCGCGTCTCCTCGCGCACGTCGTAGATGTAGGCGCGCACGCGGTCGCCGTTGCGGTAGCTCTCGCGCGGGATCAGTTCGTCACGCCGCAGCAACGCCTCGGCGCGGCCGAGATCGACCATCAGGTTGCCGTACTCGGTGCGCTTGACGATGCCGTTGACGATCTCGCCGACGCGGTCCTTGTACTCGTTGAACTGGCGCTTGCGCTCGTACTCGCGCACGCGCTGCACGATCACCTGCTTGGCGGTCTGCGCGGCGATGCGGCCGAAATCGATCGGCGGCAAGGGATCGACGATGAACTCGCCGGCGCCGATGCCGGGCTTGATCTTCTGCGCGATCGCGAGCGGGATCTGGGTCGATTCGTTCTCCACCGTCTCGACCACCTCGGTCCAGCGGGAGAGCTTCACCTCGCCGGTCTTGCGGTCGATCGTGGCGCGGATGTCCTTCTCGTGGCCGTACTTGGCGCGGCCGGCCTTCTGGATGGCCTGCTCCATCGCCTCGAGCACTTCCTCGCGGTCGATCGTCTTCTCGCGCGCGACCGCATCGGCGACCTGGAGCAGTTCGGGGCGGGCGATGGCGATGTCCATGGGTCCCTCGGATGGTCAGTTGGTGGCCGGCTTCGGCCGGCTGGCGTCGATCAGGGCGTCGGTGAGCACGAGCCGCGCGGAGCGGATGTCGGCGAGCGGCAGCGCGACCTCGGTGCCGTCGTCGAGGCGGAGCCGCGCCGCGCCGCCCGGCTCGGCGCCCAGCGCGATGCCCGAGAAGCGCTTGCGCCCCTCGACCGGCAGGATCATCTCGACGCGGGCGAGGTGGCCGGCGAAGCGGTTCCAGTCCTTCGCGCGCGTCAGCGGCCGGTCGATCCCGGGCGAGGAGACTTCCAGCACATAGGCCGAGCGGATCGGGTCCTCGACATCGAGGATCGCCGAGACCTGGTGGCTGATCGCCTCGCAATCCTCGACCGTGATCGGCGCCTCGTCGGCGCGGTCGGCCATGATCTGCAAGGTGGGGCGCTCCTTGCCGCTGAGCCGGACGCGGACGAGCTCGTAGCCCATCGCTGCGAGCGAGGGGGCGATCAGGGCGGCGACCTTGCCTTCGACGCCGTCATGGCGCGGGGTGTCGTTCAAAAGCAAAAAGGCGGCCCCGTTTCCGAGGCCACCCTCCGTTACTCGGGTAGGTGTTGACCGTCAGATACGCCGGGGGGAGCGGGTTTGCAAGTGCCGCGCGCCGGCGCAGCGCGAGGCGCGATCATTGGCGTAGGATTCGAAACTCAGGCGGAAGCGTCTCTCGCAGGTTTTCGCTCCTGTTCGCGCCGGCCAGAGTGCCGCTGCGCGGGGGAGCGCAAAGCACCAGCGTTTGCACCGCCCTCGCCGCGGGAGTGCGCTTCGCTACGCTCTCACGCACCCCCGGTCACGTCCAGCAGCGTCCCCGTTACGAAGGCCGACTTCTCCGTCATCAGCCAGAGTACGGCCTCGGCTACCTCCCCGGGCTGGGCGACCCTTCCCATCGGGATTGAGGCGGCGACCTTGCGCGCGCGCTCGTCGCCCGTGAAGAACGCTGGAGGCCGCGGAACTCCTCGACTTTCTGGCCT
>CAZHMM010000300.1:0-3393 GCA_964533585.1 uncultured Elioraea sp.
GAACACCAGCAGCGTCCAGGACGGCAGGCCGAGCGCGCCGGGCTGCGCCGCCGGCACATCGGCCGGGATCGCGGCGGCGGGCGGCGGCGTGTCGGGCAGGCGTGCGCGCACCGTGAGAGCGGCCGCGCCGGCGAGCAGGTTCAGCACCGCGCCGAGCTGGAGCGAGGCCTCGAAGCCGACCGCGCCGACGATCAGGAAGCCGCCGATCAGCGTGCCGGCAGCGGCACCCAGAGTGTTGATCCCGTAGAGCAGGCCGATCCGGCTCGCCGCCGTCTCGATCCGCGCCACCACCGCCTTGGCCAGCACCGGCAAGGAGAGCCCCATCAGGAAGGTCGGCACGAGCAGGCCGGCGAAGCAGATGCCGAACACCTCCCAACGCCCAGTCAGCAGCGGGCCGAGCCGCTCCACCACCAGGTCGTAGAGGAACGGGCGCGAGAGCAGGGCGAAGCCGGCGATGCCGGCCTCGATCAGCGCGAAGGCGAGGGCGGCGCGGCGCGGCGCCATGCGGTCGGCGACCAGCCCGGCGACCAGCGAGCCGAGGCCGAGCCCGAGCAGGAACGCGCCCACCACCAGCGCCGCCGTCACCGCGTCGGAGCCGGCGAACAGCCCCAGCATGCGCTGCCAGATCACCTGATAGAGCAGGGCGGCGAAGCCCGAGGCGAAGAACGCCCCGCCCATGACCCAGACGACGACGCGCTCGTCCGGCCGCGCGCGGACGACGCTTCCCCCCACCCCGTGCATCGGTGCCCTCTTGGCCCCCTCCCGGCCGACGTGTGATCCTTGCGGCTTCATGACGGCACACCGTGTCGGAATCACGGCACCGTGAGTGCCGCGGGAGTCATCGCCGCCCATGCCTGATCCGCTCCGCCTCGCCATCGTCGGCGCGGGCCATTTCGGCCGCTACCACGTGCTCAAGGCCGCCGCCGAGCCGCGCGTCGCGCTGGTCGGGGTGGTCGACCACGACCCGGAGAAGGCCGCGCGCGTCGCCGCCGAGGGCGGCGCGCCGGCGCTGCCCGATCTCGACGCGGCGCTGGACGAGGCCGAGGCGGTGATCGTCGCCGCGACCACGCGCGCGCATCATGCGCTCGGATTGCGCGTGCTCGAAGCGGGGCGGCACCTCTTCATGGAGAAGCCGCTCGCCACCACGCTCGCCGAGGCGGATGCGCTGATCGCCGCCGCCGCGGCGCGCGGGGTCGTGCTTCAGGTCGGGCACCTGGAGCGGTTCTCGGTTGCGCGCTCGGCGCTGGCGCGGCACGTCGCGCGGCCGCTGGCGATGGAGTTCGCCCGGCTCGCGCCGTTCCGCGAGCGCGGCACGGATGTCTCGGTGGTGCTCGACCTGATGATCCACGACATCGACCTCGCGCTGACGCTGGCCGATGCGCCGGTCGCGCGCGTCGAGGCGGTCGGCAGGCCCGTGCTGTCGGACCAGCTCGACTTCGCCCAGGCGCGCGTGACGTTCGCGAACCGCGCGGTGGCGAGCCTGACCGCCAGCCGCGTCAGCCCCGGCGTCGAGCGGGTGGCACGGCTGTTCGATGCGGAGGGCTCGGTGGCGGTGGATTTCGTCGGCCGTCACCTCGCGCGCTTCGATCGCGACGGGCGGCACGAGGAGTCCTGGCAGGACGCCGATCCGCTCGCCGCGCAGCTCGCCGCCTTCGTCGCCGCGGTGCGCGGCGAGGCCCCGGTGGTGGTGGATGGCGCGGCGGGGCGGGCCGCGCTCGCGGTCGCGCTGGCGGTCGAGGCCGCGTGTTTCAGCGATCCGTCAGCCTGAGCTCGATCCGCCGGTTGCGCGCATAGGCGTCGAGCGTGTCGGCCGGGTCGAGCGGCTGGAACTCGCCGAAGCCTGTCGCCGCCAGCCGGTTCTCCGGCACGCCGAGCAGCGACAGCAGCCGCACCACGTTGATCGCACGTGCCGCCGACAGCTCCCAGTTCGAGGCGAACCGGCCGCCGGGCGCGAGCGGGGTGCGGTCGGCGTGGCCGTCGACGCGCAGGATCCACGGCACATCCGAGGGAATGTCGCGCGCGACCTCGCGGATCACGCCGGCCAGTTGGCGCAGCTGCTCCATGCCCTCGGGCTGGAGATCGGCCGAGCCGGGCGGGAACAGCACCTCCGACTGGAACACGAACCGGTCGCCCACCACCTGGATGCCCGGGCGGTTGCCCAGCACCTCGCGCAGCCGGCCGAAGAACTCGCTGCGGTAGCGTTGCAGCTCCTCGACGCGGGTGGCGAGCGCGAGGTTGAGCCGCTGGCCGAGATTGGCGATCTGCGCGTCCTTGTCGCGTCCCTCGGCCTCGGCGATCTCCAGCGCCTGGCTGATCCGGCCGATCTGCGCGCGCAGCTCCTCGATCTGGCGGTTGAGCAGCGCGACCTGCGCGCGGGCCGTCTCGCCGAGCCGGCGCTCCTCGGCGAGCACCGCCTCCACCGCGCGCCGGCGCTCCTCCTCGGTGGTGGCGCGCGCCGCCGCATCCGCTGCCTGTTCCTCGAGCCGGTCGCGCAGCGCCGTCAGCGTCTCGATCTGTTGCGTCAGGCGGACGATCTCGGAGAGCCGGAGCTCGATCGTCTCGCGGTCGGTCACGACCTGGCGGTCGAGCGCTGCGATCTGCTCGCGCATGCGGGCGAGGGTGTCGCGCTCCGCCTCCAGGGCGCGGCGCGTCTCGGCGAGCAGCCGCGCGGTCTCGGCGAGCGCGCGCGCGCGCTGCTCGGCCAGCTCCTGCGAGGCGGTCAGCTGTTGGCCGCGCTGCTCGGCGAGCGCCCGCGCGGCGGCGGCATCGCGGGCGCGGGTGTCGGCGTCGATGCGCGCCTGGTCGGCGCGGGTGAGCGCCTCGGCAAGCTGGGATTCGAGGCGGGTGACGCGGCTCGCCGCCGCTTCCGCGCGCGCGGTTGCGTCGGCCAGCAGCGTGGCGATGCGGTCGCGGTCGGTGCGCAGCGCGTCGCGCTCGGCGCCGGCGCGGTCGCGGTCGGCGGCGGCAACGGCGAGCTGGCGGGTCAGCGCGTCGCGCGCGGACGCCGCCGCCTGGAGATCGGCGGAGAGGCGCGAGACCGAGCGGCGCAGTTCCTCGCTGGTGCCGCGCTCCAGGGCGAGCAGGTCGGAGAGTTCGGCGATCTGGCGGTTGAGGCGGGCGAGCGCCTGGTCACGGCCGGACAGCGCGGCGGAGAGGAAGGCCTGGGAGAGGACGAAGACGAGCAGGACGAAGATGATGACCATCAGCAGCGTGGACAGCGCGTCCACGTAGCCGGGCCAGGGATCGAAGCCGCCGCGGCCGCGGCGGGAGCTCGAGGCCGCCATCAGGCTGCGCCTGTGTCAGGGGGCTCCGCCCCCCGACACCCCTCGGCAGGGGCCATTGGCCCCTGCACCCCGTCATGGGTTCCAAGGGCCAATGGCCCTTGGCGGGGGT
>CAZHMM010000301.1:0-3384 GCA_964533585.1 uncultured Elioraea sp.
CGGATCGGCTCGACCGGCGCCACGTGCTGGCTGCGGTGCTGGCCGCCGCCATGGCGACCGGACTCGCGGTGTTCCTCACCACCCCCTCGGGGCTCGTGCTGACGCTGCTCGGCGCGGCGTTCGGCGCCTCGGCGCTGCCCGGCTACTCGCTTGCCGCGGCGCATGCCTACGACCACGCCGATCCGTCGGACTATGTCGGCACCGCGTCGAGCCTGCTGCTGATGAACGGGCTTGGCTCGATCGTCGGGCCGATCGCGGCCGCGTTCGTCCTGCGCGCCTCGCCCGGCGGCGGGCTCTACCTGTTCACTGCGGCGACCCACACGGTGCTGCTCGGCTTCGTGCTGTGGCGGGTGACACGCCGCGCCGCCCCGCCCGAGCGGGCACGCGAGAGCTTCGACCTTGCCGCGACCGCGCCGGCCGCAGTCGGCGCAGTGATCGCGCCGGAGTCCGCGCCGGCGGAGCCGGAGCGCGCCCCGTGACCACTCACACCGGCGGTGGCTCCTCCTCCGCGCCGAGCACTTCGCCGCCGTAGAACTCCCGGATCGCCTCGGCACCCTCTTCGGCCGTCTCGACGAAGCGGATCAGGTCGAGATCGGCGTGGTCGATCAGGCCCTCCTCGGCCAGCACCTCGAAGTGCACCACGCGGTCCCAGAACGCCCGATGGAACAGCAGGATCGGCAGGCGTCGGATCTTGCGCGTCTGCACGAGCGTGAGCGTCTCGAACAGCTCGTCGAGCGTGCCGAAGCCGCCGGGAAACACCGCGAGCGCCTTGGCGCGCATCAGGAACTGCATCTTGCGGATGCCGAAATAATGGAACTGGAATGAGAGATCCGGCGTGATCCAACGGTTCGGCGCCTGTTCCCGCGGCAGCACGATCGAAAGCCCGATCGTCTTGCCCCCTGCCTCGGTCGCGCCGCGGTTGCCGGCCTCCATGATCCCTGGGCCGCCGCCGGTGACCACGACCAGTTCGCAGCGCCCGGCACCCTGGCCCGCTTCGGTCACCAGCCGTGCGAAGCGGCGCGCCTCCTGATACCAGGCGAGCTGGCGGCGGGCGCGCTCGGCGGGCGCGCCGTTGGCTTCGGTGAGTGCCGCCGCGCGTTCGGGCCCGGCAATGCGGGCCGAGCCGAACACCACCACGGTCGAGCCGATCCCGGCCTCGTCCTGCAGCCGGTCGGGCTTCATCAGTTCCAGCATCAGCCGCACGCCGCGCATCTCCGGGCGCAGCAGGAACTCGGGGTCGTGGAAGGCGAGCCGGAACGCGGGATGCGTGACCTCCTCCTCGACCGGTGTCGCCTGGCGCACCGCCTCGTCGGCGCGCGGATAGGTGTCGGGGCGGCGGCTCATGTGAAGCGGGTTATCACGGTGCCGAGGCCGTCGAAAGCGGCCTCGATCTCTGCGGGACCGGAAAGCCAGGCCGGTGGCGTGACCGAGCCGCACAGGATCACCTGGCCCGCGCGCAGGCCGCCGAACGCGGCCGCGGCTGGTGAGGCGGCCAGCCAGCGCAGCACCGCGAGCGGGTGACCGAGCAGATCGCCCCCCTGGCCCTCGCCGAACAGCTTGCCGTTCACGCTCATGCGCCCGCGGGCGTTCGCAAGATCACGCCCCGCCAGCCGCTGCGGCGGCCACGCTTCGGCATCCGCACCGAGCACGGCCGCGCCGTGGAAGAACCGGTCGGCGATCAGCATCGGCGTGCCGATCCCGACCCCGCCCTGGTAGCGGTTCTCGACGATCTCGATCGCCGGCAGCACCGCCGCGACCGCCTCGGCGAGCGCCTCCTGGCGGTGCTCGCCGGGCGGGATGTCGGTGCCGAGGCGGAAGGCGATCTCGCACTCCACGCCGGGGGTCAGCCAGGAGCGGTAGGGCGAGGCCGCGCCCGAGGCGAGCAGGTCGGAGCGCATCATGAACCCAGCGGCCGGCATCCGAATGCCGAGATGCAATTGCATGGTGGCCGCGGTGGCGCCGATCTTGAACCCGGCGGGCGGAAAGGCGCCAAGGCGGCGTGCCAGCGCGGCCTGCACCGCATAGCCCTCGGCCGGATCGGTCGGCGCGATCGGCGCGTCCAGCGGCGCGAGCGTGCGGCGCGCGGCGAGCGCCTCGGCGATCGCGTCCGCGGCCCGTTCGATCCGGCTGGCCTCCGTCATGCGCGCTTCCCTTCCAGCCGGTCGTGCTGCACCGCGTAGAGTGCCACCGCCGCGGCGACCGACACGTTCAGGCTCTCCACCGCCCGGCTCTGCGGCAGCCGGACCGTCAGGTCGCAGGCCTCGCGCGTGAGCCGGCGCATCCCCTCGTCCTCCGAGCCGAGTACGAGCGCGAGCCGGCGGTCGCCGAGCCCCGCCTCGGCCAGCGCGGTCGGCGCGTCGGCGTCCAGCCCGACGATCCAGAGTCCGGCCTGCTTCAGCGCGTCCAGCGTGCGGGCCAGGTTGACGGCGCGCAGCAGCGGGATGCGCTCGAGCGCACCGGCGGCCGCGCGCGCCATCGCCCCGCCCTCGATCGGCGCATGGCGGTCCTGCACGATCACCGCCGCCGCGCCGAACGCCGCCGCCGAGCGCAGGATCGCGCCGACATTGCGCGGATCGGTCACCTGATCCAGCACCAGCACCGGGCCCGGCGCGGCGGCGAGGGCGTCGGCCAGCGGCGGCGGGCTCAGCGGATCGACCAGCGCGGCGAGCCCCTGGTGCACCGCGCCCGGTGGCAGCAGGGCGGCGATCGCGGCGGCCTCCGCGCGTTCGGCGGCAGCGTCCTCGGGCAGGGCGGCGGCGGCCTCGCGTGTGGCGAGCACACGGCGGACCTTGCGCGCAGGGTTGCTGAGCGCGGCGCGCACGGCATGCGCCCCATAGATCCAGTATGGTCCTTGGGGGTCGCGGCCGCGACCCCTGGCCTCGCGACGGCGCGGTTGAGTGCCCATATCGGCAGCATGGCCGGGAGCGGCGGCTGACGGAAGGGCTGGCGCGCCTCGTTGACAGGCCGGGCGAAATGCCGTTAGTCCGCGCGGTCCCGCGCCGCCGGCGGGGATGTCCCGGGGGCGGAGGGGTGCCCGAGTGGCTAAAGGGGACGGACTGTAAATCCGTTGGCGCACGCCTACGCTGGTTCGAATCCAGCCCCCTCCACCAGGGATGCCTCCGTCGCGGCACCGAGGACCCGATACCAACCGACCGGAAAGGGAACCGCGTTCCACGGCCTTGCGGGTGTAGCTCAATGGTAGAGCCCCAGCCTTCCAAGCTGGTTGTGCGGGTTCGATTCCCGTCACCCGCTCCACCCGGATCTCCGGGCCGACGGCGTTCCCGCCCTCCGACCCCAGCAACCTGACGAACGAAAGAGACGAGGCCGCGCCATGGCGAAGGCGAAGTTTGAGCGGACGAAGCCGCACTGCAACATCGGCACGAT
>CAZHMM010000302.1:0-3372 GCA_964533585.1 uncultured Elioraea sp.
CGTCGGGGCGCGGTTCGCGCAGCGCGACCAGCTCGCCGCCGGCCTCGCGCGCGACCTCGGCGACCTGCGCGCGCGCGTCCTCGCCGCGATCGAGCCGGAGCTCGGCCTGCCAACGCTGGCCGCGCAGCCGCGCGCCGAGGGCCGCAACCTTCCGCTTGGCGGCCGCCGGGTCGGCGACCTCGGCGATCCAGCGCCGCCGTCCCTTGCGACGGCGGCGCAGCATGTCATGCAGCACATGCGGATCGATCTGCACCCCGGGCGAGAGCGCGACCTCCGCGGGAAGCTTGACGATATCGTCGGTCACGCCGCGCGATCCCCCTGGTCCGAACGCCGTCGATGCGGCACGATGCTGCTCCGCCCAGGCGGGCGTGTCGATCCGCGCTCGCGGGTCGAGACCGGCGGCGCCGGACAACTGCCCAGCGTGACGCTAAGGTTGCGCGGCTGCGGCCAGTGTGATCTGGATCACATCGAACCGATGACCTCGGACCTCTCCTCCTCGTTCGGCCTGCCCGCAGGCTCGGCCTGGCTGCCGCAGGACGAGGCCGAGCGGCGGCAGGTGACGGTCGCCTTCATCGACATGGTCGGCTCGTCGCGCCTCGCCGCCATGCTCGACCCCGAGGACATGAGCGAGCTGATCGTCGCCTACCGGCGCGCGGCCGGCGCGGCGATCGAGGCGCATGGCGGCTACATCGCCCGTTTCCTCGGCGACGGCATCCTTGCCTATTGGGGCTTCCCCCCGCGCCCGCGAGGACGACACCGCGCGCGCGATCTCCGGCTGCCTCGCGGTGCTCGATGCGGTCGATGCGCTGAACGCGGCCGGGCTTGCCCAGGGCCAGCGCGTCTCGGTCCGGATCGGCATCGAGGCCGGCATCGTCGTGGTCGGACGGCTCGGCGCGCACGATCCGCGCGCCGAGGCCGACATCGTCGGCGACGCGCCCAATCTCGCCGCGCGGTTGCAGGGCCGCGCCGAGCCCGACAGCATCGTCACCACGGCCTCGGTGCAGGCGCTCGCCTCGCACCGGTTCGCCTTCGTGCCGGCCGGCGAGATGGAAGCGCCGGGGCATGCGCACCGGGTCGCGCTGTTCCGCGTCGCCGGGCCGATCCACGGCGTCGGCCGCACCCGGCCGCTACGCGCCGACCGGCTCTATGGCCGCGAGCACGAGCAGGCGCTGCTCGATCAGCGCTGGCGCGACGCCGCGTCCGGCAAGGGCAGCGGCCTCGCCCTGGTGGGCGAGCCGGGCATCGGCAAGTCGGCGCTGATCGGACATCTGCGCCGCACCGTCGCGGCCACGGGCGGGCTCTGGCATGCCGCGTTCTGCCAGCCCGAGGGCGCGACCAATCCGCTGCTGCCGGTGCGCGACCTGGTGCGCGCGGTGCTCGGCGCGGCGGAGCCGGCCGAGCGGCTCGAGGCGGCCGCCCGCGAGGGCGGCCTCGAGGACGAGGCGGCCGCCCTGCTGCGGCCGCTGATCGATCCGCAGGCGCCCTTGCCCGCGCTGCCCGGCATCGGCGCGGCGGAGCGGCTGCGCCGCGTCGCGCTGGCGGTGCTGGCGCTGGTGCGCGCTTCCGGCGCGCGCCGGCCGGCGACGATCGTGGTCGAGGACGCGCACTGGGCCGACGACGCCTCGCGGGCCGTGCTGGCCGCGCTCGCCGACGAGGCGCGCCGCCTGCCGGTGCTGCTGGTGCTGACCGCGCGCGCCCAGGGCTTCGAGCCGCCGGCCTCGCTTGGCCGCAACTTCACGCTCGCGCTCGCCCCGCTGCCGGCGGGCGCGATCGAGGGGCTGATCGCCAACCTCGATCCGGACGGCACGCTGGATGCCGAGGCGCGCGTCCTGATCGCCGAGCGCGCCGAGGGCAACCCGCTGTTCGCGGAGGAGCTGGTGCAGCTCTGGCGCGAGGCGAAGGCGCAGGGCCGCGGGGCGGAGATCCTGAGCCGTGCGTCGTCGCTGAACGACTCGCTGCTCGCCCGGCTCGATGCGCTCGGCGAGGCGCGGCCGGTGGCCCAGGTCGCCGCCGTGATCGGGCGCGAGTTCGCCGTGCCGCTGCTCGCGCGCGTGCTGGAGCTGGACGAGCCGACCGTCGCCGAGGCGGTGGAGACGCTGGTCGCGGCCGGGCTGGTGCACGAGACCGCGGCCTCGGGCGCGACCCACAGCTTCCGCCACGCGCTGGTGCGCGACGCCGCCTACCACTCGCTCCTGCGCGCGCGCCGCCGCGCGGTGCATGCGCGCGTCGCCGGGCTGCTGCTCGCCGAGTTCCGCCCGCTGGTCGAGACGCGGCCCGAACTGCCGGCGCAACACCTGGAAGCCGCGGGCGAGATCGATGAGGCGATCACCTGGTGGACGCGCGCGGGCGAACGCGCCGCTACGCAGTCGGCGAACGCGGATGCGCTCAGGCTGCTGCGCCACGCCGAGGGGCTGGTGCGGCGCCTGCCGGGCGGAGCGCAGTCGCTGCGCCGGGCCGAACTGCTGATCCGCATCGGCGGGCAGGAGCTCGCGGTGAAGGGCAACGCCGCGCCCGAGCTCGAGGCCGCCTATGCCGAGGCGGTGACCATCCTGGAGGGGATCGGCGAGCCCGACCATCCGGCGATGTTCGCTGCCCTCTGGGGGCTCAACACCTACTCGATGGTGCGCGGCGACATCCCGCGCGCGCTCGCCCTCGGCAACCGCATGCTGGGGATCGCGCGCGACGAGGACCGGCTGATCCAGGTGCACCGCGTGCTCGGGCTCGCGCACCTGCTGCGCGGCGAGCACGCGGAGGCGGACCGCCACTACACCGAGGTGCTGACCCGCTACGATGCGGCGCGGCACGAGCATCACCGCTTCGCCTACGGATCGGACCCGGCCGGGGTGGTGCTGTCGCATCTCGCCTGGAGCCAGATGATCGGCGGGCATCTCGCCGCCTCCGACAGCCACGCCGTGGAGGCGGAAGCGCATGCGCGCCGCATCGCGCACCCGCACACGCTCGCCCATGTGCTGGCGGTCGACGCGCTGCGCCGCCTGATCGCGCGCGACCGCACGGGCGCGGCCGAGCGCGCCGAGGAGGTGCTGCGGGTCGCCGCGCAGCACGGCTTCCCCTACTGGTCCGCCTGGTGCGCGGTGATCGCGGCCGGCGCCGTCGAGGCGGCACCCTCCGAGCGGGCCGAGCGGATCGAGGCGGCGGTCGCCGCCTATCGCGCGACCGGCGCGCTGCAGCTCGTGCCCTATGCGCTCGGGCTCGCCGCGGAGGCGCGGCTGGAGGAGGGGCGGCCGCATGCTGCCCTCGCGCTGCTGGAGGAGGCGGACCGGATCGCCGCGGCGACCGGGGTCGCGCTCTATTCGCCCGAGGTGGCGCGGCTCGCGCTGCTGGCGCGCCGGGCGGCCGGGCTGCCGGCCGAGG
>CAZHMM010000303.1:0-3359 GCA_964533585.1 uncultured Elioraea sp.
CGGCAGCCGGGCGCGCCGGCTGGGCGACGTTGCGCTGCACCGGCTGGGCCGGCTGCGGCGCGACACGGCTTGGCGGCGGCGGCGCGTAGGTCTGCCCGCCGCGGCTGCCGAAACTGCCGCCGCGGCCGATCCGCGCATCGGCGATGGCCGGCGCGAGCGCCAGGGTCAGGGTGGCGGCGAGGGCCGCGTAGAGGGCAAAGCGTCGCATGACAGACCTCCCGGGGGTCATTCGGCCATGAACATGGCCCCTCCTGCCCGGCCGCGCTAGCGTCGCGCGCATGCGGATCGTCGTTCTTCTCCTGTCGCTGGTCCTGGCGCTGCCGTCGGCCGCGCGCGAGATCAAGCTCTCGACCTGGAACATCGCCTGGCTCACGACCAAGCCGGCCGGTCACCCGGCCCTGCCGCGTGGCCTGCACATCCGCACGCCCGCCGACTACGCGCTGCTGCAACGCTATGCCGAGCGGCTGGATGCCGACATCGTCGCCTTGCAGGAGGTGGACGGGCGGCTCGCCGCGGCACGGGTGTTCGATGCCGCCGGCTACGAGTTCCACTTCACGGCCGAGACGGATGTGCAGCGGCCGGGCTTTGCGATCCGCCGCGGCCTCGTCTGGCGCGCCAATCCCGACCTGCTGGAGCTCGACCTCGTGCCGAATGCGCGGTTCAGCCTGCGCCGCGGCGCCGACATCACGGTCGAGATCGACGGCCGTACGCTCAGGCTGCTGAACGTGCATCTGCGCGCCGGCTGCACCTGGGACGCCATCGCCGAGTCCGAGCGCCCGCAATGCGCCGAGCTCGCGCGTCAGGCAGGGTATCTCGCCGAGTGGATCGCCGCCCGCCGCGCCGCCGGCGAGGCCTTCGCCGTGCTGGGCGACTTCAATCGGCGCATGGACGGCGACGACGAGCTGTTCGCCATCCTCGCCCAGGCCGCGCCGCTCGCGCGCGCCACCGAGGGGTTCTCGAACCCGTGCTGGGGTGGTGCGGTGTTCATCGACCACATCCTCCTCGGCGGCGCGGCGCGCGACTGGCTCGTGCCGCGCAGCCTGCGCGTGATGGTCTATCGCGAGGCCGACCGGTCGTTCCGCGACCGGCTGTCGGATCACTGCCCGGTCAGCGTGACGCTCGACGTGAAGTAGCGGCCCCGATCAGACCGTCAGCAGCCGCCGCAGCTCGGCCGGATCGAGCGCGTCGGGCCGGCCGCTCGCGGCGACCTCGCCGCGATCCATCACCACCATCCGGTCGGCGAGTTCGGCGGTGAAGTCGAAATACTGCTCGACCAGCAGGATCGCCATCTCCCCTTGCGCGCGAAGCTGCGCGATCACGCGGCCGATCTCCTTGATGATCGAGGGCTGGATGCCCTCGGTCGGCTCGTCGAGCACGAGCAGGCGCGGGCGGGTGACGAGCGCGCGC
Source organism: uncultured Elioraea sp. (assembly GCA_964533585.1). GTDB lineage: Bacteria > Pseudomonadota > Alphaproteobacteria > Acetobacterales > Acetobacteraceae > Elioraea. Next base: position 1,408 of record CAZHMM010000303.1, read on the forward strand.
GCGATCGCGAGCTGCTGCTGCTGCCCGCCGGAGAGATCGCCGCCGCGCCGGCGCAGCATCGACTTCAGCACCGGGAACAGCGCGAAGATCTCCTCCGGCACGCGCCGCGCACCGCGCGGCAGCAGGAAGACGCCGGTCTCGAGATTCTCGGCGACCGTCAGCAGCGGGAAGATGTCGCGGCCCTGCGGCACATAGGCGATGCCGCGGCGCGCGCGCTCATAGGCCGGCAGCGCATCGATCCGGCTGCCCTCCCACAGGATCGAGCCGGCGGCGATCGGATGCTGGCCGACGATCGCGCGGAGCAGGCTCGTCTTGCCGACGCCATTGCGCCCGAGCACGCAGGTGACCTCGCCCGGCGCGGCCTCGAGCGACACCCCGCGCAGCACCCGCGCGGCGCCATAAGCGAGATCGATCCCCTGCACCGAAAGCATCGCTCAGCGCCCCAGATACACCTCGACCACGCGCGGATCGGCGCTGACATGGTCGATCGAGCCTTCGGCGAGCACCGCGCCCTCGTGCAGCACCGTCACCTTCACGCCGAGCGCGCGCACGAACGCCATGTCGTGCTCGACGACCAGCACCGAGTGGTCGCGGTTGATCCGGCAGAGCAATTCGGCGGTCTCCTCCGTCTCGGCATCGGTCATGCCGGCCACCGGCTCGTCCACCAGCAGCAGGTCGGGCTCCTGGGCGAGCAGCATGCCGATCTCGAGCCACTGCTTCTGCCCGTGCGACAGCGCGCCGGCACGGCGGTGGCGATGTTCGGCGAGATGCACGGTCTCCAGGATCACCCCCAGCCGCTCGCGCTCGGCGGCCGCGGCACCGCCGCGCAGGCTTGCGCGCACGCGCCGGTCGCCGGCGAGTGCGAGCAGCAGGTTGTCCTGCACGGTGTGCGTCTCGAACACGGTCGGCTTCTGGAACTTGCGCCCGATGCCGAGCGCGGCGATCGCCGGCTCGTCGAGCCGGGTGAGATCGTGGCTGTCGCGGAACAGCGCGCGACCGGAGTCCGGGCGCGTGCGCCCGGTGATCACGTCCATCATCGTCGTCTTGCCTGCGCCGTTCGGGCCGATCACCGCGCGCATCTCGCCGGGTTCCAGGATCAGCGACAGCGCGTTCAGCGCGCGGAACCCATCGAAGCTGACGGTGATGCCGTCGAGATAGAGCAGCGTCGCGGGCGCGCTCATGCCGGCCGCGGCGCCGGCGCGCCGGCCTCCGCTCGCACCGCCTCGCGCGGCGGCGGCAACAGCCCGATCAGCCCGCGCGGCAGGAACAGCGTCACCAGGATGAACAAGCCGCCGAGCGCGAACAGCCAGAGTTCCGGAAGTGCTGCCGTGAACAGCGTCTTGCCGAGATTGACCACCACCGCGCCGAGCACCGCGCCCGCCAGCGTGCCGCGGCCGCCGACCGCGACCCAGATCACCGCCTCGATCGAGTTGGCGGGCGCGAACTCGCTCGGGTTGATGATGCCGACCTGCGGCACATAGAGCGCCCCGGCGAGGCCGGCGAGGACGGCCGACAGCACCAGGGCGGCGAGCTTGTACGCCTCCGGCCGGTAGCCGAGGAAGCGCACGCGGCTCTCGGCGTCGCGCACCGCCACCAGCACCAGGCCGAAGCGGGTCGCGAGCAGCGCGCGCACGCCGATCAGCGCGGCCGCGACCGCGATCGCCGAGGCCGCCATCAGCCCGACCCGCATGCCATCCGAGCGCAGCGGGAACCCGAGGAGCTCGCGGAAATCGGTCAGCCCGTTGTTGCCGCCGAACCCCATGTCGTTGCGGAAGAACGCGAGCATGGTCGCGAAGGTCAGCGCCTGGGTGATGATCGAGAGATAGACGCCGGTGACGCGCGCGCGGAAGGCGAGGAAGCCGAAGCCGAAGGCGAGCAGCCCGGGCACCAGCGCCACCATCAGCATCGCGAACGGGAAGAGGTCGAAGCCGCGCCAGTACCAGGGAAGTTCG
>CAZHMM010000304.1:0-3352 GCA_964533585.1 uncultured Elioraea sp.
GCCACCGCCCGCCGCCGCGCCGCCGCCGGTGCCGCAGCGCCAGTGGTTCCTCGCCTATGGCGGCACCGCGCACGGCCCGCTCGCCGAGAATGCGCTGCCCGATGAGGCCCGCGCGGGCCACCTGAAGCGCGACACCCTGGTCTGGCGCGAGGGCATGACCGACTGGAAACCCGCCGGCGAGGTGCCGGAGCTCGCCTTTGCCCTGGTCCCGGTCCCGCCGCCGCTCCCCGGAGCCTGATCCCGCGCCGGACGCGGCGGAGGAACGGCTCGACCGCATCCCGTGTTCGCAATGCGGGGCGGAGCTCACCTATGCGCCGGGCACGCGCATGGTGCGCTGCGCCTATTGCGGCCACGAGCAGCCGATCACCGGCTCGCCGTGGCAGGTGGTGGTCGAGCGTGACCTCGCCGCGGCACTCGCCAAGACGGCCGACGAGCACCTGACCGAGGACCGGCGCGTCCTCAAGTGCCAGACCTGCGCGGCGAGCTTCGATGCGCTGGACGGGCAGGGCGCCGGGCACTGCCCGTTCTGCGGCAGCGCGATCGTCGCCGATCCCGCCCGCACGCGGCGCATCCGCCCGGACGGTGTGGTGCCCTTCGCGATCCCCCGGGAGAAGGCGCAGGCTGCGCTGCGGCAATGGCTGGCGGGGCTCTGGTTCGCGCCCGCGGATCTGTCGCGCAAGGCCGAGGCCGAGGCGCGGATCGAGGGGCTCTACCTGCCGTTCTGGACCTATGACTGCGACACCGCGACCGAGTACCAGGGCGCGCGTGGCATCCGCGTGGTGCGCCATGTGCCGGTCACGCGCCAGGTGCAGGGCAAGCTCGTGACGCAGATGCAGCCGGTGACCGAACTGCGCTGGACCCCCGTGGCCGGCAGGGTGGCGCGGCAGTTCGACGACGTGCTGGTGCCGGCCGCGCGCGCGCTGCCGCTCGACGATCTCGGCCGCGCCGGCGCGTGGAACACGCAGTCGGTCCGGCCATATGCGGCCGACTGGCTCGCCGGGTTCCGCTCCGCCCTCTACGACGTGACGCTGGCCGACGGCTTCGCCACTGCGCAGGGGATCATGCGCGGCATCATCGAAGGCGACATCCGCCGCGACATCGGCGGCGACGCGCAGCGCATCACCGCCTCGCGCACCGCGTGGCGTGAGGCGAGCTTCAAGCACGTGCTGCTGCCGGTCTGGGTCGCGGCGTATCGTTACCGCAGCCGGACGTTCCGCTTCGTCGTCAACGGCCAGACCGGACAGGCGCATGGCGAACGGCCGTGGAGTGTGGGCAAGATCGCGCTCGCGGTCCTGGGCGCGATCGCGGTGGCGGGGCTGCTCGCGCTGCTCGCCGGGCAGTCAGGCTGACCGTCAGGGCGTGGTCCTGCCGCGCAGGAGTGCGGCGAGCATCCGTCGCGGCCCGTCCGAGGTCGCCCCCACCCGGCTGACCGCCTGCGGCAGCACCCGCGCGAGTTCGGCCAGCATCGCCGTCGGGTCCATGCCGAGCTGATGCGCCCATTGGTTCACCCGCGCCTCGCCCAGCGCCTGGCGCAGACGCTCGGGCCGGAGCGGCACGCGTGGTCCCGGGCCGAGCCAGCTCCTGAGCTCGGGCCCCAGCCCGGCGCGGCGCAGCGCCGCCAGCAGCACGAGCAGCAGCCTGAGCTGCGGCGGCGCCAGCATCGACGGCGCGCCGCGCAGCATGGGTCCCAGCATTCCGGCAAGCGGGTCCTGTGGCGTGGTCCCCCGCGCCATCACTTGCGCCGCCACGATGGCAAGCCGACCCAGCAGCGACATCGCGTTCCTGGTCCCTCCCACTGCCGTGCCGCAACCGTGACACTCGCGCTTGAGGCAGCGCAAGGCCTTGGCGCGATCCCGTGCTAGACGGATCGGGTGCGTGTGCCGCTCCGCCTGACCCTCGTCCTGGTGCTGTTCGCCGCCGCGGGCGGAGCCGCCTGGTGGTGGGTGGCGCGCCCGCCGCTGGTGCAGACGGCCGAAGTGGTGACCGGCCCCGCCGTCGAGGCGGTCTACGCCACCGGCACCGTCGAGCCGGTGATCTGGGCGCGCATCGGTCCGGTGGTGAAGGGGCGGCTGATCACGCTCGCCGCCGAGGAGGGCCAGCGCGTGCGGCCCGGCGACGTGCTCGCCCGGCTCGACGACACGGTGGCCCAGGCCCAGGTGCAGGAGGCCGAGGCGCGCGCGACCTTCCTGCGCGAGGACGCTGCCCGGCTGCGTGCGCTCGCCGCGCGCGAGATCGTTGCCCGCGCCGCGCTCGACCGCGCCGAGAGCGAGGCGCGCGCAGCCGAGGCGATCGTCGAGGCGGCGCGGCGGCGGCTCGACGACTATGTGCTGCGCGCGCCGATGGGCGGGGTGGTGCTGCGCCGCGACGGCGAGATCGGCGAGGTGGTGGACACCATGAACACCATCGTCGTGGTCGGCGAGCCCCGCCCGCTGCGCATCACCGCCGAGGTGGACGAGGAGGACATCACGCGGATCGAGCCGGGACAGCGCGCGCTCGTGAAAGCGGATGCGTTTCCCGGCCGCGCCCTCGAAGGCCGGCTGGCCGAGATCACGCCCAAGGGTGATCCGCGCCTGAAGGTGTATCGCGTGCGCATCGCCCTGCCCGAGGACACGCCGCTGCTGATCGGCATGACGATCGAGGCGAACATCGTCATCCGCGAGGAGCCGCGCGCGGTGCTGGTGCCGGCGGCGAGCGTGCGCGACGGCGCGGTGTTCGTGCTCGACGGCGCGACGGTGCGGCGCGTCGCGGTGGCCCTCGGGGTGCAGGGACCGTTGCGCGTGGAGGTGCGCGCGGGGCTCGATCCGGGCATGCGCGTGGTCACCGACCCGCCCGCCTCGCTCGCCGATGGCGCGCGGGTGCGTCTGCCTGCCGGCGCGGTGGCGCGCTAGATGCCGCTCGCGCTGCACATCGCGCTCGGCCATCTCAAGCGCCGCAAGCGCCAGACGGTGGTCTCCGTGCTCGGCGTGGCGCTCGGTGTCGGGTTCTTCATCGGCATCACCGCGCTGATGCGCGGCTTCCAGACCTACTTCGTGCAGCAGGTGATCGACGTCGCGCCGCACGTGGTGATGAAGGACGAGTTCCGCAGCCCGGATCGCCAGCCCGTCGAGCTTGCCTTCGCCGGCGGCGCGGTGGTCGTGCGGGGGGTGAAGCCGCGCGACACCGTGCGCGGCATCAAGGAAGCCGGCGCCAAGCTGACCGCGATCGAGGCGATCCCGGGTGTCGCCGTCGCGCCGATGCTGCGCGGCCCCGCGCTGCTGCGCTACGGCGCGCGCGACACCTCGGTGTCGGTCGGCGGGATCGACCCCGAGCGCGAGCGGCGCGTGACCAACATCGAGAAGGACATGACCGAGGG
>CAZHMM010000305.1:0-3336 GCA_964533585.1 uncultured Elioraea sp.
CTAGTGCAGCCGGATCGGCTGGTGCGGGCTGTCGAGCGAGAAGGTCGGGATCACCACGTCGAACATCTCGCCGGTGTCGCGCACGACCATGTGGTAGAGCCCGGCCATGAAGCCCGACGGCGTGCCGAGCGGCGTGCCGGAGGTGTATTCGAACGCCTCGCCCGGCGCGAGCACGGGCTGCTCGCCGACCACACCCGGCCCGTGCACGCGCTGCACCCGCCCCGCCGCGTCCGTGATGGTCCAGGTCCGGCGCAAGAGCTGCACCGTCTCGCCGCCCTCGTTGCCGATCGTGACGCGATAGGCCCAGACGAAGCGGTTCTCGTCGGGGGCGGACTGCTCGTCGAGGAACTGCGTGCGCACGCTGACGCGGATGCCGCGCGTGACCTCGGTGTAGTCGCCAGCGGCCATGCCTCAGAGGCGCCGCATCGCCGCGGTGGCCACACCGGCGCCGATCAGCATCGTCCCGCCCGCGCGGTTCACCAGCCGACGCACGGAGGGCCGCCGCACCGCGCCGGCGAGCCGCCCGGCGAGCAGCGCGTAGAGCGCCGCGTTCGCCGCCGCCATCACGACAAAGGTCGCGATCAGGATCGCCGCCTGCGGCGCGAAGGCCGAACCCGCCGAGACGAACTGCGGCACGAAGGCGATGAAGAAGGCGATGCTCTTCGGGTTGAGCGCGGTGACCACATAGGCATCGCGCATCGCGCGCAGCGGTGGCAAGGCGACGGGTGCTGCGCCCTGCTCCGGCACGCGCGCGCGCCACAGCGACACGCCGAGCCAGATGAGATACGCCGCGCCGAGCCACTTCACGACCGTGAAGGCGGTCGCCGAGGTCGCGAGCACGGCGCCGAGACCGGCGAGCGAGAGCGTCATCGCCGTGAGGTCGCCGAGCGCCACTCCGGCGACCAGCGGCAGCGCGCCGCGCCTGCCCGCGCCGAGCGACTGGCCGATCACCAGCAGGATGGTCGGGCCCGGGATCGCGAGCACCACCGCCGAGGCGGCGACGAACGCAAGCCAGATCTCGACCGTCATGCACCTGTCCTTCCGGGTCCGCCACGGGACTCTGCCACCGTGGCGACTTGGCGCAAGCCCCGCTACTCGGCGGCGCGCGCGAGGCTGGTCGCGGCGAGCGCGCGGGCGAGATCGTCGATCAGGTCGCGCACGTCCTCGAGCCCGACGGACAGCCGCACCAGCCCGTCGCCGATGCCCAAGCGGGCGCGCTCCTCGGCGCCGATGCGCATATGCGTGGTGGTCGCGGGATGCGTGACCAGGCTCTTCGCATCGCCGAGGTTGTTGCTGATGTCGATCAGGCTGAGCGCGTCCATGAAGCGGAACGCCGCCTCCTTGCCGCCGGCGAGCTCGAAGCTCACCACCGTGCCGCCCGCCGACATCTGGCGCATGGCGAGCTCGTGCTGCGGATGATCCTTGCGCGCGGGATAGAGCACGCGCGTGACGGCGGGCTCGGCGGCGAGGACGTCGGCGATCCGCTCGGCCGAGCGGCACATCGCCTCGAGCCGAACCGGCAGCGTCTCCAGCCCCTTGAGCATGGTCCAGGCATTGAACGGGCTGATCGCGGGCCCGGTGTTGCGGATGAAGGGTTGCAGCGTCTCCTCGATCCACGCCTTGCGGCCGAGCACGGCGCCGCCGAGGCAGCGGCCCTGGCCGTCGATGTGCTTGGTGCCGGAATAGATCACCACATCGGCGCCGAGTTCGATCGGGCGCTGCAGCAGCGGGGTCGCGAACACGTTGTCCACCATCACGATCGCGCCCGCGTCATGCGCCAGTGCGGCGACGCGTTCGAGATCGATGATGTCGAGACAGGGATTCGACGGCGTCTCCAGCAGCACCGCATTGGTCGGCCAGGACAGCGCCTGCTGCCACTGCACGATGTTGGTGCCGTCGACGAACACGGTCTTGATGCCGAATTTCGGCAGCAGCGTCGAGACGATCCAGTGGCACGAGCCGAACAGCGCGCGGCTGGCGACCACCCGGTCGCCCGCCTTCAGATGCGCGAGCAGCGCGGCGTTCACCGCCGCCATGCCGGTGGCGGTGGCGCGGCACGCCTCCGCACCTTCGAGTGCCGCGAGCCGCTGTTCGAACATGGTCACGGTCGGGTTGCCGAAGCGCGAGTACTGGTAGTGATCGGCCTCGCCGAGGAAGGTCGCTTCCGCCTGCGCGGCGTTGTCGTAGACGAAGCCCGAGGTGAGGTAGAGCGCCTCCGAGGTCTCGCCGTGCGCGCTGCGCATCAGCCCGCCGCGCACCGCGGTGGTGGCGGCACGGTGCGTCGGCGCGTAGGTCAGGCGGGGATTCTCGGTCATCGGACCCTCTCTCAACCGTTGGGTCCAGCCCTGGGAGACGCGAACGGCAAGCCGCTCGCTGGCCTCTTTAGCCGGGCGGCGATGCACCGGCATCGCCCCCCGTCGCGTTTGTTTCACCTCGCCGCAAGCCGGCCGGACAAATCACGAGGGCGGGTCACCCCGCATCGTCATGGCTAGGCCGGGCGGCGGACGAAATCAAGATGCGGCGGACCAGGGCGCGTCTTGAACGGGGAGGGGGCCACGTCCTATACAGTCGCTGAGTGCGGGTATGATGTAATGGTAGCCTGTCAGCTTCCCAAGCTGAATGCGCGGGTTCGATTCCCGCTACCCGCTCCAGCCCTCAGCCGCTCCTGAACGGTTCCAGCGCCACGGTATCGAAGACGACACCATGGCCCGGCCGGTCCGGCGCGACCGCGCTGCCCTCGACGATTCGCATCGGCTCGGCGATGAAGCGGTCGAGGCCGAAGCCGTGCACCTCCAGATACGATCGGTTCGGCGCGGCGGCGAGCAGGTGCACGGTGAGGTCGTGCACGCCGTGCGACGTCACCGGCAGGTTGAACGCCTCGGCGAGTGCCGCGACCTTCATGAACACCGTCACCCCGCCGACGATCGCGACATCGGGCTCCGGGAAGGTGACGCCGCCGGCGGCGATCAGTTCCTTGAACTCCCAGAGCGACTTCAGGTTCTCGCCCGCCGCGATCGGGTGGCCGCCCTCGCGCACGATGCGCGCCTGGCCGGCGATGTCGTCGGGGATGGTCGGCTCCTCCAGCCACACGAGGCCGTGGGGCTGGAACGCGCGCGCGGCCCGGATCGCCTCGTCCGCGCTCCAGCGCATGTTGGCATCCGCCATCAGCGGGAAATCGTCGCCGAGATGCGCGCGCATCGCCGCCACCCGCTCGACGTCCTGGCGCAGGCTCGGCCGGCCGACCTTCATCTTGATGGCGCGGAAGCCCTGGGCCTGGAAGTCGTCGGCCTGGGCGAGCAGCCGGTCGAGCGGGAAGTCGAGGTCGATGCCGCCGGC
>CAZHMM010000306.1:0-3317 GCA_964533585.1 uncultured Elioraea sp.
AGGACGCGTTCCGCTGCTTCATGGGCACCGAGATCGATGCCCTTGCGGTCGGGCGGTGCCTGTTGCGCAGAGGGGAGCAGGACCCGGCGCTGCGGCTCGACTACAAGGATCGGTTCGAGCTGGACTGAGGCGGCCGGGAGGCGTCGCCGTGCCGTGCCGGCCGGGCTTGATCAGCCCGACCGCAGACGAGCGACGCGGACGGACAGCGCCAGTTTGGCCAAGCCGGGTCGGCCGGTCAGGCCGCGAGCTTCAACCCGCCGATGCCGGTGGCGTCGAACGCCGCGAGGAACGGCCCCACGGCGTCCGCCTTGAGGGCCACGTTCGGCGGCCGGATCGTGCGCCATGCCGCGTTGCCGGTGGAACGCGCGACGATCTCGCGCAAGCCGCCGATCAGCGGCACGGTGGTGCAGACCTTGCGGGTCGCCGTCAGCACAGCCTGGGCGGCCTCGGCCGCCGCGTTGTCGCCCTTGCGGAACGCCGCAACCACACGCCCGCCCGCCGAGCAGTTCACGTTCGAAGCCGCCGTGATGCAGCCCGCGCCGCCGTCGCGCAGGATCCGCAGCAGGAACTCGTCGGAGCCCGAGTAGACCTCGAACCCGTCCGGGCCGAAGGCATCGATCATCGCCTTCATGTTCGCGTAGTCGCCCGAGCTGTCCTTCACGCCCTTGATCGTGCCCGGATACGCCTTCATCAGCCGGCCGATCAGGTCGAGCGAGATCGGCACCGCCGACTGCTGAGGGAAGTGGTAGAGATAGACCTTGATGCCGCCGCCCACACGCTGGATCACCTCCGAGAAATAGGCGAACAGCCCGTCCTCGGACGGGTTCTTGTAGTAGAACGGCGGCAGCATCAGCACGCCCGGGCAGCCGAGCGTCTTGGCCTTCTTGGTCAGTTCGACGCTGTCGGTGAAGGCGGCGCAGCCCGTGCCGGGCATCATCTTCGCCGCCGGGACGCCGGCCTGAACGAGCCCTTCCATCACCGCGATCCGCTCGGCGGCCGAGAAGCTGTTCGCCTCGCCGGTGGTGCCGAGCACGCCGAGCCCGTCGCAGCCATTCGCCAGCAGCCAGCGGCAGTGCTCGGCCATCAGCGCGACATCCGGGGCGTAGTCGGGGGTCATCGGCGTCAGCACCGCGGCGTTCACGCCGCCATAGATCGCCTCGTCGAGCATCGTCATGGGCCGGTTCTCCCTTCGCTTGCCGGCGGCTTAGCGCCCTTCGCCCCCTTTGGCCAGCGCCGCGGCCACGACGCGACATGATCCTCGAGCGCGCCAGCCACCCGCTCCGACAACGCCCGCCCGCGCACCGAGATCCCGGCCCGGTGCACGCTCTCCGGGTCGCCGGAGACGAGGGGATGCCACCACGGCAGCGGCTTGCCCTCCGCGCGCAGGCGATAGGCGCAGGTCGGGGGCAGCCAGTCGGCCTGGTGCACCTCCTCGGGCGTCAGGCGGACGCAGTCGGGGACGCGCGCGTGCCGGCGGGCGTAGTCGGTGCAACGGCAGAGCTCGAGATCGAGCAGCCGGCAGGCCACCCCGGTATAGGCAAGCGCGCCGTCATCCGGATCGCGCAGCTTGTGCAGGCAGCAGCGGCCGCAGCCGTCGCACAGCGCCTCCCACTCGGTGGGCGAGAGCTGCTCCAGCGTCTTCGCGTCCCAGAACGGCCTGCTGTCCGACATGACCCCGGACGCTACGCCGGCCAGGGCAGCGGGGAAAGCGCTACTCCTGGCTCCAGCGGATCAGCGCGGCGCGCAGGTTGTCCGAGCCCGGGTTATGCGCCTCCATGGTCAGCACGATCTGCTCGGCGCTCACCGGCCGACCGTAATACGCCGCGTTCTCCTCGTTGCGCCGCGCCAGGATCGAGCCCTCCAGCGACACCCCGGCATAGAGGCCGCGCGTCTTGGCCACCGACACGACATCGGCGCGCAACGCCGCGGTGGTGCCGCCGGCGATGCCCGCACCGATATGCGCGATCGCCACGGAGGCATCGGCGCCAAACTTGAACTGGCTTTGCAGCACGGCGTTCAGCGCGCGGTCGTTCATGATGAACAGCATCACCTGGCTGTCCTGCACGCCGATCTGCAGCCCCAGACTGCCGCCGCCCATGCCGTAGAAGGCCGGGCTCGACCAGTTGCCCGCCCCGTCGCGCGCGACCAGCACGCCCGACCCGCCCTCGCCGCCGAGGATGAAGCCGCCGCGGAACACGCGCGGGAACACCATCACCGCCCGCGCCCGGCGCAGCACCGTGCGCGCGTCCGCGCCGTGCTCGCCGCCCATCAGCTCATTCACGGTCAGCGTCGCGCGATCGACCAGCGCCTGCTGGTCGGCCTGGGCGGCGGCCGCGTGCGGGACCAGCAGCACCGCGACGGCCGCGGACGCCAGGCCGCGACGGGTGAGAGACCAGGTCATGCCAACCTCCTTCTGCCGGGTGGCGCGAATCGACGGCAAGCGTAGCACGCCCTCACTCGCCGACATTCAGCAGCAGCCCCCGGCGGCGGGCGATGCGGAACACCGCGGTGAACAGCGCTGCCGCGGCCCCGAGCCACACGAGGTTCAACGCCGTTGCCGCCGCCAGGTTTCCGGCCGCGAACCGCCCCTCCAGCAGGGCCGCGCGCATGCCCTCGAACACGTGCGTCGCCGGGATCGCCAATGCGACGGGCTGAAGCCAGGGCGGCAGCACGCCGACCGGGTAGAACACCGCCGAGAGGGGGGCGAGCCCGAACAGCACCGACCAGGCCAGCGCCTCGGCGCCCGCGCCGTAGCGCAGGATCATCGCGGTGACCGCCAGCGCCACCGCCCAGCCCATCGCCATCAGGTTGGCGAAGAACAGCGGCAGCGCGGGGCCGATCGCCAGGATGTCGAAGGCGTAGAGCGCCCAGGCCAGCGCGACCGCCGGCACGATGCCGGCCAGCATGCGCAGCACGCTCATCGCGATCAGCCCGCCGACCAGCTCCCACGGCCGGATGGGTGCCACGAACAGGTTGCCCAGGTTGCGCGACCACACCTCCTCCAGGAACGAGATCGCGAAGCCCATCTGGCTGCGCAGGCACACCTCCCACAGCAGCACCGCGCCGATCAGCACGCCCGAGGCGGCGGCCGCCCAGCCGGACTGGCGCACCATGAACTCGGTGACGAAGCCCCAGATGCACATCTGCAAGACCGGCCAGTAGGCGAGCTCCACCAGTCGCGGCCAGGAGCGGCGGTAGAGGGCGAGGTGGCGGTAGATCAGCCCCCAGATGCGGCGTGGCGCGCCGGTCATGGAACCCTCGGGAGGACACGGGGATGGAGCGGCGCGGCGACGCGTCACTTTATCACTTTACGACTT
>CAZHMM010000307.1:0-3310 GCA_964533585.1 uncultured Elioraea sp.
CACGTCCTCGATCGGCATCAGGAACGGACGGTCCTTCGGACGGTCAGGCTGCGGAATATAGGCGTCCACCGCCTCCATCAGCCGCAGGATCGCCTGCTCGCCGATCTCAGGCGTCTTGTCCTCCAGCGCCGCCAGCGCCGAGCCCTTGATCACCGGAATGTCGTCGCCAGGAAACTGATACGACTTCAACAGCTCCCGCACCTCGAGCTCCACCAGCTCCAGAAGCTCGGGGTCATCGACCATGTCCACCTTGTTCATGAACACCACCAGCGCCGGCACGCCCACCTGCCGCGCCAGCAGAATGTGCTCGCGCGTCTGCGGCATCGGACCATCCGCCGCCGACACCACCAGGATCGCCCCGTCCATCTGCGCCGCACCCGTGATCATGTTCTTCACGTAGTCCGCATGACCCGGGCAATCGACATGCGCGTAGTGACGACCCTTCGTCTCGTACTCCACATGCGCCGTCGAAATCGTAATCCCGCGCGCCTTCTCCTCCGGCGCCTTGTCGATCTGGTCGTACGCCGTAAACGTCGCACCACCCGTCTTCGCCAGAACCTTCGTGATCGCCGCTGTCAGCGACGTCTTCCCATGGTCCACGTGACCAATCGTGCCGATGTTGCAGTGCGGCTTCGTCCGCTCAAACTTCGCCTTCGCCATGGTCGTTCTCCGTCGGCCGTCCGGTCAGCGTTGTGGGTGGGTTACCAGCGGTAGTGCGAGAAGGCCCGGTTGGCCTCGGCCATCCGGTGGGTGTCCTCGCGCTTCTTCACCGCCGTGCCGCGGTTGTTCGCCGCGTCCAGCAGTTCGTTCGAGAGCCGGTCCTGCATCGTGTGCTCGCCGCGCTTCCGCGCCGCGTCGATCAGCCAGCGGATCGCCAAGGCCTGGCGCCGCTCGGCGCGCACCTCCACCGGCACCTGGTAGGTCGCACCGCCGACGCGGCGGGAGCGCACCTCGACCGCCGGCTTCACGTTCTCCATCGCCTCGTGGAACACGCGCAGCGGATCGGCATTCGCGCCCGCACGGCGCTTCACCGTGTCGAGCGCGCCATAGACGATCGCCTCGGCGGTGCTCTTCTTGCCGTCGTACATCAGCGCGTTCATGAACTTCGAAAGCACGATGTCGCCGAACTTGGGATCCGGCAGGACCTCGCGCTTCTCGGCGCGGTGGCGTCGCGACATGGCTCAGGCCCTCCCCGTCACTTCGGCCGCTTGGCGCCGTAGAGCGACCGCCGCTGGCGCCGCTTGGCGATGCCCTGCGTGTCGAGCACGCCGCGCAGGATGTGGTAGCGCACGCCCGGCAGGTCCTTGACGCGGCCGCCGCGGATCATCACCACCGAGTGCTCCTGGAGGTTGTGGCCCTCGCCGGGGATGTAGGAGACGACCTCGAACCCGTTCACGAGGCGCACCTTCGCGACCTTGCGCAGCGCCGAGTTCGGCTTCTTCGGTGTCGTCGTGTAGACGCGCGTGCAGACGCCGCGCTTCTGGGGCGAACCCTGCAGCGCGGGGACCTTGTTGCGCTTCCGCCGGGCCTCGCGGCCCTTGGCGATCAGCTGGTTGATCGTCGGCATCCCGTTCCTCTCGTCGCGCCGGCACCCGGCCTTCAACGAAACCCAAACACAAACGACGTCGCGAGCCACGGCGAAGAGCCGCGCTCGCGCGCCCGAAACCCTCGACCCCGACCTCGGCCACCCCTTGGGGCAGCGGCACCGGAGCCGCTCGCATCGCAGTCCCGCCACCCTCGAGGCTCGGGGGCAGCAAGGCGGCGGAACCTAGCCCCGCACCCCCACCCCGTCAAGCATGACCGGCGGGGAAAACCTTCGCATTCCTGGCCACGGCACGACGCATGGCGCGGATCGGGACGGGGAACACCCCCGCCCCGGACCCGATCTACTCGGCCGCCACCCCCTCGTCGGTCAGTGCCGGGGTCTCGCCGGTGACGGCGCGGCCCTTGTCGCGCTGCACCGCCAGCGCCTTGAGCCGCATCATCACGTTGCCCGTGCCCGCCGGGATCAGCCGCCCGACGATCACGTTCTCCTTCAGCCCGGCGAGCGTGTCGATCTTGCCCGCCACCGCTGCCTCGGTCAGCACCCGCGTGGTTTCCTGGAACGAGGCCGCCGAGATGAAGCTGTGGGTCTGCAAGGACGCCTTGGTGATGCCCTGGAGCACCGGGAAGGCCTTGGCCGGTCGCTCGTCCGCGGCGAGCCGCTTCTCGTTCTCGATGTCGTACTCGATGCGGTCCACCTGCTCGCCGACCAGGAAGGTGGTGTCGCCCGGATCCTCGATCTCCACCTTCTGCAGCATCTGGCGGACGATCACCTCGATGTGCTTGTCGTTGATCTTCACGCCCTGCAGCCGGTAGACGTCCTGGATCTCGTTGACGAGGTAGTTCGCCAGCGCCTCGACGCCGAGCACCTTCAGGATGTCGTGCGGCACGCGCGGCCCGTCGACCAGCGGGTCGCCGATCCGCACATAGTCGCCCTCCTGCACCGAGACGTGCTTGCCCTTCGGGATCAGGTACTCGCGCTCCTCGGTCGTTTCGTCGTTCTTCACGACGATGCGGCGCTTGGCCTTGTAGTCCTTGCCGAACTCCACGCGGCCGTCGATCTCGCTGATGATCGCGTGGTCCTTCGGCCGGCGCGCCTCGAACAGCTCGGCCACCCGCGGCAGACCGCCGGTGATGTCACGCGTCTTCGAGCTCTCGCGCGGGATGCGCGCGAGCACGTCGCCGGCGTTCACCTTCGCGCCGTTCTCGACCGAGAGGATCGAATCGACCGAGAGGAAGTAGCGCGCCTCAGCGTTGTTCGGCAGCTTGACGATCTCGCCCTTCTCGTCGCGCAGCACGATGCGCGGGCGCAGATCCGCCCCCTTCGCCGCCTGCTTCCAGTCGACGACGACCTTCGACGACAGCCCCGTCGCCTCGTCCACCCGCTCGACCACCGTCACGCCCTCGATCAGGTCGACGTAGTCGACGATGCCCGACCGCTCGGTGATCACCGGCAGGGTGTAGGGATCCCACTCGGCGAGCTTCTGGCCGCGCGCGACCTGCGATCCTTCATCGGACAGCAGCTTCGCACCGTAGGGCACGCGGTAGCGCGCCCGCTCGCGGCGCTGGTCGTCGAGCAGCACGAGCTCGCAGTTGCGGCTCATGACGATCGGCACGCCCTGGCTGTTCACGACCACGTTGCGGTTCTTCACCGTCACGATGCCGTCGCCGGCCGCCTCGACCTGGCTCTGCTCCGCACCGCGCTGCGCCGCACCGCCGATGTGGAAGGTGCGCATGGTGAGCTGCGTGCCCGGCTCGCCGATCGACT
>CAZHMM010000308.1:0-3188 GCA_964533585.1 uncultured Elioraea sp.
AGCAAATCCCATCCCCTCCGCCAGTTCAATGGGTTAGGCTCAATTCCGTTTCGCAAAAGTCGATACGAAGGCGGCCGGAAGTCGGGCTTTGTGCCGTTTTCCTGTGCCGTTTTCAGCCCAGGAGCGCGCGCTCCTGCTCCGCCGCCGTGAGGTAGCGGAGGTAGATCTCCGTCGTCTTCACCGACGTATGCCCGAGGTGCCGAGAGAGGGCGTAGATGCCCCCGCCTCGGCGCAGCGAAGCCACCGCGAAGGCGTGGCGCAAGGCGTGTGCCGAGAACCGGGGCAGGGTCTCGCCGCGGCTCCGCGCCGCCGCTTCGGCTGCCTGCCGCGCCCGGGTCGTGCCAGAACACGAACGGCACATCCGGACGCAACCGTTCCGCCCCCCGAGCAAGGATTGCCCGAGCCTCATCGCCGAGCGTCAGCGTCCGCACCCTGCCGCCTTTGGTGCGCGTCAGGCGGAGAGTCGCGCCTCCATCAAGCACCTGGTCCCAGGTGAGGCCCGCCGCCTCGCCGACGCGCAACCCTGTGGCGAGGAGGAAGCGGAACAGGTCGCCGAGGACATCCGGGGCATCGAAGCGCCCGACGGCAGGCAATGGGGTGAGGATCTCGAGTGGCGGTCCGACACGGCGGGGTGCGTGGTCACGCCGCGCAAGCGCCAGGTGCAATTCCGCAATCCGTAGCGGCTACGGTCGCCACATGACCTTGGTTGCCGCCGCGTCCGCCGCAGATCGAGGATCAAGGCCTCCTCGGCGGCGAACACCTTGCGTCGGGGTGAGTGGCCGGGGCGATCGCTGCGTTCGACCAGGCCGGCATCGCCGGCGGCTTGATAGCGCCGCCACCATTTGCGCAGGGTCGGTCGGGAGACGCCGCAGCGCCGGCAAACGACACCGGCATCGCCGATGCGCTGATCGAGCCGGATCCAGCCGAGCCGCGTTCTCGGGTCCATCGAACCTGCCCGGATAAGGCCGTGAGCGCAGCGGAGAACGACGATCTCGGTCCCTTCGCCACAGGCCGCCAAACCCAGCGTGCCGGAGGACCAAGTCCGGTGAAACGATTCTTACGGACGCCAAACGTCATGTCCCATAGGCCGGGTCGAGATCCGCAATCGCCCGACCAGCCAAGCGAATAGGTTCACCGAATACAACTGGGCCGAGATCTACCCGTGCAGCGAAGCGCCGAACGAGCTCGCTTAACCGAGCCGCCGCGCGCGCCACTCCCACGCGCCAACGCCAAGCGCGATCGCCACCGCGATGACGTTGGCGATCGCCGCCGGATGCATCACCGCCACGATCGCGATCGCCAGCAGCACCATCTGGGTCCACGGCAGCTCGCGCGTGACGTAGCGCTCGCCGATCGCGCCCATGCAGAACACGCCGACCGCGCCCCCGATCAGCGCCAGCACGACGCGGTAGAGCGGCGCCTCGTGCCACATCACCAGAGCCGGCCAGTAGACGTAGATGAACGGCACGAGATAGGCGGCCATGCCGAGCCGCATCGCCGTGAACCCTGTCTTCATCACCGGGGCGCCGGCGATCCCGGCGCCGACATAGGCCGCGAGCGCCACCGGTGGCGTGATCGCGGATACTCCGCCCCAGTAGTAGCAGAACAGATGCGCCACCAGCGGCGGCACGCCCAGCTGCGCCAGGCTCGGTGCCACCAGCGTCGCGGTGATGATGTAGACCGACGTGGTCGGCAGGCCGAAGCTGAGGAACAGCGAACACCCGGCCGCGAGCAGGATCGCCGGCAGCAGTTCGCCCTGCGCGAGCCCGATGATCGACTGGGTGAACAGCAGCCCGATCCCGGAGAGCCCGACGCTGCCGACGATGAAGCCGACGCCTGCGCAGGCGATCGCGGTCGAGACCGTGTTGCGCGCGCCGGCTTCGAGTGCGGCCAGGATCTTGCCGAGGTTCATCCGCGTCTCGGGCCTGAGAGCGCTCACCGCGATCACGGTCAGGATCGAGAAGAATGCCGCGAACAGGGCGGTGAAGCCCATGATCAGCATGCCGATCAGCACGAAGATCGGGATCACGAGATGGCCTTGCGTGACCAGCACACGCTTCACCTTCGGCAGGCGATGCCGCGGCAGCCCCTCCATCCCCACCTTCACGGCCCGCAGATGCACCTGCAGATAGACGGCAGCGTAGTAGAGGATCGCGGGCAGCATCGCGCCTGCCGCGACCTGCGCATACGGCATCTGGAGGTACTCGGCCATGATGAAGGCCGAGGCGCCCATCACGGGCGGCAGGAACTGTCCGCCGCACGACGCCACCGCCTCGACCGCCGCCGCGTAGTAGCCGCGGAAGCCGAGCCGCATCATCAGCGGGATGGTGAACACGCCAGTGGAGGCCACGTTGGCCGCGGACGAGCCCTGGATCGTGCCCATCAACGCGCTCGCGATCACCCCGACCTTGGCCGGACCGCCCGGCGAGTGTCCGGCGGCGGCAAAGGCGATGTTGGTGAAGAAGCTCGTCGTGCCCGATTGCTGCAGGAACGCGCCGAACAGGATGAAGAGATAGACGTACGTCGCAGAGACGCCGAGCGCGATGCCGTAGACGCCCTCGGTGGACATGTACATGTGGCGGATCACGCGGCGGAAGCCGAAGCCCCCATGGGCAAGGATGTCGGGCAGCCAGGGTCCGACGAACAGGTAGCCGATGAAGATCGCCGCCAGCACCAGCAGGAACATCCCCATGGTGCGGCGCGCCGCCTCGGCCACCACGACGCAGAACACCGTGCCGACAATGATGTCGGTCTGGGTTGGCATGCCGCCGCGCAGCACGAAGTCCTCGTAGATCACCGCGAGATAGACCGAGGTCGAGGCCCCGAGCACGGCGAGCAAGACATCGACCGCGCTCGGCTGGCGATCCTTGCCGCGCGAGGTCGCGGGATAGAGCAGGAAGCAGAGGAACAGCATCACCGCGAGGTGGATCGGCCGCTGCTCCAGCGCGGGCAGCGGCCGGTAGCCCGCGGTGTAGAAGTGGAACAGCGACGAGGCGATGCTGACCACGCGGATGATCGGCAGCCAGATTCCGGCCGGAGTGCGTGTCTCGCCGCGGATCTCCGCCTTGGCGCTGATGGCGTTGACGTCGATCTCGCCCTCGCCGGCGAGATCGGGTCGGCTCCACTCCGCGCTCGCGCGCTGTGGCCGGGCGGTCCTGCCGGGAGGTTGGTCGTTTGCCACGTGTCAG
>CAZHMM010000309.1:0-3152 GCA_964533585.1 uncultured Elioraea sp.
ACGCCGAGCTCGACCGGAAGAAGGTCGCGGCGATGCACGCGCTGTTCATCACCACTCCCGCACCTTCCGAGCCGTTCGACGTCGCCGAGGGCGATGACGCGGACGGCGAGCGGACGATGGATCTGCAGCCGGGCCAGGTGGTGATGCTGGAGCCGGGCGAGGAGATCCAGACCTCGGCCCCGGCCGACGTCGGCCAGACCTACGAGCCGTTCCAGTACCGCACCCTGTTGCAGGTCTCGGCGGCCTTGGGCATCCCCTACGCGTATCTCTCCAACGACATGCTGAAGGCGAACTACTCGAACTCGCGGCTCGCCTTGCTCGAGTTCCGCCGGCGCATCGAGGCGTACCAGCACGCGGTGATGGTGTGGCAGATCTGCCGGCGGGTCTGGGCGCGCTGGCTGGACGTCGCCGTGCTGAGTGGCGCGCTCGATCTGCCCGGCTACGAGGCGCGGCGCCGGGAGTACGTCGCCTGCGCCTGGCTGCCGCCGCGCTGGGACTGGGTGGACCCGCTGAAGGACGCGCGTGCGGAGATCGAGCAGATCGAGGCCGGGCTGAAGAGCCGCACCCAGGCCTTGGCCGAGCGCGGCTACGATGCCGAACAGGTCGACGCCGAGATCGCCGCCGATCGTGCGCGCGAGCAGACGCTCGGGCTGGTGTTCGGGGCCGCGCCGAGCGGGTCTGCGCCGAGCGACAGTGGCGATACCGCCGAGGAGGACGCTACGGCTGCAACGCCCGCATGACGGCCTGCGGGTCGCGATCGATCGCCATCAGCAGCGCGCGCGCCGGCCCATCCGGCACCCGCCGGCCCTGTTCCCAGTTGCGCAGCGTGTGCGGGCTGATGTGGAACGCCTTGGCGAAGCGGTCCTGCGACAGCCCGGTCTTGGCGCGGATGGTCGCGACGTCGAGGGGACGCAGCGCCCGCACCCGTCCCGTGCGCAGCCCGGCCGTGAAGTCGACGTCGCCGGTGACCGTGCCATCCGTCCGGGCATGACGGGCGATCTCCTTCTCGGTCGTGGCCGCGATCCGCTTGCGGTCCGCGCGCGCCCGCTGGCGCGCCTCCTCACTCGAAAGCTTCACGATAGGCATCGCGTTCTCTCCGGTTCGCGAGACGGGCGGAGATGATCCGGCGCACCGCGCTGCGCCACGTGTAGACGACGAACAGGACGTCCTGGTCGACCTTCCCGATCGCCTGGATGCGTCGCTCGCCGTAGTCCTGCCGCACGTCGTCCCATTCGAGCGTGGGGCCGTCGAAGATCAAGGCGGCATAGGCGAAATCGAAACCGCGCTCGCGGAGGTTCGCCTCGCTCTTCGCTTCGTCCCACTCGAACACGGCAGATGACTAAGCCAATGACTGACCTAAGTCAACGGCTGAGTCCGGCGCACACCTTGGGTACTGAGGTCGCATGACATCCTTGCAGACGGCGCTCATCCGGCTCGCCAGCCGGCCGCTGGCGATCGCGCCGCGCGCACTCGAGACGCTGCTCGCGGCGAGCCGTGTGGCACTCGCTCCGCACAGCGACGCCGTCACGCGCGGTCGCGGGTACGCCGTCACCGACAGCGGCATCGCCGTGGTGCCGGTGCTGGGTCCGCTGGTCGCACGCGGCGACTGGCTGACGGAGCTGTTCGGCGCGTCCGTCTACGGCGAGATCGGCGACGCGGTCGCGGCGGCGCTGGCCGATCCGTCGGTGCGCGGCGTGGTGATGGAGATCGACTCCCCCGGCGGCGAGGTCGCCGGCATGTTCGATCTGGTCGATCGGTTGGGTGCTCTCCGGCAGAGCGCGGGCAAGCCGCTCTGGGCCGTGGCGAGCGAAAGCGCGACCTCGGCGGCCTATGCCATCGCCAGCGTGGCGGAGCGGATCTACGTCAGCCGGACCGGCGAGGTCGGCTCGATCGGTGTGGTCGCGGCGCACGTCAATCAGAGTGGTGCCGATGCCAAGGCCGGGCTCGCCTGGACGTTCGTCCATGCCGGAGCACGCAAGCTCGACGGGAACCCGCACGAACCGCTCTCCGATCCGGCACGCGCGGCGATCCAGACCGACGTCGACGCGCTGTACGGCGAGCTCGTCGCCCTGGTCGCGCGCAATCGCAACATGACTGCCGATGCCGTCCACGCCACCGAGGCGGCGATCTATCGCGGCCGCGCGGGCATCGGGCTCGGTCTCGCGGATCGGATCGGCACCGTCGAGACCGCGCTCGCCGACCTGACCGCCAGCCTCGCCGGACCGGCAGCGCAACGCCGTGCCGTCACCCACACCCCTGCAAGGAGACTCACGATGACCCATCCGGTCGAGCCCGACGACGCATCCACTGCCGAGACGCAGGACGAGCCGCCGCAGGAGACGCGTGAGGCCGCGCCGCCGGAGCCTGCGCAGGACGACGCCGCGCGTGCGGCCGCCGCGGAGATCGCCGAGGTCGCGGCGCAGGCGGCACGGCTCGGCGTCACCGTCGATGCGGCGGACGCGATCCGGCGCGGCCTCGCTCCCCACGCGCTGCGTCGCTCCGTCCTCGACACGCTCGCGTCGCGCGCCGAGGCGAGCGCCGTGATCGCCGCCACGCCGAAGCCGGGCAGCGCGGACGAAAGCCCGATCGTCCGGCGTGCGCGCGAGCGCGCCGCGGCCGCGCAGCACTGACCAGGAGTGCCAACCGATGCCCGTTCTGATCAAGGATCCGACGCTCGGCGACCTGTTGAAGTACGAGCTCAACGGCAACTACACCCGCCAGGTCGTGACGCTGAAGGGTGGCACCCTCTATCCGCTCGGCGCCGTGCTCGGGAAGATCACGGCCACCGGGGTGTACCGCCTCTCGCCTGCCGCCACGGTGACCGGCGACGAGGGTGCCGAGACCGCGGTCGCGGTGCTGATCGAGGCCGTGGATGCCACGGCGGGCGACCGCAGCGGCCGGGTGGTCGCGCGCGGCCCCGCAATCGTCTCGAAGGCTGCCCTGGTGTTCGACCCCTCGGTCGATCAGCCGGCCGAGATCGCCGCCAAGCACGCCGAGCTCAGCGCCGCCGGCATCGTCCCGCGCGACACCGCCTGAGCGCACTCGCTCATCCATCCTGAGTCCAGCGGCGCCCTCGTGGCGCCGCTTCTCGTTTCCCGCACAGGAGGCCGACCGATGGTCGCCATCATCAATCCGTTCGACGCCGGCGGCTA
>CAZHMM010000310.1:0-3141 GCA_964533585.1 uncultured Elioraea sp.
CCTGGGCCCAGGCGGGGACCTGCTGCTGCCCGAAGGCCGGGGCGGACAGCAGGACAAGCCCTGCCGCCGCAAGGCGGATCGGTGTCATGATCGTCTCCTCCGCTGGCGGCGTTGATTCGCCGCGTGTGCGGCCGCACGCTCTTGCAAGTGCGCGTGCGCGTCAAGCCGAACGCGCCGCGGCCGTTACCAGGATCTTCATCACCTTTGGTCACAGTCCCGCGTGCGCCAGCCTCTGGCGTGTGGTGCCGCGAGGGTCTCGTTCCGCATGGGGCAGCGATTCATCCGCAGCAGCATCGGCCGGCTGGTGCTGGCGCTGATCCTGCTTGCCGTCGCGCCGGCGATGCTGCTGCTGTGGCAGATGGCGGATCGCGCGCATGCCGAGCAGCTGCGCGCCACCGCCGCGGCGCAGCGCCAGGCCGCTGGCTTCGGTGTGACGCTGTTCGAGGATCTGCTCAGCACCGCCGAGCTGGCGCTTGCGGCCGATGGCGAGGACGCGATGCAATGGGCCCGCGAGCCGCGCGCCTGCATCCGCCGCCTGCATCGGCTGACGGAAGTCCATCCCGTCATCGCGAGCGTGGCGCTGGTCGCGCGCGACGGGCGTGTGCTCTGCACCGACAGCGGCGGCGGCGAGGGCATCAGCCTCGCCGACCGCCGCTACGTCGCCGATGCCGAGGCGACCGATTGGCTCGTGACCGGCGCGGCGGTGGTGTCACGGCTGACCGGCCGCATGGTGCTGCCGATCGCCCGACGCATCGCCGCGACGCGCCATAGCCCCGGCGGCGACGTGCCGACAGTGCTGGCCGCCGGCCTCGACCTCACCTGGCTGGCCCGTGTGATCGCCGCCGCCGCTGCGGCGGAGGGCGTCGAGCCCAGCGCGCTGATTCTCGATCAGGAGGGCACGCTGCTCGCGGCTTGGCCCGAGTCCGAAACGGTCCCGCCGGGTCATCCGCTGATCCGCAGCGCGCTCGCCGCGCCGGTCGGCGCGACGGACGCGGTTGGGCTCGACGGCGCGGCGCGACTCGTCGGCGTCGCGCGCACCTATCCCACCGGTCTGGTGATCGCCGTGTCCGTGCCGCGCGCCGCCGCCACCAGGGCCGCGGATCGGCAGTTCGCGTTGGCGCTCGCCCTGATCGCGCTTGCCGGCGCGGCGGGCGTCGGCATCGCCGCCGCGCTCGCGCGCACGCTGGTCGGGCGGCCGCTGCTGGTGCTCGCCGAGGCCGCGGATGCGGTGCGCCGGGGCGTGGTCCAGCCGAGCCTGCCGGAACGCGCGATGAGCGGCGAGTTCGAGATGCTGAAGCTCGCCTTCGCCCGCATGGCGACGGAGCTCGCCCGGCGGGAGACGGCGCTGGAGGCGGCCAATGCCGAACTGGAGAATGCCAACCTCCTGCTGGTCGATCTGGTCGAGCGCGACGCGCTGACGGGGCTGGCCAATCGGCGCGCCTTCGACGCGGCACTCGAGGCGGCCTGGAGCCGCGGGCTGCGCGAGGCTGCGCCGGTCGCCGTGCTGATCATCGATCTCGACCACTTCACGCAGTTCAACGACCGCTACGGCCATCGTGAAGGCGATGCCTGCCTGATGCGCGTGGCGGCGCTGCTGACGGCGATGCAGCTGCGCCCCTACGACCTCGCCGCCCGGCTCGGCGGCGAGGAGTTCGCGGTGCTGCTGCCCGACAGCGATGTGCCAGGCGCGGTCGCGGTCGGCGAGCGGATCCGCGCCGCGCTGCACGAGATGATGCTGCTGCACGAGGGCTCGCCGTACGGCTTCGTCACCGCCAGCATCGGCGCCGCCTCGATGGTGCCGCTCGGCCCGGCCGAGCCTCGCGTGCTGCTCGCCGCCGCCGATCGCGCCCTCGCTGCGGCGAAGGCGGCGGGGCGGGACAGGGTTTCAGCGGGGGGCTGGGCGGCCGCAGCGTGAGCGTCGTCACATCCGGCAGGAACCCGGAAGCATATGGTCGCGTTCACCGTTTGGTTACGCATCGCCATCATGCTCCTGCGTGAGGGAATGCTGCTGAGGAGGTGACCATGCCAGCCCTGGTAAAGACCGCTCCGCCCGCCGGCCCGAGCCCGCTGATGCTGTCCGACAAGCTGTTGCGCATGGCGCGCTCCGCCTCCGATGAGGGGCGGCGCGACACGGCCCTGCTGCTGCTCGCCGCGGCGCACATGGTGCTGGACCGTCCGAGCCGGCGGCTGCGCCGCCCGGTGATCGGCCGGGCCTGACGTCTGGCCGACCGCACCGTCGGCGCAGGCCCGCGGCGGGACTTGTTCCGCCGCGCCGATCCGGCCTATCACCGCGCGATCTCCGGCTGGGGCGTCGCCAAGCGGTAAGGCAGCGGATTTTGGTTCCGCCATTCCCAGGTTCGAATCCTGGCGCCCCAACCAGCCGCGGCTGCCTCACCCCTCCGGCAGGCCTCCCGCGCGCAGCCCGTCGAGCATCCGTCTCACGTCAGCGTCCCGCCGCATCCAGAGCGTCGCCTCGACGTCGCCGAGCGTGAGCCCGGGATGGACCCGGTGCAGCGCGGCGACCGCGGCGACCGCGAGCGGCAGGGGCGCATTCGAGTGGTCCGGCACGCGCGCGATCGCCCAGCGCAGCTCGATAAGGGCCGCCTCCGGATCGTTCGAGAAGGCGGATCTTGCCGCCGCTTCGAGACGCAGCGCGGCCACGCTCGAGCCGCTTGGCAACCTGCTGGTCGGTGCGGGGATGCTGCTGGGCGCGACCCCGGTGCTCGGCAGCGCGGCTATCAGGCTCGCCTCCCCGCCGCGTCAGCCCGCGGCGGCCATGCCGAGCGCGGGCTGGCGCGGCGGTCTATGTCGGCATCAACGCGGTGGTCCCTCGGGCGATCTGGCGCGCCGGCCGCGACGGCACCTCGATCATCCTTGCCGGTCAGATCCGCGCGCGGCTCGCCAAGCTGGTCGCCTCCGGCCTCGCCGCCTCGGCCATCGCGGTGAACGCGGTCGGGGCCGAGGGCGCGCCGGGGCGGATCGCCGGCACGGTCCGCTCGCGCCTGGTCGGGCGCGGCGCGGCGGTGGAGCTGACGCTCGGCTTCGCGCCCGCGCGCGTGATCGGTGAGATCCAACGCGTGGTCGATGCGGTCGCCGATGAGCTGCGCGCGCTGATCCCCGGCGCGATGGTGACGGTGACGC
>CAZHMM010000311.1:0-3117 GCA_964533585.1 uncultured Elioraea sp.
GCGCGCGGCGGCGCAGGAACGGCAGTCGCGCGGCGAGGCGCTCGGGATGCCAGGGAGGGGTCATCGGTTGCGGCCTTCCGCGCGCGGCTCTACACGCCCGCCATGCCCGACGGCACCCCGAATGCCAAGACCCTCCGCGACGTCGCCGGCCTGATCGCCGCGGGGCTGGTGCGCGCCGACGACCGCGCCGCGCTGGAGCAGGTCGCGGCGCGCTACGCGGTCGCGGTCACGCCCGCCGTGGCGGCGCTGATCGATCCCGCCGATCCTGCCGACCCGATCGCCGCGCAGTACGTCCCGCATCCCGACGAGCGCCTCGTCGCGCCGGACGAGCACCCCGACCCGATCGCCGACGAGGCGCTGAGCCCGGTGAAGGGCATCGTGCACCGCTATCCGGACCGGGCGCTGCTGAAGCCGCTGCTCGCCTGCCCGGTCTATTGCCGGTTCTGCTTCCGGCGCGAGCAGGTCGGCCCGGATGGCGGCGTGCTGACGGAGGCCGAACTCGCCGCGGCCCTCGCCTACATCGACGCGCGGCCAGCGATCCGCGAGGTGATCCTGACGGGCGGCGATCCGCTGATGCTCTCGGCGCGGCGGCTGCGCGCGATCCTCGTCGCGCTCGAACGCATCCCGCATGTCGAGACGCTGCGCATCCACACCCGCGTGCCGGTGGCCGAGCCGTCGCTGGTCACCGATGCGCTGGCCGAGGCACTCGCCACCGACAAGGCGCTGTGGGTGATGGTGCATGTGAACCATGCGCGCGAACTCTCAGCGGCCGCGCGCGCGGCACTCACCCGGCTCATGGCGCGCGGGATCCCGCTGCTGTCGCAATCCGTGCTGCTCGCCGGCGTGAACGACAGCGAGGCGGCGCTGGAGACGCTCTGCCGTGCGCTGATCGCCGCGCGCGTCAAGCCGCACTACCTGCACATGCTCGATCTCGCCCCGGGCACGGCGCGGTTCCGCGTCTCCGTCGAGCGCGCCCGCGCCCTGCATCGGGCCTTGCGCGGCCGGCTGCCGGGCCACGCCATCCCGACGCTGATCCTCGACATCCCCGGCGGGCACGGCAAGGTGCCGGCTGGCGAGAGTCATCTCGCGCGCGAACCGGCCGGCGCCTGGCGCGCGTGCGATCCGTGGGGGAACGAGCACGCTTATCCGGCGGGGAGTGTCTAGCTTGGGTATCGGCGCGCGACCCAGGTCCGGCGTTCGCGATTGGCTGATCGACGTTCGGTCCTGGCCGGTTGCCAACCGACAGCAATTGGGCAAGGACAACGGAAGCGGTCTCATCGCGGCCGGCGGGGAACAACATTTCGCGCGAGGCCGCGTCAAGTGTGCAATCTGGCTGCGTCGACCGGCTTGTAAGCGTTCATTGGCCACGCCCCCTGATAGCCGGCAATCAGGCCGTCTGACGGCACGCTCATACCCGCAACAATAGCAATCTGCCCAAGGCAACGACTGAGGTGCCCGCGCAGGAGCTCAAGGGCGTCGAAGTAGGTCTGACGGTCTTCCGGCGAGCGGAAGCGTTCGCCTGTTTCGGAGGCCTGGCCGCGATGCCTGCTGGACAGTTGCTGCTCAAACGTCAGAAACTGTCGGATGGCGACCAGCATCAACTCGATCAGCTGATACAATGGGCCATCGCGCTCGGCCGCGAGTTCAACTCTTTTGTTAACGAGTAGGGCGCGCAACTCTTGAAGGGACCGGAGAGCGTCGTCGATGCAACCATCGCAACATTCCCGTGCGCTGAGCACACGACGATCGCCGACACGCACGACGATCTCGGCGGCTACGTCCCGTTCGACGGCGCTCGGATGGACCAGCAAACTCAGAAAGGGAAGAGACAGCCGCACTGCGGACGGCCGTGCATCGGCAGATCGAGCCAAGTCCTTCAGGACCTCGGCGATTTCGAATTGAAAGGGGATGGCGTCGCTTCGCATCCGTGCCAAAGCTAGTGTGAGGGATGGGGCGTAGCAATAACGCGTTGTCCCACCGCTCTTGGGACAGATCGCTGCCTAGGCCTACCGGCGGTGTGGCATTGATTTAGAGGTCATGACGAGTCTGCATCATGAAAAAACGGCAGTCGATCGATATTCTCACCCGACAGCGCGAAGCCACGAAGGCTTTAACCAATATAGACTCATCCAACCCAGAATTCACGAAATGGCGACGCGACACTGAAATTGCGATCGAGCGGATATTCGGTGCACAAAGCCGGAATCTCTCCGACTTTAAGGATATCCACTACTCTCTCGCCGTTTTCACTACATCGACGCCTGATTCCGATTTTGTTCGAGCCTATCGGCACGGCCTCGACACTGCCGCAGCGGTCCTGAGCTCGATGATTGATGAGATCGAGGAATATGGACTAGAGGACGATCGTCCGGAAGATGAACCAGATCGACTAAGCCTGATCGAGAAGCTCTGTCTGCGCTTCCACGCTGTCGCGCGCCAGCTCCAGCAGCGGCACAACGATCGTGGCACGCTCACGATCGAGGACGAATACGATGTCCAGGATCTCCTGCACGCGATCCTGCGGCTGCATTTCGACGACATCCGTGCCGAGGAATGGACTCCGAGCTATGCTGGCGGCTCCTCCCGCGTCGATTTCCTGCTCAAGGCCGAGCAGATCGTCGTCGAGGTGAAGAAAATGCGCACATCGATGAAACCAAAGGACCTCGGCGAACAGCTGATTATTGACCGAGCTCGCTACGAGGTGCATCCGGACTGCAAGACACTAGTCTGTTTCGTCTACGATCCGGAGGGCAGGATCGGCAATCCTGTGGGGATCGAGCGCGACCTCGAGAACCACACTGGCACGCTGAGAGTTCGCGTTATCGTCGCGCCTAAGGCTTAGCCACTCGTTTCTTCCAGACAAGCGGAAGCGTTCCGGAGCAACGGGTACCTGCGGAAACGGCCGACTCGGGCGCAGAGCGGACATCTCCGCCGCGCACCATCCGCGGCCACTCCCCGAACTCCGAGCCACCCCCACCCCTACCCCACCGCCACAGGTTGCCGCTCCGGGCGAAAGCCGGTAACACCCCGGCCCGCCCCGCCATCGCCCCACGGACTCCCGACCATGCCGAAGATGCAGGCCAACCAGATGCGCCCCGGCCACGTGATCGAGCACGA
>CAZHMM010000312.1:0-3111 GCA_964533585.1 uncultured Elioraea sp.
CGTGGAACTGGCGCATCGGCCCCGCGAGCCGCCCGGTCAGCGACGAGACCTATGTCGCGCAGGCTTTTACGCCCGAGGGCGTCGGACTGCGGCCGTTCTCCGTCGCCCATGTCGAACAGCCGTGGCGTCGCCCCCGCACGTCCGGCGATCTCACCATCCGCTGGACGCGCAGGTCCCGCGCGCTGGCGGCCGACAGCTGGGGCGGGCTTGAGGTGCCGCTGGCCGAGGAGCTGGAGGCCTACGAGGTCGAGCTCCTCGACGGCGCTGCCGTGAAGCGGGTGCTGAGCACGACCACGACCAGCGCGGTCTACACGGCCGCTCAGCAGAGCGCCGACTGGGGCGCGCCGCTCGGCCCCAGCGACACGCTCGACATACGCATCTTCCAGCTCTCCGCCCTCGCCGGGCGGGGCGCGCCCAAGATCGTCACGCTTACGTTCTGAAGGCTTTTCCCATGTCCGACGTCACGACCCATCTCATGCTGCCGTACATCCTGGCGGCGCAGGCCCAGAAGCACGTCACCCACAACGAGGCGCTGCGGATCCTCGACGGGCTCGTCCAGCTCTCCGTCCTGGACCGGGATCTGACGTCGCCGCCCGGTTCTCCCACTGATGGCGACCGCTACATCGTCGCCTCGGGCGCAACCGGCGACTGGGCGGGGTGGGACCTCAACGTCGCGCTCTGGACCGACGGCGCCTGGCTGCGCCTGCCGCCCCGCAACGGCTGGCGGGCATGGGTCGAGGACGAAGGTCTGCTGCTCGTTTATGACGGCGCGAGCTGGATCGGCACCACGCCCGCGGCGCTGCAAAACATGGCGCTGCTGGGTGTCGGCACGACAGCGGATGCCTCGAACCCGTTCTCGGCCAAGCTGAACGCTGCGCTCTGGACCGCGAAAACCGTGGCCGAGGGCGGCACCGGCGATCTGTTCTACACCATGAACAAGGAGGCCGCGGGTGACGATCTCGGCCTGACGCTGCAGACCGGCTTCGTGACCAAGGCGCTGGTCGGGCTGTTCGGCTCCGACCGCTTCCGCCTCGCGGTCTCCGCCGACGGCAGCACCTTCTTCGACGGGCTCGGCGTCGACAACGCCACCGGCATCGTCGACCAGCCGCGCCTGCCGCGCTTCAAGGCTTACACCAATTACGACAACTACGTGGGCGTCGGGGCCTGGACGAAGATCGGCCTCAACAACACCGACACCAACGATCAAGGGGCCTTCGACGCTGCCAATAACTACTTCGTCGCCCCCGTCGACGGCACCTACCTCTTCGGCGCGACGCTGCTCTACAAGATCAACGCCAGCGCCACGGCCCGCATGCGCGGGCGGCTCGTGCTGAACGGCACGACCGAAATCCGCGGCTCCCTCGGCGAAATCTCTGCCACCCATGTCTCGCTCGCCACCGCCATCTGGCTGCAGACGATGGTCCCGCTGACCGCGGGCGATACCGTCGAGCTGCAGGGGTATTTCCGGGTCGCGGACGGCTATTTCGCCGCCGATCACACGTCCTTCTGGGGCTGCAAGATCGGCTGAGCGGCGGAGGGAGGAACCGATGAACCCACCCCGATCCGAGGGCTTCGTGCGCATGCCCGACGCCGAGTTCGAGGCGATCCTGACGCGGGCGGCGGAGGAAGGCGCGAAGCGCGCGCTCGCCGATGTCGGTCTCGACGGCGACGAGGCCGCGCTCGACATCCGCGATCTCCGCTCGCTCGTCGACTGCATCCGCCTGGTGCGCCGCACCGCCATGCAGACGGCCGTCCGCATGATCACAACCGGCGTCATGCTGGCGCTGCTCGCGGGCATCGCCATCAAGCTCAAGATCTTCGGCGGCAGCCCGTAGCCGCGCCCCATCCCCATTCATCAGTTCGCAATCACCCGCCCTCGAGGCGGGTTTTTTTCGTTTCGGAGAACCCCATGACCACGACCTTCTACGACCACTGGCGCGACGTCCCCGTGAGCAGCTGGCGCTGGCCCAACTTCTCGCCAGCCGAGATCGCCTGCCGGGGCACTGGCAAGCTGCTGATCAACGAGCCCGCGCTCGACAAGCTGCAGGCGCTGCGCGACCGGCTGGGCAAGCCGCTGATCGTCCGCTCCGCCTATCGCAGCCCCGAGCACAACCGCGCCGTCGGCGGCGCCACGCGGTCGAAGCATCTCGACGGCGCCGCCTTCGATATCGCCATGGCGAACCACGACCCAGCGGCCTTCGAGGCGGCGGCGCGGGAGGTCGGATTCCTCGGCTTCGGCTTCTATCCGCGCTCGGGGTTCATCCATGTCGACGTCGGGCCCGCGCGCCAGTGGGGCGAGCGGTTCCCGGTCCGGGCGACGGCATTTGCAGCCGAGACGCCGCCCGCGCGCGAGGTGCTGGCTGACAGCCGCACCATGAAGGGCGGCGGCGCAGCCGGTGTGGCGACGCTGGGTGTCGCCGGGGTCGAGGTGGCTCAGAGCGTCCTGGCGGAGACCCAGACCGCGATCCTGACGCTCGTGCCGTATCTCGACACACTGCGCTGGGTGTTCATCGCGGTGGCGCTCGCCGGCATCGCGGTCACGATCTACGCTCGGCTCGACGATTGGAAGAAGGGGCTGCGATGATCACCGCGCTCCTGACCGGGTTCGCCGCCCGCCCGTGCATGCGGGTAGCTCTGCGCTACGGCGCCATCGCGTTCGCCGTGCTCCTGTTCCTGCTTTCGCTTCGGCGCTCCGGGGGGCGAGCGGGACGCCTCGCCGAACGCCTTGAAACCATGGAGAAGGCCAATGACGTCCAACGTCGGATGCTGGAAGCGGCGGCTCGCCGTCCTCGTGATCACGACGATCTCGCTGACCGCCTGCGCGACGGTCGCTTCTGATTCCCGCGTCGCGACCGTCTGTCCGCCGGTTGTCGAGTATAGCCGCGACTTCCAGGCACGCGCAGCCGACGAGCTCGATCTGTTGCCGGAGAGGTCGGCAATAGCCGAAATACTCTCCGACTATAGCGTCATGCGTGATCAGGTGCGGGCGTGCTCTCAGTGATCTGAGAAACATAGTTATCTTGATGTTGACCCTGCTAAACCCTTAGCCCCGCCCATCTAGCAGGCTGCTGAAAAAGGTCGTTGCCCGCTGCTCTGGCGGGGTGAGGATCC
>CAZHMM010000313.1:0-3051 GCA_964533585.1 uncultured Elioraea sp.
CCACCGCCTGCGGGTCGGCCTCCTCGTGGCCGTGCTCATCCTGCTCGTCTCCATCCTCAGGTAGTCATCCATGCGCACCAGCGACCGGGGCCTGCTGGCCCTGATCCGGCACGAGGGCGTCGTGCCGGGCCCGTATCTCGACGTGAAGGGCGTCTGGACCTTCGGCATCGGCCACACCGCCGCAGCCGGCCCGCCCGATCCGGCCCTCATGCCGCGCGGCATGCCCGCCGATCACGACGCCGGCATCCGCGAGGCCTTCCGCGTCTTCCGCGCCGATCTCGCGCGCTATGAGGCCGAGGTGCTGCGGGCGGTGAAGGTGCCGCTCGCTCAGCACGAGTTCGATGCGCTGGTCTCGTTCCACTACAATACAGGCGGCATCGCGCGAGCGACGCTGACGAAGCACCTGAACGCCGGCGACCGCGCCGCCGCGGCGGACGCCTTCATGAACTGGCTGAAGCCGGCGGTCCTCCGCCCCCGCCGGGAGGCCGAGCGCGACCTCTTTCGCCACGGCCGCTACCCGAGCGGCACGCTGCCGGTCTGGGCGGTCGATGCCGGCGGCCGCGTCGACTTCTCGAAGCCGCTGCGACGACTGACGGAGAGCGAGGCGCTGGAGCTGCTGCGGCCACAGCCGGCACCTGCCGCGCCTACCACCGTTGCCGCTTCCGCGGGACCCGAACCTGCAAATCTGCCGCGCTGGCTCGCCCGGCTCGCGGCGCTCCTCTCCCAGCTCGTCCGAAGGGCCTGATCCATGCGCTATCTTCGACCGACGTCCCTGACCTGGTGGGCGGGCCTCATCGCCCTCACTATCGGCACCGGCGCGCTTCTGCTGCCGGAGAGCGGCCCGCTCGCTGACCTCGCCCGCCTCGTCGCGCTGCTTGCGGGCACGGGCGACGCCGCGCCGATCACGCTCATCACCCTCGGGCTCGGCCTCATCGGCCTGCGCGACCGGCTGGAGCGCGGCTTCCGGGACCCGCGATGAAGGCGCTCGCTCCGGGTCTGCAGGCCCATCTCGACGAGGGCACGACCACGCTTGCCTGGTGCTGGCGGATCGTGCGCTCGGACGGCTTGACCTTCGGGTTCACCGATCACGACCTGCCGCTCGTTTTCGACGGCACCACCTTCGAGCCCGAGAGCGGGTTCACCGCCTCGGAGCTGCGCTCGAGCAGCGATCTTTCGGTCGACGCGCAGGATGCCGAGGGCGTCCTGCGCTCGGACCGGATCACCGAGACCGACATCCTCGATGGCCGCTGGGACAATGCAGAGGTCGAGGTCTGGCGCGTGAACTGGTCCGACACGAGCCAGCGGGCGCTCCTGCCCCGCGGCGCCATCGGCCAGATCCGGCGCGGGCGGCTCGCCTTCGTTGCTGAGGTCCGCTCGCTCGCGCATGTGCTCGGGCAGACCGTGGGGCGCACCTTCCAGGCAACCTGCGATGCGCAGCTCGGCGACGCGAGATGCGGCGTGGACTTGGATAACCCGAGCTATATGGCCCACGGCTCCGTGGCGGCGGCCCTCCGCGACCGCGCCTTTGTCGCGGTCGGCCTCGGCAGCTTCGCGAGCGGCTGGTTCACCCGCGGCACGCTGACCTGGACCTCCGGCGCAAACGCCGGGCGTCGGGCGGAGGTGGCGGGTCACGGCAGGCAGGAGGAGGGCGAGGTCACTGTTTCGCTCCTCGAGGCGCCGGTCCGGCCGCTAGCGATCGGCGATTCCTTCGTCATCCGCGCCGGCTGCGACAAGCGGCTGGAGACCTGCCGCGCGAAGTACGCCAACGTCGCCAACTTCCGCGGCTTCCCGCACATCCCCGGCCAGGACGCGGTGATCCGCTACGCGAGCCGTGACGGCGGCCACGAGGGGGCAGTGCTTTGAGAGCGGCCGATCCGGCGAAGGTAGTCGCCGCAGCCCGCCGCTGGCTCGGCACGCCCTACCACGATCAGGCGAGCGTCGCCGGCGTCGGCTGCGACTGCCTGGGGCTCGCGCGTGGCGTCTGGCGCGAGGTCGTCGGCCCCGAGCCTTTCCCGATACCGCCCTACAGCCGCGACTGGGGCGAGACGGGGCCGCGCGAGGTTCTGGCCGAAGGCGCCCGGACATGCATGATCGAGATCGAGCCGTCGCAGGCCGGGCCCGGCACGCTGCTGCTCTTCCGCATGGCGCCGCGCGCCATCGCGAAGCATGTCGGCATTGTTATGGAGACCGATCAATTCATCCACGCCTATGAGCGCCTCGGCGTGATCGAGGAACCGCTCACCCAATCCTGGCGGCGGCGCATCGCCCGCGCTTTCCTGTTTCCGGTCGCGTTGCAGACCGCTCGTGAAAGCTCTTGAGCCATTTTCTCACCGCTCTTCCTTGAGTTGCCGCCGCTCTCCACAGTGGATACCCTCCTCAAGAGACCGTAGGGGCGGGGGACGGAGATGGCCGGAGCCGAAGGCCAGAACAGCAGCGGCGAGCGGACACCCGAGGGTGTCGGGGATGAGATTCGCGGGATTGCCGAGGCGATTCTTGCAACGATGCGTCAGCCGCTGCTGGTCCTGAACGGCGACCTGCGGGTGGTGACCGCCAATCCGGCGTTTTTCAAAACCTTCGAGGTTGACGAGAGGGAAATCACGCGTCGCCTCGTCTACGAGCTCGGCAACGGGCAATGGGACATCCCGGAGCTGCGGGAGCTCCTTGAGGACATCCTGCCCAACAGCGGTGCGGTAGACGAGTTCAGGGTCGAGCACGAGTTCGAGATGATCGGCAGGCGGGTGATGGTGCTGAACGCGCACCGCATGGAGCGGGCCGATCGGCCGGACACCATCCTTCTCGCGATCGACGACGTCACCGAGCGGGAGCAGGCGACCGCTCTGCTCGAGGCAGAGCGGGAATATGTCGAGAAGATCGTCGATTCCGCGCGCGATGCTCTCCTGATCCTCGACTTCGACCTGCGGGTGAAGTCCGCCAACGAGACCTTCTACACCACCTTCCGGGACACGGAAGGTCGGAAGGTCTACGAGCTCGGCAACGGGCAGTGGAACATCCCGAAGCTGCGCGATCTCCTGGAGAACGTGCTGCCGGATG
>CAZHMM010000314.1:0-3024 GCA_964533585.1 uncultured Elioraea sp.
CCCCCTGCACCTGGGGGTCCGCGTCGCGACCAACGGGAGCGACGCCCTCCAAGGGGGGACCGGGGGGCCAATGGCCCCCCGGCTCAGAGCTTCTTCGCCGCCTCCAGCACCGCAGCGGCGTGGCCGTCCACCTTCACCTTCTTCCACACCTTGGCGACCTTGCCCTTGGCATCCACCAGGAACGTGCTGCGGATCAGCCCGATCGACTTCCGGCCCATGAACACCTTCTCGCCCCAGGCGCCATAGGCCTGCGCGGTGGCCTTGTCCGGGTCCGACGCCAGGGGAAAGGTCAGCCCGTACTTCTCGGCGAACTTCTCGATCGCCGGCATCTTGTCCGGGCTCACCCCGATGACGTCCATCCCGAGCCCCTTGAACTGCGTCAGCGCCTCGTTGAATGCACAGGCCTCGGTCGTGCAGCCGGGCGTGTCAGCCTTGGGATAGAAATAGAGCACGAACGGCTTGCCCTTCATGTCCTTCAGGCTGACCGTGCGCCCGCCCGTCGCCGCGAGCGAGAATGCAGGCGCAGGGTCACCCTCCTTCACCCCGGCCGGAACCTCGGCGGGTGCGGCGGCCTTGGTCGCGGGCGTCTTCGCAGTCGGCATGCGTGAGCTTCCCCTCAGGCCTCCGGACCCGCATCGACGGGACCGAGATCGGCCACATGGCGGTTGAACGCGGCGCGGACATCGCGCGCGCAGGCGAGCATCTGGGCCCCGAGCGCGGGGAGGTCAACGGCGCCACGCACCCCCGCGGTCGCCGCCGCGCGGCAGAGCGCCTCGACCACGGGTGGCGGAATGTCCTCGGCCGTGCGCGGCTTGCCGACGGTCAGCCGCAACACACCCTGCACGGTGCGGAACAGCCGCGAGGCCGCCATCAGCCGCGCGGCCTCGTCGGCGCCCAACACGCCGGCCTTCGCCAGCGCCCGCAGGCTCGCCGCCGTGGAGCCCGCCAGCACCTCGGGCGTTCGCGCCGCATGGACCAGCTGCAACACCTGGCAGACGAACTCGGCCTCGAGCAGCCCGCCGGGACGGTACTTCACGTCCCAGGGCGAGAAGGGCGGGATCTCCTTGGCGATGCGGCTCCGCAGCGATGCCGCGTCCTCGCGCAGCTTCTTCGCATCGCGCGGCCGGGTCAGCGCCGCGCGGATCGCCTCCGCCGCGCGCCGCTTCAGCCCGGCCGGGCCGGCGATCACCCGCGCGCGCGTCAGCGCCATATGCTCCCAGGTCCAGGCCTCCTCGGCCTGGTAGCGCGCGAAGCCGGCCAACTGCACCGCGATGGGCCCCTTGTTGCCCGAGGGGCGGAGCCGCATGTCGACGTCGAACAGCTTGCCCTCGCCCGTCGGCACGGTGATCGCGGTGACGAATTGCTGCGCCAGCCGGCCGAAATACTCGGGCGGACTGAGCCGCCGCCCAGACCCGCCCTTGGCCGTCTCCGCCCCCGAGGCGTGCTCGTACAGCATGATCAGGTCGAGATCGGAGGCGGCCATCATCTCGCGCCCGCCGAGCTTGCCCATCGCGACGACCGCCATGCCGCCGCCGGCAATCCGGCCGTAGCGGCCAGCGAAGTCGCGCATCACACGCGGCAGCAGCGCGGTCAGCGCGGCATCCGCCAGGCGCGCGCGCGCGAGTCCGGCGCGATCGACATCGAGTGCGCCCTCCAGCGTCGCGACCCCGATCAGGAAGGCGCGCTCGTGGACGACGCGGCGCACGACATCCATCGCCTCCTCGAGATGGCGCGCCTCGGCGAGCAGCGGCTTCAGCGCAGGCACGACCGACCGGTCCGGCCTCGCGCCGTCGAGCAGCCCGTCCAGCACCGGCGGGTGGTGTGCCAGATAGTCGGCGAGCAAGGGGGCCGCGCCGCAGATCGCCGCGACCCGGTCCATCAGCGCCGGGTTGCGCTGGAACAGGCTGAACAGCTGCACCCCGGCCGGCAGGTGGGTGATGAAGGCATCGAATCGCGCGAAGGCGTGATCGGGCTCCTTCTGCCGCGCGAAGGCGGCGAGCAGCGCGGGCATCAGTTCGGTCAGGATCTCGCGCGCCCGCGCGCTGCGGGTCGCGCGCGGCCGCCCGTGATGCCAGCCCCGCACGGTCGCGGCCACGCCCGAGGGGTTGGCGTAGCCCATCTGGCGGAGCGTCGCGATCGTCTCTGGATCGTCCTCGACGCCAGTGAACACCAGGCTGCCCGGGCCGCCGAGCTCCGGCGCCTCCTCGAACAGCGCCGCATAGTGGCGCTCGACGCGCGAGAGGTGCCGGGTCAGCTCGGCGGCGAACGCCTCGACCGCCGCGAACCCGGCGAAGGCGGCGAGCCGCGCCAAACCCTCAGGGTCCGCCGGAACGGCATGAGTCTGGCGGTCATCGATCATCTGCAGCCGGTGCTCGATCCGGCGCAGGAACCGATAGGCGGCCTCCAGTTCGGCGCGCGTGCCCTCCTGCACCAGCCCGACCCGCGTCAGCGCCGCGAGTGCGCGCAGCGTCGCGGGCTCGCGCAGCGCGGGGTCGCGGCCGCCCCAGATCAGCTGCTGGGTCTGGGCGAAGAACTCGATCTCGCGGATGCCGCCACGCCCGAGCTTCAGGTTATGCCCGGCGACCGCGATCGTCGCGCCGCCGCGATGCGCCTGGATCTGCCGCTTGATCGAATGGACGTCGCGGATCGCGGCGAAGTCGAGGTTCTTGCGCCAGACGAAGGGGCGGAGTTCGGCCATGAAGGAGGCACCGGCGGCAAGGTCGCCGGCGACCGGGCGCGCCTTGATCATCGCCGCGCGCTCCCAGTTCTGGCCGAGCGCGCCGTAATAGGTCAGCGCCGCCTCCACCGAGACCGCGAGCGGGGTCGCCGCCGGATCGGGGCGCAGCCGGAGGTCGGTGCGGAACACGTAGCCGCCGGCGGTGCGCTCCTCCATCAGCCTGACAAGATCGCGTGCGATCCTGACGA
Organism: uncultured Elioraea sp.; assembly: GCA_964533585.1. Classification (GTDB taxonomy): domain Bacteria; phylum Pseudomonadota; class Alphaproteobacteria; order Acetobacterales; family Acetobacteraceae; genus Elioraea. The sequence goes on from CAZHMM010000314.1 coordinate 2,926, forward strand.
AGAACGCCAGCGGGTTCTCGCCGTGATAGGCTCCGCTCTCCGGATCGAACAGGACGATGAGGTCGATATCCGACGAGTAGTTGAGCTCGCGCGCGCCGA
>CAZHMM010000315.1:0-3000 GCA_964533585.1 uncultured Elioraea sp.
CCCCCCGCCCACCCCGGGCGCGCCGGGCGGCACCGCGCCGACCCCCGGCCTGACGCGCGGCGAGATCGACGGGCTGGCCAACAAGATCAGCGAGTGCTGGAGCGTCGATGCCGGCATGCGCGGGCTCGAGGAGATCGTCGTCGAACTGCGGGTCCGGCTGCGCCCGGACGGTTCGGTGGTCACCGCCACCCCGGTGCGGCAGTACAGCGGCCGCGAGCAGATCGTCGCGGAGCAGGCGCGCCGGGCGCTGATGAGCCCACGCTGCAATCCGTTGCCGATCGCCCCGGAGCAGCGCGCGATTCTGGAGACCGCGACCTTCCGCTTCAGCCCTCAGGGCCTGGTTCGTTGACCCGCAGCCTGCTCACGCGGCTGCAACCGCCCGTCCATCGACCGCGTTGATCCCCTGCGCTATGTGCACCCGTCGGCCGCGACCCCGGCCGTGCCGCAAGAGGTCCTGATGACCGACCGACTGCTGACCGATCGCCAGTACCAGGCGCTGGAAGCGCTGTCCCTCGGGCGGCGAGGCCTGATGGCCGGGCTCGCCGCTGTGGCCGCCATGGGGCTGCCCGGCACCAGCCGGGCGCAGGGCCCGGTGATCGACATCACCCGCGCGCGCACCGACCCGATGCCGGTCGCCATCCCGGATTTCGCCGGCGCCCAGCCCTTCGGCGCCCAGATCGCCCAGGTGATCACGGCGAATCTCGCCCGCTCGGGCCTGTTCCGGCCGATCGACCGGCGTGCCTTCCTCCAGGAGGCGCCCGACGCCACGCCGCGCTTCGCCGATTGGCGCGCGATCGGCGCCCAGGCGCTCGTCACCGGCAAGGTGGACCAGCAGGGCGACCGGCTGCGCGTCGAGTTCCGGCTGTGGGACGTGCTGCCGGGCACCCAGCTTCAGGGCACGGCCTTCACCACCAACGTGCCGAACTGGCGGCGGATCGCGCATATCTGCTCGGATGCGATCTACGAGCGGCTGCTCGGCGAGAAGGGCTACTTCGACACGCGGATCGTCTTCGTCGCCGAGAGCGGCCCGCGCGACCGGCGCGTCAAGCGCCTCGCCATCATGGATCAGGACGGCGAGAACCACCGCTTCCTCACCGACGGGCAGTGGCTGGCGCTGACCCCGCGCTTCCATCCGAACGTGAACCAGGTCGCGTTCATGTCGTTCTTCCGCAACGAGCCGCGCGTCTATCTGCTGGACGTGGACAGCGGCCGGCAGAGCCTGCTCGGCAATTTCCCGGGCATGACGCTCAGCCCACGCTTCAGCCCGGACGGCAATTCGGTGCTGCTCTCGGCGATCCGCGGCGGCAACGCCAACATCTTCCTGGTCGATCTGCGCTCGCGGCGCGAGCGCCAGCTCACCAGCACCGGCGCCCTCGATGTCAGCCCGTGCTTCTCGCCCGACAGCCAGCAGATCGTCTTCAACAGCGATCGCGGCGGCAATCAGCAACTCTACGTGATGAACGCGGACGGCTCGAACGTGCGCCGCATCAGCTTCGGCAACGGCCGCTACGCCACGCCGGTCTGGTCGCCGCGCGGCGATCTGATCGCCTTCACGCGCATCGCCGGCGGCACCTTCGCGATCGGGGTGATGCGCCCGGACGGCTCGGGCGAGCGGATTCTGTCCGAGGGCTACCAGATGGAGGGCCCGACTTTCGCGCCGAACGGCCGGGTGCTGGCGTTCTTCCGTGAAACGCCGGCGCGCGACGCGCGCGGCGCCGGCTACACGGCACGGCTCGCCTCGATCGACATCACCGGCTTCAACGAGCGCGCGCTCGCCACGCCGACCGATGCGTCCGACCCCGCATGGTCACCGTTGATCCCCTGAACCGCCACAATCCCGCCCGAGCTTGACCCGACACGAGCGGTCACGCTATCGGCGCCCTCCGGTTGCACCCGGAGTCGGGTAGCGCGTACGACCGCACATCCCCCCATGGAGAAGGTACGCCTCTCATGAAACTGAAGCTGCTGGCCCCCGTCGCAGCGCTGGCGTTCGTCGTCGCCTGCGAGTCGACGCCCGATCAGTCCGGCGCGGCCACTGGCGCCGGCCAGGCGACCGGCCCGCGCCCCGGGTCGCAGGAGGACCTCGTCGCCAATATCGGCGACCGGGTGTTCTTCGACTTCGACCGCTTCAACATCCGTGGCGATCAGCGCCCGACGCTCGAGCGGCAGGCCGCCTGGCTCGGCCAGCACGGCGCGGTGATGGTGCAGATCGCCGGCCATGCCGACGAGCGCGGCACGCGCGAGTACAACCTCGCGCTCGGCCAGCGCCGGGCTGACTCGGCGCGCGATACGCTGGTCGCCCTCGGCGTCGCGCCCGCGCGCATCAGCACGATCAGCTTCGGCAAGGACCGCCCGATCGCCCTCGGTTCGAACGAGGAGGCGTGGGCGCAGAACCGCGTCGCCATCACCTCGGTCCGCTGACGCGGGCCCGGCTTCGGGGAGGGGCGGCGCGGCAACCCGCGCCGCCCCTTCGTCGTTCATGGCTCGCACGCTCGCGCGTGCGTCGCTTGCGGCGCGGCGCGCCGCGCCCTAAGCGGGCGGCCGAGGCCGCATCCGAGGAAGGAAGGTCCAGCGATCCATGCGCACGCTCAGGCTGATCCCGTTGCTCGTGCTGTTCGCCGCCCCGGCGCTCGGCCAGATCGAGAGCCGCGAGGGCATCGCGCTGCAGAACCAGATCCTGGAACTGCGCCGCGACCTCCAGGCCCTGCAGGCGCGCGGCGGCTCGGCGCTCGGCGCGCCCGTGCCGGCGGCGCCGCGCCCCGGCACCGTGGCCGAGGGCCAGCAGGAACTGCTCAGCCGTTTGCTCGACCGCGTGGCGGCGCTCGAGACCGAGGTCCGGCTGCTGCGCGGGCGCTCGGACGAGACCCAGAACGCGCTGCGCGAGCTCCAGGCGACAGTGGAGAAGAACCAGGCGGATGCCGATTTCCGCCTCCAGGAGCTGGAGAGTGCAGCGCCGCGCCGGCCCGCTGCGGCGACCGGCAGGCCATGATCCCCTGCGCC
>CAZHMM010000316.1:0-1746 GCA_964533585.1 uncultured Elioraea sp.
GCCGCGCGTCGATCCGCCCGCGGAGCCGAAGCGCGCCGCCGCGCAGGGGTCGCTGCCGCTCGCCGGGGCTGGATGGGTGCCGCCGCCGCTGACCCTGCTCGCCGAGGCGCCGACGACGCGCGCCGGCCGCCCCTCACCGGAGAGCCTCGAAGCCAATGCGCGCATGCTCGAGGGCGTGCTGTCCGATTTCGGCGTGCAGGGCCGGATTGTCGCCATCCGCCCGGGCCCCGTGGTGACGCTGTACGAGTTGGAGCCCGCTCCGGGGACGAAGTCCTCGCGCGTGATCGGGCTCGCCGACGACATCGCCCGCTCGATGAGCGCGGTCAGCGTGCGCGTCGCCGTCGTGCCGGGGCGCAACGCGATCGGCATCGAACTGCCGAACACGCGGCGCGAGACGGTCTATCTCTCCGAACTGCTCGGCTCGGAGGAATGGGCCAAGGCGAAGGGCCGCCTCGACCTGGCACTCGGCAAGGACATCGGCGGCGCGCCGGTGATCGTCGATCTCGCCGGCATGCCGCATCTGCTGATCGCCGGCACCACGGGGGCCGGCAAGTCGGTCGCGATCAACACCATGATCCTGTCGATCGTGATGCGGCACCCGCCCGAGGAGTGCCGCTTCATCATGATCGACCCGAAGATGCTGGAGCTGTCGGTCTATGACCGCATCCCGCATCTGCTCGCCCCGGTCGTCACCGAACCCGCCAAGGCGATCGGCGCGCTGAAATGGGCGGTGCGCGAGATGGAGCGGCGCTACCGGCTGATGAGCCAGCTCGGCGTGCGCAACATCGCCGGCTACAACGCGCGCGTCACCGAGGCGCGCGGCCGCGGCGAGACGCCGACCCGGCGCGTGCAGACCGGCTTCGATCCGGAGACCGGCCGCCCCGTGTGGGAGGACCAGCCGCTCAGCCTCGATCCGCTGCCGTTCATCGTCGTGGTGGTCGACGAGATGGCGGACCTGATGATCGTCGCCGGCAAGGAGATCGAGGCAGCGGTGCAGCGCCTCGCGCAGATGGCGCGCGCGGCCGGCATCCACATCCTGATGGCGACCCAGCGCCCGTCCGTCGATGTGATCACCGGCGTCATCAAGGCGAACTTCCCCACACGCATCTCTTTCCGCGTGGTTGGCAAGGTGGACAGCCGCACCATCCTCGGCGAGCAGGGGGCGGAGCAGCTGCTCGGCCAGGGCGACATGCTCTACATGGCCGGCGGCGGGCGGATCACGCGCGTGCACGGCCCGTTCGTCTCCGACGGCGAGGTCGAGGCGGTGGTCGCGCATCTGCGCGAGCTCGGCGAGCCCGAGTATCTCGACGAGGTGACCGAGGCCGATGCCTCGGCCGCGGCGGGCGAGGCGGCGCTGCCCGGCATGGGCGGTGCGCTCGCCGGCGAGGAGAGCGACGAGACCTCGCTCTACGACCGCGCGGTCGATCTGGTGGCGCGTGAGGGCAAGGCGTCCACCAGCTTCATCCAGCGCCACTTGCAGATCGGCTACAACCGCGCCGCCCGGCTGATCGAGCAGATGGAGAAGGAGGGCGTGGTGGGGCCGCCGAACCATGTCGGCAAGCGCGAGATCCTGGTCCGCCGGCCCGACCCGGATTGAGGCGCACGGATCGCTGCGATGCGCCGCCGGCCGGATTGATGGCGCCGACCATCCCCATATGGACGGTCCGCCGCGGCACGGAGGACCGGGACCAGCATGCCGGATCGCGTCAGTAGTTCAGGGTCGGAGCGGCGCGCTCTGCCTGTCTC
>CAZHMM010000316.1:1846-2979 GCA_964533585.1 uncultured Elioraea sp.
TGGGCGCCTTCGTGTTCGGCATCGGCATGCAGGTCGCGGCGGGCTGCGTTTCGGGCACCTGCTACGCCGCCGGCGCCGGCAGCCCAGGCGCGCTGCTCACGCTGCCCTTCGCGGTGCTCGGCGCGACCGGGGCAGCGCTGACGGTCGATCTTTGGGGCGACTGGCCGAGTGTGCCGGCGGTCTCCTTGCAGGCGAGCCTCGGCACCGCGTTGGCCCTGGCGCTGACCCTTGCCGCGCTCGCGTCGGCGTGGGGCGTGGCGGCGGCGATCGAGCGGCGGCGGCACGGCGCGGTGCAGCCGATCGGCGCCACGCTCGGCGGACCGTTGCGCGGGCCGTGGCCGCTGCTCTGGGGCGCGATCGGGCTCGCGCTGCTCAACCTCGCCACCCTGCTGATCGCCGGCCGGCCCTGGGCGATCGTCGCCGCGCTGCCGCTCTGGGGCAGCCTCGCGGTCGAGGCGCTGGGCTGGGATGATCCGGCGTTCTGGACCTGGTGGCAGGAGCCGACGCGGGCGGATTGGCTGTTCAATCCGCTGCTCGCCGACCGCACGACGGTGATGCTGCTCGCGCTGATGGCCGGGGCGATGCTTGCGGCCGCGCTGGCCGGACGGTTCGCCCGTCGCGGCGGGCTGACCCTCGGCCGCGTCGCCGGGGCCGTGATCGGCGGGCTGCTGATCGGCTGGGGCGGGATCGTCGCCGGCGGCTGCAACGTCAGCGCCTATGTCTCGGGCATCGCGTCGGGCAGCCTGCACGGCTGGGTCTGGATCGCCGCGGCGCTGCCCGGCAACTGGCTGGTGGTGGCGCTGGGGCGGCGCCTGAGCCGGGCCTAGCCCATCCCGAGCGCGCGCTTGTAGAGGTCGAGCAGGCTCTCCTGCTCCTCGACCTCCGCCTGGTCCTGACGGCGCAGGCGGATGATCTGGCGCATCACCTTGACGTCGAATCCGGCGGATTTCGCCTCGGCGTAGATGTCCTTGATGTCGCCGGCGAGCGCGCGGCGCTCCTCCTCGAGCCGTTCGATCCGCTCGACGAGCGAGCGCAGCCGGTCGGCGGCGATGCCGTAGGTCTGGTCGTCGGTCTTCGGCTTCTCGGCGGCCTTGGCCATGCGGGTGCTCCTTGCGCGGGCCGGGTCGGATAGC
>CAZHMM010000317.1:0-2948 GCA_964533585.1 uncultured Elioraea sp.
CGCCGGCGGCATAGGCCTGCCACTTGGCGGAATCGACATCGACCATGTCGAGCACGCGGCGGAAGCCGGGCCGGTGCGCGCCCGGCCCCATCACGTAGGGCGCCATCGCCGAGGAGTAGACGAAGGCGGCGTCCCAGCGTCGCTCGGCGAGGCCGCGGCGGACCCAGGCGGCGAGGGCGGGGTGGTGGAACCAGCCGAGCGAGAGCGGCAGGCCCGGGCGCAGCCGCGCAAGAGCGCGCGAAGCCGCCTGCCACCGCCCGCGCACCTGGTGCGCCTCGACATGGGCGAAGCGGCCGCGCAGCGTGGGGACGTGGTCGAGGTCGCGCGGATCATCGACCAGGCAGCCGAGCTCGACCTCCCAGGCCTTCGCCAAGTGGTCGAGCATGTGCCAGGCGCGGATCTTCTCGCCCTTGTCGGGCGGGTAGGGGATGCGATGGGCGAGGAACAGGAGGCGGGGCATCGCCTCCCCATACAGCACGTCCGTTGCCGCGGGCCTACCGCGCTGCCGGTTGCAAGCAATGCTTGCATCAGATAGCATTCTTTGCATGCAGAGTGACGCGCGTCCCGCCTCCGACACCACGACCCTGACGATCCGCCGCCTCGACCCCGCGGTGAAGGACAGGCTGCGCATCCGCGCGGCCCGTCATGGCCGCTCCATGGAGGAGGAGGCGCGCCGCATCCTTGGCGCCGCCCTCGACGAGCGGGCCGAGCCCCCCGCCAATGCCTTCGAGGCGCTGCACCGCCGCTTCGCGCTGATCGGCGGCGTGGACCTCGATCTGCCGCCGCGCGACCAGGGCCGCCCGCCGCCCGATTTCAGCGGCCCCGAATACGGGTGATCTATCTGCTCGACACCAATGTGCTGTCGCAGGTGATGCGCGCCCGGCCGGACGAGTCCGTGGCCGCCTGGCTTCGTCGCCACCCGATCGAGGCGATGGCGACGGCCGCGATCTGTCAGGCGGAGATCCTGTACGGCATCCGCCGGCTTCCCGACGGCACCAGGCGGGCCCGGCTGATGGAGGCGGCGCGCGAGATGTTCGCGGTGACACTCGGCGGCCGCGTGCTGCCCTTCGATGCGCCCGCAGCCGAGGCATTCAGCCTGCTGCGCGCCGCGCGCGAGGGCAGCGGCCGGCCGATCCTCGTGCAGGACGCGATGGTCGCCGCGACCGCCCAGGCCCATGGCGTCACCCTCGCCACGCGCGATCGCGACCTTCTGGGCTGCGGCGTGCCGGTGGTCGATCCCTGGGCGGGGTGAATCGAATACTCTTCACAGAAAAGGGCGAAGGAACGCCAATTGGACGCGGCGGCAGGACTTGAACCTGCGACCTCCCCGCCCGTACTGTGAAATTGCCGTCTCACAGACACGCAGGAAGCAGGGCGCTCTATCCGGCTGAGCTACGCCGCGAACTCGATCAGGGTGTTGACTTGGCCACCCTCCGATCCTTGAGCCCGGGGCGGGCCACCGCCCGCCGCTTCTGCTTGACCTCTTCCTCGACCAGACGGAACTCCGGCTCGATCTCCTTCAGCCGACTCACAAGGCCGGTAAGGTCGTACTCGTTCGAGAGCTTGCCGCGATGCCTCGCGATCCGCTCAATCCGCTTCACAAAGCCAGCCTTCTCAAGCTCGGCAATGATCCTCTGCACCTGCCGCTCCCCGAGCCCAAGCCGCTCGGCAAGCGCTTTCTTGCTCGGGTAGGGCTTGCGCGCCATGTCCCACCAGTAGTCGGCCAGGTGCATCAGCACCGCGAGCTGCGTGGGCGTCAGCTTCAGGCGTGGCTGTGCCCGCAAGAGCAGGGACGGCACGATACAGAACCCGCGCTCCATCACCGCCTTGCCCCACTTCTTCTCTGAAGCTTTGGTGGCCTTGGCCGGGTGCAGCTCGATCACCTTGGCCGTTGGCTTCGTTGCGTCATCGGACATTGCGAACTCCTTCCGCGCCCTCACATACGCACGCCAAGGCTAGGAACCAAGTCCGTGCCCCAAGACGTTTATGACTACTGATACCAGGCGGTGGCGACCGGTAGGTGAGGGCGTAGCCGTCCAGTAAAAAAGTACGCTCACAGCCAGCATGGCTATAAGCGCATACGAACGAGTACCCAGCAGCCCTCCCGTCCTGCATGACCGGTGGGCCACCCGCCTTTCTCGCGCGCCCCCTGACCTGCGCGCGGCCTGTTGCGCTTGACGTAAACTCTTATGACGTGACACGTAACAGGCGTGATCAGGAGCTTTCGCTGCAAGCGCACCGCGGCGGTCTTCCGGAACCTCACGCCCAAGGGCTTTCCGGCCGACATGGTCCGTGTGGCGCGGCGGAAGCTCGCGATGCTGGATGCGGCCATGCGGCTCGATGATCTCCGTGCACCGCCGAGCAACCGGCTCGAGGCGCTGAAGGGCGACCGCGTCGGGCAGCACAGCATCCGGGTAAATGACCAGTGGCGGGTCTGCTTCGTCTGGCGCGACGGACATGCGCACGAGGTCGAAATCGTCGACTACCACTGAGGAGCCGAGCCATGCCGAGCCGACGCCTGATCGCACGTGAGGACCTCGATACCGGCCGGGTGGACTTCCGCGCTGTCGCGACTGCGGCGACGGACATGCCGGTCACGCCTGGCGAGATCCTGCGCGAGGAGTTCCTCCTCCCGCTCGGGCTCTCGGCGAGCCGGCTCGCGCGCGAGATCGGTGTGCCGACCAACCGGATCACCGCGATCCTGGCGGGAACGCGCGCGATCACCGCGGAGACGGCACTCAAGCTTGCTGTCCGGCTCGGCACCTCGGCCGAGTTCTGGATGAACCTGCAGACGGCGCACGACCTCGCGGTTGCCCGCGCCTCGCTCAGGGCCGCCTGATCGCCCTTACCCCAGCCCCCGCACGAGCGGCGGGCCGAGCAGGTTCGCGACCGCCACCGGCAGGCGCTTCCAGAGCGCGATGAACAGCCGGTACTTGGGGTTGTTCGGG
>CAZHMM010000318.1:0-2934 GCA_964533585.1 uncultured Elioraea sp.
CGTTCTCGAAGCCCGGCATGTCGCTCTTGTACCCCTCCACGATCGCGGCCGGCCCGAGCTTGGTGATGCGGAACAGGACTTCGTCGCCATGGTGCCAAGTGTGGCCGGTCGCATCATGCGGCGGTGCCGGTAAGCGCCCGTCCGGCCTGCGCTGCTGCCAATTTGGCTGCCCTTCCAGCCGAGCACCGTGGCAGGCTGCACAGAACTCCGCATAGAGGCGTGTACCATCCGTCCTTTCCGAGGCGGCGGACGCACGATCAATTCGCGAGCCTTCCTCATCGCCCGCGGGCGAGAGCATGAGATAGCCTCCGATCAGACCTGCCGGCGCGAGGCCAACCACGACGGCAAGCACGATGTGGATGGCAGGTCTCATTGCCGGGAACGGCACTTGCGCGGTGCCGGCAGCGCGCCCACCAACACGGTGGGTATCGTAGCAGTCGCCAGTCCGGTCATGGCACGCGGAGTGTCGCCATCATCCCGGCGGCCTGATGTTCCAGAATGTGGCAGTGGAACATCCAATCTCCCGGATTGTCCGCAACGAAGGCGATATCAGCGCTGCTCCAAGGCGGCACCAGGACCGTATCCTGCCACTCACGGCGCGGTGTCGCCCGGCCGTTCCGTGCGATCACTCGGAATACGAGGCCGTGCAGATGCATCGGGTGCGGCCAGGCTGTGTCGTTACGGATTGTCAGCACATAGGACGCAAAGCGACGCAAGGCTGCCAAGGGTTCGTGCACATGTCGGTCTTGGGGGACTGCAACGCCGTTGATCGACCAAGCCATGCCACGACGGAACAGCTCCCGCGCCTCGAGCCGTTGCCCATCGACCATTGCATGCGTCATGCGACCCATCATCCCGCCACCGAGCACCACCTCATGGTGTTCCGCTGTAGCGAGAGTCGGCTCCGAGAGTGGGTTGGGCGGCAGGGGCCGCGGAGGAGCTTCCCACGCGCGATCGCGCTGTGGAGCGGATGCGTACGTGAGATCAAGAAGCCGATACGCGGCGCGCTCGTAGTAGGTATCGATGACGCGAGTCTGGATTCCCGGCGCGCCATTCAGATCGAGCACGAGATCGACGCGCATCCCGGGACCGAGCACGATGCGGCCACCGTCCGGCTTGTGCGGCTCCGTTGGGTGCCCGTCGATCGCGACGACCACCGGTTCGTGTTCCTCGAACACGAGACCGAAGATCCGCGCGTTCGCGACGTTGATAAGCCGAAGCCGCAGGCGTTCACCCGACCGGACCGCGAAGGTCTCAGTCACCTGGCCATTCACGGTGACCGTGTTGCCGAGGCGCCCGCCATGGGAGACGTCACGAAGGTTGCCGAAGTCCTCACTGATCGACGCATCGGACATCAGGCGCCAATCGTCGAGCACCCATGTCACATCGCGATCGCACGGCAACGCATCTGGATCGTCCTCTTCGACGATCAGCGCTCCATATAGCCCGCGGCCGATCTGCTCGGCGCTTCGAACATGCGGGTGGTACCAGAAGGTGCCAGCGTCCGGCACATCGAACTCGTAGAGGAAGGTTCCGCCGGGTGGCACAGGGGGCTGAGTGAGATGCGGCACGCCGTCCATGGCGTTCGGCACGCGCACGCCATGCCAGTGGATCGTCGTCTCCTGGGGGAGGCGGTTCTCGAATTCGGCGCGCAGCCTTGACCCCTGGCGAACCCGGATCTCCGGGCCTGGTACACTGCCGCCATAACACCAGACGCCCGTGGCGGGATAAGGCGCGCCGGCCAGCGCGGCGCGGCCGGGCCGGGCTGTCAGCCGGATCGTGATAACCGATTGCGCAGGATCCAACGCGCCGAGAACCGCACGCGGCCGAGTCGCGATCAGCGAACTCGCAGCCACCGCATGCAGGAAAGCTCGGCGTCCGAGTGCGTGGAAGGAGAGAGTGAGCGCCATAGGTGCCATCCGTAGCTCGGCTCGATGGCCGGTAGTGATGCCACCGCGATGTCGCGTGCGGACACTGACGCTACCGGCGCCGCGTCGTCAGTCGATGGCAGGCAGCCGTGGCGGTGGCGGATCAGGGGTGCTGGTCAGACCGTCGAGGAATGCCACTGCGAGAAGCTGGGCAATTGCGGGCCGTTGCCCGTCAGGACTATCAGCTGCCTCTGGTGGTAGCGCCATGTGCATCGGCGCGCAGATCGCCTTGCACGTTACCATGCGGTCCGTTGATCGATCGCCTTGGTCGTCACCGTGGTCACAGTCCAGAGGACTGTGCGCTGGTAGCGTGACGATGCCCTCGACCTGTCCGGCACGATTGGCAGGTGCCGCGTACACGGATGGGACAACCAGACTGACCGCCAGGGCCAGCGCTGCGAGACCCGCTACCGCGCGACACAATCGCGACATGCCGAAAGCGTAGGGCCCAACCGCTCTGCGGTCCAGGCGGTACACGCGGTTCTGATTCCCGGCGCTTCACTTGCAATCCGCTCCCGCATCGACACGCGCGGCCGGCTGCCAGGCGAGCAGCCGGAGCGCGTTGAGCGTCACCAGCACCGTGGCGCCGGTGTCGGCCAGGATCGCGAGCCACAGGCCGGTGATGCCGAGCATCGTGGTGATCAGGAACACGACCTTCAGGCCGATCGCGATCGCGACGTTCTGCTTCACGTTGGCGAGTGTGGCGCGCGAGAGAGCGACCAGTTCGGAGACACCGGTCACGCGATCCTTCAGCACCGCGGCGTCGGCAGTCTCCAGCGCGACATCCGTGCCGCCGCCCATCGCCACCCCGACCGAGGCGGCAGCGAGCGCGGGCGCGTCATTGATGCCATCGCCCACCATCACGACGCTGCCCCGGTCGCGCAGTGCACCAATCTCACGCAGCTTGTCGTCCGGCAGGAGCTGGGCCTTGACCTCGAGGCCGAGGCCGCGCGCGATCGCCGCGCCGGTGCGCGCATTGTCGCCGGTCAGCATCACGCTGCGGACG
>CAZHMM010000319.1:0-2919 GCA_964533585.1 uncultured Elioraea sp.
GTTTCCCGTGTACCCGCTTTCCAGGCGAGCGCCTTAGACCACTCGGCCATCCCTCCGCGCTCGCGGCACGTTTACAGCCCCTCCCGCCTGCGACAAGGGGGCCCGTCCGGCACGGCTGCGCCGGCCCCTTCGCGAACCCCTTCCCTTGGGCTAGTGTCCGCCCCAGATAGGAACCGGGCCGGGCTGTCCCGGTTTTCGCGGTTCAACACGGGACGGACGCACACGCGATGGGTACCTTCAGCATCTGGCACTGGCTTGTCGTGCTGCTCGTGATCCTGCTGCTGTTCGGCAGCGGCAAGATCAGCGGCCTCATGGGCGACCTGGCCAAGGGCATCAAGTCCTTCCGCCAGAACATCAAGGACGACAAGGACGAGACGCAGGCGGCCGAGGGCGAGCAGAAGCCTGCCGGCACCCTGCCCGGGCCCGAGGGCGCGCGGGAGACCGCGCGGACCGGTGAGCACGCCTCGTCGTCGGGCTCGCGGGGCTGATCACAGCCTCAGCGTAAACGGCGCGTTGCCCTCCCCCGCGCCGGCCCCGTAGTCTGTCGGTCGCGCACCCGCGCCTGAGCGGGGCGGGCGTGGTTGCGGCCGGCGCAGATCGGCCGCGGGGAAGCGGAGCCTTGGGGGGCGGATGGACAGGACGACACCGGCGGCTGAAGCCGAGGAGGCGCAACGCATCCTCGACATGGAGGTGCCGTCGAGCCGGCGCACGCTCGGACCGGTGCTGGCGCAGGCATTCCGTTGCCTCGGTATCGCCTTCGTGGCGTTCCACATGGTGGTGCTGCTCGTCTATCCGATCGACCCGACGATCAGCCGGCCGGTGCACGTCTTCATCGGCGCGATCATCGGCCTAGGCCTGTTTGCCGCCTCGCCGAAGAGCCGGCTCGACACGGTCGCCTGGTATGACTGGCTGCTGATCGCCTGCTGCGTCGGCATCGTGGCGCATTTCGCGCTGGATGCCGACGGGATCGAGATGCGCGCGTTCATGGGCCCCAATGAGCGCGACACGGTCGTCGGCGTCGCCGCCCTGCTGATCCTGCTCGAGTTCGCCCGCCGCACCGCCGGCCTCGCGATGCCGATCATCGCGATCGTCTTCATCGCCTACATCTTCGCCGGCCCCTGGCTGCCCGGCGCGCTCTATCACACCGGCGTGCCTTGGCGCGACGCGGTCAACTTCCTCGCCGGCACCGAGGGCATCTTCGGCATAACCACCTCGGTCTCCTCGACCTTCATCATCATGTTCGTCACCTTCGCCGCCTTCCTGCAGACCTCGAAGGCGGGCGAGTTCTTCAACGACCTCGCCATGGGCCTGGTCGGCTGGGCGCGCGGCGGCCCGGCCAAGGTGGCGGTGGTGTCGTCCTCGATGTTCGGTGCGGTCTCGGGCTCGTCGGTCGCGAACGTGGTCGCCTCCGGCACCTTCACCATCCCGATGATGAAGCGCGGCGGCTACGACGCCGAGACCGCCGGCGCGGTCGAGGCAACCGCCTCGACCGGCGGGCAGCTCGCCCCGCCGGTGATGGGCGCGGGCGCCTTCATCATGGCCGAAGTGCTCGGCGTGCCGTACCAGGAGATCCTGATCGCCGGGATCATTCCTGCGGTGCTGTACTACATCGCCTGCTACTCGCATGCCGATCTGCACGCGCTCAAGGCGGGGCTGCACGGCCTGCCGCGCTCGGAACTGCCCAGCCTGCCTCGGCTGATGCTCAGGGCCTATCTGTTCTCGCCGCTGCTGATCCTGATCATCGTGCTGCTGTCGGGCTACTCGCCGTTCCGTGCGGCCGGCCTCGGCATCGCCGCGACGATCGTCATCATGTTCGCCACCTTCCTCGCGCATCGCGTGTTCATTGCGCGGGAGAATCCGCTGATCGCTCTGATCGCGAGCATCTGGCAGCTCTGGCTGGCGATCTGCGAGGCGCTGGCCGGCGGCTCACGCGAGGCGTTGCAGCTCGTCGCGGTCTGCGCCACCGCCGGCATCGTCGCCGGCGTCATCGGGCTCACCGGGATCGGCGGCCGGTTCGCGACCATCCTGCTGGAACTCGGCGGCGCCGTACCCTTGCTGGCGATGACCTTCGCCGCGGTTGTCGCGCTGATCCTGGGGATGGGCGTGCCGACCACCGCGGCCTACGCGATCGCCGCCGCGGTCGTCGCACCCGGATTGATCCGCATGGGCGTCGAACCGCTCGTTGCGCATATGTTCATCTTCTACTACGCGGTGCTCTCGGCGATCACCCCGCCGGTGGCGCTCGCCTCCTTCGCCGCCGCCGGGCTCGCGCGCGGCAGTCTCTGGGGCACCAGCCTGAAGGCGCTGAAGTTCGGTATGGCAACCTTCATGGTGCCCTACATGTTCTACATGAACCCGGTGCTGCTCGCGCAGGGACCGCTGTTCGGCGTCATCCAGGCGGTCGGCACGGCCGGCATCGGCGTGGTGCTGCTGGCCTGCGCAACCGAGGGCTACATGGGCGGCCGGCTTGCCCTGCCGTTGCGGATCGCGTCCGGCGCCGCCGCCATCATGTGCATCGTTCCGGAAGGATTGACCGACCTGATCGGCATAGGCATTGGCACCGTTCTTTTCGCGTGGCAAAAGTTCGGACGCCGGCATGTGCTGGCCTGACCCGTCTCATGCGGGAGGGAGGACAACGCCATGAAACGTTTCATCGTCGAAGTGCTGGAGAAGAGCAGCATCGTCCTGCTGTTCCTGGTGCTGCTGGTCGGACTGATCGCCGGGTACGCCACGGGTGATGTCCTTGGCGCGATCGTCGGGCTGATCGCCGCCACCGTCATTGCCGTCATGACCTTCGGCGTCCTGTTCGTGCTGCTGGAAATGAACGAGAGCCTGCGGGCGATCCGCCAGCAGGTCGAGGGCGGGCGCAAGCTCTAGAGCCGTTTCCGACCTGTCGGAAACGGCTCCAGGGCTCTGTTG
>CAZHMM010000320.1:0-2910 GCA_964533585.1 uncultured Elioraea sp.
GCTCGGCTTGCCGGAGCGCACGGCGGTGCTCTGCCGCGCCGCGCGCCCCGAGGCCGCACGCCAGCTCCAGGCGGCGGCACGCCGGCTGATGGACGCCGACGCGATGGGGTTGCTGTTCAAGGCCCTCGCGGTCGCCGCCCCTGGCCTGCCGACACCGCCGGGCTTCGCGCCATGACCGTGCCGGTCCTCACCGCGGGCCTCGCCACGCCGCACGGCTTCTTCACCCGCGCGGGCGGCGTCTCGACCGGTCAGTTCGCCAGCCTGAACTGCTCGCTCTCCGGGCGTGACGATCCGGCAGCGGTCGCCGAGAACCGCGCGCGCGCGCGCGCCGTGCTCGGTGGCCCGCTGCTGGTCGGCCTGTTCCAGGTGCACGGGCCGGAGGTGGCCGTGGTGGACGAGCCTTGGGACAACGATTCGCGGCCGCAGGCCGATGCGCTGGTGACGCGCCGGCGCGGTGTCGCGCTCGGCATCGTCACCGCAGACTGCGCGCCGGTGCTGTTCCTCGATGCCGAGGCGGGCGTGATCGGTGCGGCGCATGCCGGCTGGCGTGGCGCGCTCGCCGGCGTGCTGGAGGCGACGGTCGCGGCGATGGAACGGCTGGGCGCCGCGCGCGGACGGATCGCCGTCGCGATCGGCCCCTGCATCCGCCAGGGTTCCTACGAGGTCGCCGACGACATGCGTGCGGAGCTGCTCGCGGCCGATCCCGCGCATGCGCGCTTCCTCGCACCGGGCGAGCGGCCTGAGCGATGGCGCTTCGATCTGCCCGGGTTCTGCGCCGCTGCGCTGGCCACATGCGGTGTGGCCGGCGTGACCGATCTCGGGCTCGACACCTACGCCGAGCCCGGGCGCTTCTTCAGCTACCGCCGCGCCACGCATGAGGGCGCGGGGCCGATCGGGCATCAGCTCTCGGCGATCGCCCTGCCGGCGTAGACGCCCGCCCGCCGCCGGGTCAGCGCGAAGGCCGCGAGCGCGCCGAAAAGCAGCAGCAGCGAGGATGGCTCGGGGACCCGCAGCGTGCCGGTGACCCTGAGGCTCGCCCAGTGGATGATCGCGTCATCGCCGAACAGGACGTTCAGATCGCCGTCGCGCAGCAGATGGCGAAGGTCGAGCGGACCGAAGACGCTGGACAGCGCCGAGAGGTCGAAGGTGAGGGAGGTGCGAACGTCGAGCTGCAATCGGCTGAGCAGGTCGTTGCCGAGATTGAGCGAGATGATCTGCTCGTGGGTGAACTGCGGCGAGAGATCGCTGAACAGCAGCAGGTCGGTGACGATGGCCGGGCTCTTTGCCGTCAGTTCGAGCGTCAGCAGCGCTGTGTCGATCGTTTCGAAGGACGGGAAGAAGAACGAGAAGGCGGTGAGGTCATCGATGCCGTTGCCGACGACCTGATCCGCGACCGCCGGACCAGGCTCGTGGGTGAGGAAGTCCCAGCCGGTATCGGCCGCCGTCAGCGGCACGCCGTTGAAGCCGACGATCGGCGCGTCCGTCAGGCCGGTCTGCGTCGGCGGGATCGCGGCGATGAACTCCGCCAGGTCCCGCGAGATGACGGGCTGATCGGTCGCGTTCGTCACCGTGACATCGACCCAGCGATCAAGACTGCGCACACCCGCTGCCCACTTGACCGGCAGATCGTCGAGCGTCTCTTGGAACCGATACAGGTTGCTGATCGTCTGCGCCTGCGGGTCGTAGTCGACGCGCTGCACGCTGTCCGCCGCCTGATCGACGACAAGCAGCCGAATGACCTGGCCGGTGCGATCGATCTCGTAGCCCCAGGCGTTGATCGCGTGTCGGCCGCCGCCGGGAAGCTCGATCCCCACGATCGGCGCCGCGCCATTCTCCAGCATCGACACGACGCGATCGCCGGGCGTCAATGACGAGGCCGTCACGAAGACCCGCCAGAGCCAATCCGCGGCGGACACGTAGCCGCTGAAGCGTGGCTCCCCTTGATGCAGATCGAAATAGATCCGTCCAGCCTTGTCCGGCGACCCCGGAACGTCGCCATACTTCTCCAGGATCACCGGCAGCATCTCGTTGAAGACGGTCTGGCCGCTGACGATCCCGTCGCCGTCGTGATCGACGCCCCAGCCCGTATAGGCGATCGCGTTGGCGGTGGTGGCCGCCCAGCAGAGGTTTTCGCAGCCCGCCGCATCCACCACGACCTCGACCGGATTGTACTGCACCAGCAGGCTTGCGGCCTCGGCTGCTGGCGTGGCGCTCAGCGAGGCGCCGATCGCGATTCCCGCCAGTAGCGAGCCCGCACGGGCCGCCACGGACGACGTTCCGCTCACCGCCGGCATCGCCGCTCTCCTTCACGATCGACACCGAACATCTCAGGCCGGCCCGGCGCTGGCCGTCGATGACCTGCGTCAACCCCGCTGCCCAGGCCCGGTCGCCGTGCTAAACGCCTCCCCATGCCGTATGTCTGGATGTTCGTCGTCCTGCTGATGCTCGGCCTTCTGGCCACCTGCGCGGTGCTATGAGAGCGTTTCTCGCCCTGCTGCTGCTCGCCGGCTGCGGCCCACTCCAGCTTCCGTTTGTCGAACTGCCGATGCCGTTCGAGCGCAGCGCGGCCGACGCCGCGCGCGACGGGCTGACACGGCCGCCGCCGGCGCGCATCGTCGTCCCGCCCTCGACCACGCTCGGCCTGCCGGAGGAGGACGCGCGCCGCTTCGCCGCCACCCTCGCCGAGGCCTTGCAGGCGCAGGAGCTGCCGGTGACGGCGGCGGACATCCCCAGGCCCAACTATCGTCTGCTGGTGGCCGGCGAGACCGCGGCCGGGATGGTGCGCCTCACCTACACGCTGGTGGATGCCGAGGGTGCGCCGATCGGCGCCGCCGGCGGCGCGCGCGCGGTGCCCGCCGCCGCCTGGGCGCGCGCTGATGCGGCGACCCTGCGCGCGACCGCCGGCGAGGC
>CAZHMM010000321.1:0-2874 GCA_964533585.1 uncultured Elioraea sp.
CCAGCACCGGTGCGGGCACGTGGTGCAGGATGTAGCCCAGCCAGTTGTTTCCCCCTTCCGTGCCGCCGGTCTGCGCCCCCTTCATGAACACCACGCGCCGCGCGGGGTGCACCGCCGAGAGCGCGTCCATGATCTCGCGCAGATACGGCGTGCGGCTGGTCCGCCAGGGACCAGGTTCCGAGGCGGCGCGGCTGCCCAGGATGCGGTGACGCTCGGCCCATTCCGAGACCGTCAGCTGCGGCGGCGGGCGCAGCATCGCGCCGATGCGCCGCTGCACATGCTCACTTGTCCGGCTGCCGATCTCCGCCGATGCCGGGGGGATCGAAGCGATCGGCGGCCTCCGTCAGCAGATCATTGACGTGCTGCTGCAGGATGGTCTGCAGCAGGTGCGGCTCGCCGCCGAGCTCGGCGGCGATCACCCCCGCCACACGCGCGGGCCAGTTCAGCAGCGCATCGCGCATCGCCCCGGCGATCTGGTCGATCGTCGCGTCCGCCTCGGCGACGTCGATCAGCCGGCGCTTGCGCAGATCCAGCGCGAGCCGCTGCGCCTCGACCTTGAGCGCGAGCTGCGCGACCTTCAGCCGGGCGAACGGGGTGGCGTCGGCGTTGGCGCTGCCGGCCAGCGGCGAACGCGCGGGATCGGCGGTTTCGGTCAGGGCGCGGCGGGTCTTGTCGATGTCCCACTGGCCGTCGGGTTCACGGCTGATGCGGCCGGCGGCCTCGGCTTTGCGCAGTGCGGTCTCGGTGATGCCGATGCGGCGCGCCGCCTCGCGCGTCGAGGAGGTGAGTTCGGGCATGGCGGCGACTCCGGTTCCGATCGCGGCAGGCCGCGATCGGGCCCGACCTCCGCGGCACGCGGTGATGGACGATGATGCTGCTGGCGCGACGTCGAGAGGCGAACGCAGCACCGCCGCCCGGGCGGGCGGCGGCGCGGTCAGGCGATCAGGACGGGCGGCGGCCGAGCGAAATGTGGATCGCGCGCTGGATCACGTCCTCGTCAGTCTCCCCGGGCAGGCGTATGGCCTCGATGCTGTCGAAGACATGCTGTTCGATCGGCACCAGCCAGGTGCCGTCGGCCTGGCGCTGCCCCGTGGACCGGAACGTGCCGATGGTGATGCTCGCGATGGTCTTGTACGTCGCGTCGGTCAGGCGGATCAGTGGCATTGGGACCTCCATCACGGCGAGGGCCATTCCTCGCCGTGACGGACCATTCGCGCTGGTGCGCCGCGCAGCCAAGTTGAGTGCGAGATCATAACATTGCGTTCTTGCCGAACGCAGCACCGCCGCCCGCGATCTGCGAGCGGCGGCGTGGGAGCCGGCGATCACGCCTCGGGCGGCGTGAACACGAACTCCGCCTGGCCGACCCGGTTGCCGTCGCTGTCGTGCAGCGGGCGGGGCCAGGCGCCGGCGAAGCGGAGCTGGTCGAGCTCGTCGGCGAGGGTGCGCAGGATGCGCGCGATCTCCGCGGTCGGGCAGTGCTGGAACGCCGGCCCCGAGGTGCGGATGCGCAGGATGAAGTCGCTCATCGTCCGCCTCACCCCGCGATCCGGTAGATGGAATACGACCCCTTCGCGCCCTCCTTGTTGGGGCCGACCTGGCGGATGCGCTCCAGCACCTCGACGGCGATGCCCTTGCGCTTCAGTCCGGCGAGGAAGCCGCGCACGGTGTGCGACTGCCATTGAGTGGCCTCGACGATCTGGGCGATGGTCGCGCCCTCGGGACGGCGCAGCAGGGCGAGCACCGCCTCCTGCTTCGTGCCCGCGCGGGGCTTCCGCGGCGTGCCGGACTCGCGGTGCGCGCGCGTGGTCCCGGCGAGGGCCGCGCGCAGGGCATCGATGGCATCGACGAGGCCATAGCGGTGGTTCTCCTCGTCGTCCCAGGCGTCGAGCACCGCCTGGGCCGCGGCGCGCAGGGTGCCGCGCGTTGGCGCCGTGGCGGCCGTGGGGCGCGCCTCGGCCATGGCCGCGGGGGTAGTCGCGCCGGTGGCGTCCTCCGCGCCCGTGGGCGCCGTGTCGGCCTCGTCCGGCGGGTTGTTGTCCGGACCGTCGATCAGGAACGGATCGACGCCCGCGCGCACGTCCTTCGGCAACTCCTCGCCGTAGGGAGACTCGTCATCGACGCCGATCGCGGCGAGCCCGGACGGCGTGATCGCGTACTCGGTCAGGCCGAGTTCCGTCTTCGCCTTCAGCACCTCGGGGTCCGGCGAGACGCCCGAGAGTTCCGCAAGCAGGCCGCGCTTCACCAGCGCGGCGCATACCTTCTGCAGCGACGCACCGGGCAGCCGCTTGTGCTTCGTCACCAGCTTGTCCTCGCGCGCCGCGGCGGCGTTCAGCACCAGCAGGTGCGTATCGGAGAGGGTCATCGTTCGGGGCTCCTGTGGTGGGAGCGGCCCCATGCCGCCCCCTACGGCCCCGAGCCCCGGCGGGCGGCACCCGCGCGGGGCGGTGCGGGCGGAACCCGCGTCAGGTCAGGCGGCGGTGCTTGCCGGCGCGGATCTCCGCGATCCGTCGTTCCGCGTCGGCAGCGGCCTCGGCGGCGGTGGGGAAGGCCGTCTCGCCGTCCTCGTAGCGGCTCGGGATACCCGCGGCCGGGCCGCAGTCGACCTCCTGGTCGATCCCCCACACCCAGCCGTCCCGGACCGGCTGCAACTCGATCGTGTAGGTGGCGTTCATCGTCTCCTCCCCGCTCACTGCGCGTACTCGCCGCGGCGGTGGTAGGCGTCGGTCATGTCGCGCAGGCGCGTGTTCCAGTCCTTCAGCATCTCGGCCTGCTCCCAGACCACCGCCTCGGGGTCGGCGCCGAAGTGGTCCGCGCTCATCGCCTGCAACTCGGCCACCAGGGCATCGAACTCCGCCTTCGCCGCCATGAAGGCCT
>CAZHMM010000322.1:0-2824 GCA_964533585.1 uncultured Elioraea sp.
AGCGGCTTCGAGTTCTTGTAGCCGCAGTGCTCGCTCCACAGCGCGCCGAACACGCCGGCCTCGGTGACGTTCGGCTCGCGCCCCAGACGCTCGACGACGAGGTCGTACTCGACGCGGGTGAGGCCGAACTCCCCGGCGCGCTCCCGCAGGGATCTGCCGGCCGCCCGCGCGCTCACGCGGCCGCCGCCGCCACGGCGTCGAGGAGCGAGCCGAGGATCAGCCGGCCGTCCTCGTAGCCGAGGAGCGGCTCGACCGCGCGCTCGGGGTGCGGCATCATGCCCATCACGTTCCCGGCCGCGTTGACGACGCCGGCGATGCCCCGCGCCGAGCCGTTGACGTTCGCGTCCGCGGTGACGTTCCCGTCGGCGTCGCAGTAGCGGAAGGCGACCAGGCCCTCGCCCTCGAGCCTGTCGAGGGTGTCCTCGTCGGCGCGGTAGGCGCCCTCGCCGTGGGCGATCGGCAGCCGCAGGACCTGCCCGACGGCCAGCCTGCCGGTGAAGGGCGCCGCCGCGCGCTCGACGCGGAGGTGGACGTCGCGGCACTCGAAGCCGAGGGAGCGGTTCCGAGCGAGCTGGCCGGGGAGCAAACCGGCCTCGGTGAGCACCTGGAAGCCGTTGCAGATCCCCAGCACCGGGCCGCCGCGGCGGGCGAAGTCGGCCACGGCGCGCATCACGGGGCTGTGGGCGGCGAGCGCCCCGCCGCGCAGGTAGTCGCCGAAGCTGAAGCCGCCGGGCAGCACCACGGCCAGGGCGCCGGACAGGTCGGTCTCGTCGTGCCACACCGCGCGCACGGGCGCGCCCAGCACGGCGGCCAGCGCGTGCGTCGCGTCGGCGTCGCAGTTGCTCCCGGGGAAGCTGACGACGGCTACGGCTCTCGCGGTGCTCAAGTGGTCCCTTGCGCCGCGTCCGCGCGCCAACGCGGCGCGCTCCGGCGGCAGCGGCTCCCCGCCGCGCTGGGTATTCGACGCGCTTGGCACGTCCACCGGGGAGAGGCTAACATGCGGGACGGGCCTGCCGAGATGGCGGAACGGTAGACGCAGTTGACTCAAAATCAACCGGGGTGACCCGTGCGGGTTCGAGTCCCGCTCTCGGCACCACCAGTGCGGCTTCGGGCCGCAGCCCTGCCCAGGCGTGTCAGGTGCGCCGCCCCGCCCATCCCGTGCGTGGGCGGCGGCGCGTTCGGAGGGAAGATGTTCTGGATCGTGCTCGTCGTGTTCGTGATCGTCTCGGTGATGCTCACCGCGATCATCCTGATGCAGGAGCCCAAGCAGTCCGGCCTGGGCGACGCCCTCGGCGGCGGGGGCGGCGCCGACTTCGGGTCGCTCGGCGGCACCGCCGGCGGGCTCCACCGCCTCACCGTCTACTTGGCGGCGATCTGGGGCGCCCTCGCCATCCTCATGCAGGTCATCCCGCGCTGAGCGCGTGAGCCCCCCGGAGCTCCCCGGAGGCCGGGGAACCCGATGAGCGCGCCTTAACGGCGTCCTCACCGGGGTTTGACCCGATGCACACGCGATGGTAGATTGCCGGCCAGTGTGGGTGAAAAGTGAAGCCGCTGGCTCTGCAACGCCCGCATCCGACCCCACGGTCGGACGACGGCCGGAGGGCGCCTACCCCCAGGTGAACTGGGGGATACGCGCCGACCGGCCGCGTTCTATCGTGTGGTCACAATCCCATAGAAGCCGCTCGGCTTCGGCAGTCTGCATGGAGGTAGCATGAAGAGGTTCATCTTGGGTATCGCCGCGCTCGCGCTCGTAGCGGCCGGCTTCGCGCAGCCCTTTCAGTGGCCGGAGGCTTACGCCCCGACCGCCGTCCAGGGTGGAACGGTCTCCGAGGACCTCTTCGGCGACTTCACGACCCTAAACCCCGTGCTGATCTCGTCGGCGCAGGAGAACGCGGTCATCAGCATGACCGCCGGCCCCGGCCTCGTGTACCGCGACTGGCTCGGCAACCGCTCCTTCCAGCGCGAGGACGGCTCGTACAACATGTACTGGGCCGAGTCGATCGAAGAGGTGCGCCCGAACCAGGAGTTCGTCGTCACCGTCAGGCAGGGCTGGAAGTGGAGCGACGGCGTCGAGATGACCGCCGACGACGCCATCGCCGCCCGGACGATCATCGGCGACCCCGACGTCCAGTCGAACTCCTACTCCTGCGGCTACGTGGACGCCGACCCTGTCGTCTACGAGAAGATCGACACCTACACCTACCGCATCACCCTCCCCCGTCCCGTCACGAACGCGCTGGCGGTGAAGGACTGCGGCACGCTCCCCGCGCACGTCTTCATGCCGGTCTACGAGCAGAGCGGCGCCGAGGGCATCCGCGCGATGTGGGGCGTCGACACCCCGCCGAGCGAGATGGTCTTCGGCGGCCCCTACATGATCAGCGAGTTCCGCCAGGGCGAGCGCATCGTGCTGACGAAGAACCCGATGTACGGGGAGTTCGTCCAGGCCGCCGACGGCTCGCCGCTGCCCGGCCCCGACCAGTGGGTCGTCACGTTCTCGCAGGACCAGAACGCGATCCTCAGCCGCCTCGTGACCGGCCAGTCCGACTTCTACTGGCCCACTACCGTCGACCAGCTCCGCGCGATCACCGACGCCATCAACAGCGGCGCGATCGGCGGCCAGCTGCACGCGAACCTCGGCCCCTCCGGCTCGGTCGACTTCATCACCTACAACTTCAACAAGCTCGACCAGTGCAAGCGGGACATGTTCCGTAACCCCGTGTTCCGCCAGGCGATCTCGATCATGATCGACCGCGACGCGCTGGTCCAGGGCGCCGTCGGCGGTCTCGGCTTCCCCGCCAAGGACTGGAACTCCGAGGCCGCGGCT
>CAZHMM010000323.1:0-2774 GCA_964533585.1 uncultured Elioraea sp.
GCCCCGCCGCCCGCCGCCGCCGCACCGGCCGACGTGCCGGCGGCGCAGCCGGGCGCGCTCGGCCTGCCGGCCTGGACGCTGCTGGTGTTCCTGTCGGGCTTCCTGATCGTCGCGCTGGAGATCCTCTGGGTGCGCGTGCTGGGGATCGCCGGCCAGGGTTCGGCCTATGCCTTTCCGCTGATCCTCGGCGTGTTCCTGGTCGCCGATGCGGCCGGGATGCTCTACGGCGCGCGCTGGGTGCGGCGGATCGCCGATGTGCGCCGCGCCTTCATCCTGCTGCAGGCCTGGGCCGGGCTGTTCGCGGCGGCGACGCTGCTCGCGCTCTGGCTGCTCTATCCCTGGCCGCCCTTCGCCGCGGTGATGGGGATGGACTCGTTCCGCACCACCCTGCCCGCGCTCGGCTGGCTCGCCGCGCTTTCGGTGGTGCTGATCGGCGCGCCGGCCTTCCTGCTCGGGATGAGCTTCCCGGTGGTGCAGCGCGCGGTGCAGCGCGACATGGCGTCGGTCGGGTTCCGCGTCGGCATCGTCCAGCTCGGCAACATCATCGGCAACGCCGCCGGCAGCCTGGTATGCGGCCTCGTGCTGCTGCACCTGCTCGGCACCTCGGGCACGGCGGCCGCTCTGCTCGGGCTCGCCGGCGCGATGCTCGGCTGGTGGCTCTGGCGCCTCGCCCGCGAGGGGCGACGCGACGTGCCGGCGGTCGCGCTCGCCGCCGCGATGGTGGCCGCGATCGCCGTGTTCCCGGGCAACGCCGCGTGGTGGGCGCGCATCCATGCGGTCGATGACGGCCAGCGCGCGCTCGTCGCCGAGGACCGCTCGGGGGTGGCGGTGCTGCGGCTGAAGGACGGGGCCGGGCCGATGTTCATCACCGGCCACACCCAGAGCCGGGTGCCGTTCTGGCCGCACCACGTGCTGCTCGGCGCGCTCGGCCCGGCGATCCACCCGGCCCCGCGCGAGGTGATGGTGGTGGGCGTCGGCTCCGGCGGCACGCCCTACGCGGCCGGCTGGAACCCCGAGACGCGGAGCGTGCGCGCGATCGAGCTGATCCAGCCGGTCTATCGGGTGATCCGCGACTACGCCGCGCTCTACCCCGACAGCGCGCCGGCCTGGCTCGCGCGCGATCCGCGCTTCGAACTCGCGGTCGGCGACGGGCGGCGCGAGATCTTCCTCTCCAACCGGCGCTGGGACGTGGTCGAGGCCGACGCGATCCTGCCGCAGACCTCGCACAGCGGCATGCTCTACTCGGTCGAGTTCCTGCGCCTGGTGCGCGACCACCTGAAGCCGGACGGGCTGTTCGTGCAGTGGGCGCCGACCAGGCGGGTGGTGCAGAGCTTCGTCAGCGTGTTCCCGCACGTGGTGCTGCTGCGCCCGCTCTCGGTGCTGGTGGGGTCCCGCTCGCCGATTCCGTGGGACCGCGATGCCGTGCTGGCGCGGCTCGACAGCCCGGCTTTCCGTGCCTGGGCGGCGCGCGCCGAGGTGGACCCGGCCGGGTTCGCGCAGATGTTCGCCGAGCCGCCGGTGATCTGGGGCCCCGACACGCCCCGGCCCGGCGGCGAGGTGAACACCGACCTGTTCCCGCGCGACGAGTACTACCTTAACAACCCGGTCGAGTGGCCCGACGGCACTTGGCACTGAGGCGCGGCGGTCACCGGTTGGCGCCGGGCCGCCACAGCACCTCGGCCGTACCGCGGCCGTTCAGCCAGCGGCCGAGCACGAACAGGTGGTCGGACAGGCGGTTGAGGTAGCGCACCGCGTCAGGGTTGACCGGCTCGGCGGCGGCCAGCGCCACCACCGCCCGCTCGGCCGCGCGCGCGAGCGTGCGCGCGTGATGCGCCCAGGCCGAGGCCGCGCTGCCGCCCGGTAGCACGAAGGACTTCAGCGGCGGCAGATCGGCGTTCATGGCCGCCACCTCCGCCTCCAGCCGTTCGAGCTGCGCGGCCACGATGCGCAGCCGCTGCGCCGGGTCCTCGCCCGGCTCGACCGGCATGCAGAGATCGGCGCCGAGATCAAAGAGGTCGTGCTGGATGCGGTCGAGCATCGCGTCGGCCTGCGCGAGGTCCGAACCCGCCTCGCCCGCGCCGGTCACACGCCGCAGCAGGCCGAGCGCGGCGTTGGCTTCGTCCACGCGGCCGATCGCCTCGATCCTGAGCGCATCCTTGCGCACGCGCGTGCCGTCGCCGAGCGAGGTCTCGCCGCGGTCGCCGCCGCGGGTGGTGATGCGATCCAGCCGGACCATGGTGTTCCCCTCTTTCTGGCGCGCAGCCGCCACCCCAGCGCTGCGCGCGTCAGTCGACGATGCGGAAGGTGATCGGGATGGCGATCCGCTCCTCGACCGGCACGCCGCCGCGGCGGGCCGGAGCGAACCGCCACTGCCACATTGCCTCGATCGCCGAGCGGTCAAGCAGGGCGTGGCCGGACGAGCGCACGAGCTCCACCAGCGAGGGCACGCCCTCGGGCGAGACCGTGACCGCGAGCAGCACCGTGCCCTGCCAGCGGTTCAGCCGGGCCTCGCGCGGCACCGTCGGATCGACCCTGCGGCCGACCGCGGCCGGGATCGCGGCCTCGAGCAGTCCGGCGGTCGGCGCGGCGGCGGCGGGCGCCGGATCGGCGGCCGGCCAGCCCGAAGCCTGGGCCGCCGTGCCGGCCGGGCGCTTGGTGGCGGTCAGCCTGCCGCCGGCGAACGAGGTGGGGCCGAACTCCTTGCCGTTGTCGGCCAGCTGGGCGTTGAGGTCGTCGACGAAGCGCTGGATGGGCTCGCCGACCATGTCGCCGAG
>CAZHMM010000324.1:0-2745 GCA_964533585.1 uncultured Elioraea sp.
CCGACCGCGGCGCCAAACACCACATCGCTCTTGCGTCGAGGGGGCCGTCCACACAGGACGCTAAGCGCTCGGGAGTCCGGCTGCCCGCTCCAGGCTGCCCCGGTGGAGCACAGCGATCGACCGGCGTTCGACACGAATTGCGCCGCCTTCCTCGAGTGCGGCAATCCCGCGCGAGAAACTCTCCGGACTCATGCCCAGCCGGCGCGCGACCACGCGCTTTGCCTCGCCAATGTGCACCACGTCGCTTCCTTGCGCCTCGGCCTCGCGCAGCAGCCACTGCGCAAGCCGCTGCGGTGCATGCCGCAACTTGAGGTCCTTGATCTGTTCGATGAGCATGCGCCAGTGCTGTGCCTGCATGTCGACCACCGCGCGCGCGAAGGCCGGCTCGTCGTCAAGCGCTCGGCGGAAGAGCTCGGCGCGGATCAACATGATGCGTGACTCGGCAAGCACCACGCCGGAGACGAGATAAGGGAGCGACAGGATTACTGCCGGCACCACCAGCAGCGAGCCGGCACCGAAAATCTCGATTACGGCCTCGTGCGCAGTGCCGCCCGAGGCCACGAGACCGACGCGACCAGAAAGGACCAGATGAACGAACTCCGGCTCTGTGCCTTCTTCGAACAGGACTGCGCGGGAGGGCAGAATCTGCACGATACTCCCGTTGATCAGCCGGGCCATCACCGCCTCGCCCACTCTGCGCGCCAGATCGGTCTCACGGACCAGTGCAAGGGTGCTGCTTTGCGGCATCGGCCCTCCTCGAACCGCGTTTCTTGATCCTGATCAACTACAAATTTGAGGGATGCGACGCAGCAAGAAAAAAAACTGCCTGCGCCACAACGCTTTGACCTAACGCAACGGCCGAGGCGCCGGTCAGCCCCAGCCTGCGCCATCCCGACCGCGGACGGCACGGGAGACGGAGCGGGAGCAATGATCCAGACGACGAACCAGGTCCATCCGCGTGACGCCCAGGCGGCGATGTGGATGAGTACGATTGCCTTCACGGTCTGTTTCGCGGTCTGGACGATCTTCTCGATCATCGGCGTGCAGATCAAACGCGACCTGAACCTGAACGACACGCAGTTCGGCCTGCTGGTCGGCACGCCGATCCTGACCGGCAGCCTGATCCGCCTGATGCTCGGCATCTGGACCGACCAGTACGGGGGCCGGATCGTCTATGTCGGCGTGATGGTCTCGGCCGCGATCGCGACCTTCCTGCTCACCTTCGCCTACGACTACCCGACCTTCCTGCTTGCTGCCCTCGGGGTCGGGATCGCCGGCGGCTCCTTCGCGGTCGGCATTGCCTATGTCTCGAAGTGGTTCCCGAAGGAGAAGCAGGGCACCGCGCTCGGCATCTTCGGCGCGGGCAATGTGGGCGCGGCGGTGACCAAGTTCCTCGCCCCCGTGGTGATGGTGGCGTTCGGCTGGAAGGCGGTCGCGCAGCTCTGGGCGCTCGGCCTGCTGATCATGGCGGTGGTGTTCTGGTTCTCCACCAAGGACGACCCGCAGCTCGCCGCGCGCCGGGCTGCCGGAATCAAGCCCGAGCCGCTGTCGGCGATGCTGGAGCCCCTAAGGAAGCTGCAGGTCTGGCGCTTCAGCCTCTACTACTTCTTCGTGTTCGGCGGGTTCGTGGCACTCGCGCTCTGGCTGCCGCGCTACTATGTCGGCGTCTACGGGCTCGACATCGTCACCGCCGGCCTGCTCGGTGCCGCCTATTCCGTGCCCGGCTCGATCTTCCGCATCCTCGGCGGCACGCTCTCCGACAAGTACGGCGCGCGGGCGGTGATGTACTGGACCTTCATCGGCTCGACGATCTGCTGCTTCTTCCTGAGCTACCCGGCGACCACCTACACGGTGTACGGCATCGAGGGGCCGATGGAGTTCACCCTCGCGATCGGCTTCATCCCCTTCACGGCGCTGACCTTCACGCTCGGCTTCTTCATGAGCCTCGGCAAGGCCGCCGTGTACAAGCACATCCCGGTCTACTACCCGAATCATGTCGGCAGCGTGGGCGGCGTGGTCGGGCTGATCGGCGGCCTCGGCGGGTTCATCCTGCCGATCGTGTTCGGCGCGATGAACGACCTGGTCGGCGTCTGGACCTCCTGCTTCATGCTGCTGTTCCTGATCGTCGCGGTCAGCCTGATGTGGATGCACGGCGCGATCCGGCTGATGGAGCGGCAGAAGTTCCCCGAGCTCACCGGGCCCAAGGATCTTCCGGAGCTTGAGGCGCTGCGGGCCGAGCTCGAGCAGCTTCGCGCGCAGCAGCCGCCGCGCCACGCCGAGCCGGCGAGGGCCTGATCGATGGCATCCCAACCCAAGGAGGCCACCATGGCCACCACGCAGGGCGCTGCGGCGCCGGCGCCCCGCCCCGGCTGGCTCGCCCGCTGGGAGCCGGAGAACGAGACGTTCTGGGACCAGACCGGCAAGCGCCTCGCCTGGCGGACCCTCACGCTCACCACCGCCAGCTTGATCATGGCCTTCATAACCTGGTTCGTGGTCTCGGCCCTGGTCGTGCGCCTCCCCGCGGTGGGCTTCCAGCTGACCACGGGGCAGCTGTTCTGGCTTGCCGCCATGCCCGGCCTCGCCGGTGGTTCGCTCCGCCTCGTCCACATGTTCCTGACGCCGATCTGGGGTACGCGGGCGGTCGTCGGCTGGTCCACGCTCAGCCTGCTCGTGCCGCTGATCGGCTGGTTCTTCGCGGTGCAGAACCCGGCGACGCCGTTCTGGATGCTGATGCTGCTCGCGTTC
>CAZHMM010000325.1:0-2740 GCA_964533585.1 uncultured Elioraea sp.
GGCGCCCTCCAGGGGGGTGCGGGGGGCCAATGGCCCCCCGCGAGGTTGTTTCCCCGATCGGCGGCACGCTGTCCGTCATCCCCGCCAGCACTTCCGCAACGTGGCGCACCTTCACCGGCTTCTCCAGCCGCTTCAGCCGTCCCGCCATGTTGAGCAGGCACCCCATGTCGCCGGCGAGCAGCGTCTCCGCGCCGGACTTTTCGATGTTCTCCACCTTGTCCGAGACCATGCGCACCGAGATCTCGGGATACTTGACGCAGAACGTGCCGCCGAAGCCGCAGCACACCTCGGCGTCGTGCATCTCGTTCAGCGTCAGTCCCTCGACCGTGCCGAGCAGCTTGCGCGGCTGCGCCTTGATGCCGAGCTCGCGCAGGCCGGAACAGGAGTCGTGATAGGTGACGGTACCCGCATGGTGCGCCGCGACGCGTTCCATCCCCATCACGTCGGTCAGGAACGAGACGAGCTCGAAACAGCGCGCGCCGAGCCGCTCGGCGCGGCCGCGCCATTCCGGGTCGTTGGCGAACAGCGCCGCGTACTGCTCGCGCAGCATGCCGGCACAGGAGCCCGAGGGAACGACCACGTAGTCGTAGGGTTCAAAGGCGGCGATCACGCCGCGGGCGAGATCGGCGGCATCGGCGCGGTCGCCGCTGTTCCAGGCCGGCTGGCCGCAGCAGGTCTGCACGGCGGGCACCTCCACCGTGCAGCCGGCGTCCTTCAGCAGCTTGAGCGCGGCGAAGCCGACCGTCGGGCGGTAGAGATCGACGAGACAGGTGACGAACAGGCCGACGCGCGGTGAGGATTGGGGCATGCCGGCACTCTAGCCTGGACCCGGAAAAAAGGGAGGCGGGGCGCGCGGGCCGCGACCGACGGGAGCCGCCCCCAGATGCAGGGGGGTGTGGGGGGACCAGCGTGGTCCCCCCACCGCTTCTCAGACCTGGCTGGTCCAGTGGATCGGCGCCCAGTCGAAGCCCTCGCCGTCCCTCCGCACATAGCCCGTCGCCGGGAACGGCCAGTGATAGCCGACGATGGGCGTACGATCGGCAGCCGCGCGGTCGAACAGCCGCCGGCGTGTCTGCTCCGCCGCCGCCGCGTCCATGTCGAACACGATATGCCAGCCGGGGTTGCGCAGATTCACCGTCGGGTGGTTGGTCACGTCGCCGAGGATGATCAGCGTGCCGTTGCCGGACTGCACCGAGTACGAGGTGTGCCCCGGCGTGTGGCCATGCGTCGGAATCCCGCGGATGCCCGGCGCCACCTCGGCGTCGCTGGCGACCCGCCTGATCCGCTCGGCCGGGTAGGGGCCGAACCGTCCCTTCACCATCGCCGCCGGCTGCTGCGGCGCGCGCTCGCCCATCCAGAACGCCCATTCCGTCTCGGGCACGATCAGCTCGGCATTCGGGAAGCGCGCCTGCCCCTCGCGGGTGACGAGGCCGGAGACGTGATCGCCGTGGAAGTGGGTGAAGACGATCTTGGTCACTTGCTCGGGCGCGATGCCGGCCGCCTGCTTGTTGTCCCACATCGTGCCGGCGGTCTGGGCGAGCAGCCCGCCCGTGCCGGTGTCGAACAGGATCAGCTCGCGGCCGGTGTTGACGAAGGTGATGTTGAAGGTGATGTCGAGATGCCCGGTCGGCAGGAAATCGCGCGCGAGGGCGGCTTCCACCGCCGCCTTGTCGGCGTTGCGCACGAAGCCCTCGCCGGGGTTCGGACGGCGGTTGAAGCCGTCATTCACCACCGTGACCTCGTAGTCGCCCACCTTCATCCGGTAGAAGCCCGGCGCCTGGCGGCCGGCCTGGGGCACGGCGGCGCGCGCCGGGGCGGTGGCGAGCAGTGCCGGCATCGCGAGCGTGGCGGCGCCGGCGGCGAGCATGTGACGTCGGTCGAGGCCCATGTGATCCTCCCCTCGTTTGTTGCGGACCGGCCGCATGGTTAGGCCAGAACCGCCTCCCGCGCTGCGCACGCCCGCGTGATCGGGCGGCTTGCCGTCACGCCCGGCACGGCCCATCTGCTGCCCGCACGGATGGAGAAGGCGATGCCGCGCGACGGCGAGGACAGGCGGGCAAGGAACGTGCTGGGCGGGCCGCTGGCAGCGTGCTCGCACGATCCGCTCACCGGCTGGCTGCGCGACGGATGCTGCAACACCGACCGGCACGATCTCGGCCTGCACACGGTCTGCGCGCTGATGACCGAGGCGTTCCTCGCCTTCAGCAAGGCGCGCGGCAACGACCTCTCCGCGCCGCGTCCCGAGTTCGCCTTCCCGGGGCTGAAGCCGGGCGACCGGTGGTGCCTGTGCGCGGCGCGCTGGCAGGAGGCGTTGGAGGCCGGCTGCGCGCCGCGGGTGGTGCTGGCCGCGACGCATGCCGACACGCTCGCGGTCTGTTCGCTGATCGACCTGAAGGCGCACGCCGCCGACCAGGCGTGAGCGCGGGCCCTTACCCGATCTCGGTGGCGCTGGTCCGGCGCACCCCGGCCGCCGCCATCTCGGCCCAGGCGCGCGCCACGCGGCCGTCGAGGTCGATGCCGCGGCAGGCGTCCTCGATCACCACCGCCGCGAGGCCGAACCGGCGCGCATCGAGCGCGGTCCAGGCGACGCAGAAATCGGTCGCGAGGCCGCAGAGATGCACCGCGCGGATGCCGCGGCTGGCGAGATAGCCGTCAAGCCCGGTGCGCGTGGTGCGGTCCGCCTCGAGGAAGCCCGAGTAGCTGTCCACCTCGCGGCGATAGCCCTTGCGCAGGATCGCCT
>CAZHMM010000326.1:0-2732 GCA_964533585.1 uncultured Elioraea sp.
GGCGCGCCAAGGCGATCAACTTCGGCATCATCTACGGCATCTCGGCGTTCGGGCTGGCGAACCAGCTCGGCATCACGCCCGGCGAGGCCAAGGCCTATATCGACGCCTATTTCCAGCGCTATCCCGGCATCCGCGCCTACATGGAGCGGATGAAGGAGGAGGCGCGCATGAAGGGCTTCGTCGCCACCCCCTTCGGCCGGCGCATCTGGATTCCCGGCATCGGCGAGAAGAACCCCGCGCGCCGCGCCTTCGCCGAACGCCAGGCGATCAACGCGCCGCTGCAAGGCGGGGCGGCGGACGTGATCAAGCGCGCGATGGTGCGGCTGCCGCGCGCGCTCGCCGAGGCGACGCTCGCGGCGAAGCTGCTGCTCCAGGTCCATGACGAGCTGCTGTTCGAGGTGCCGGAGCGCGAGCTCGACGCGACCGCGGCGACCGTGAAGCGGACCATGGAGAGCGCGGCGACGATCCGCGTGCCGCTGGTGGTCGAGACCGGTGCGGCGCGCAGCTGGGCCGAGGCGCACTGAGCCGGAACCCCGGTCCTCGGCCCCCCTGCCTCCAGGACCGACAAGGCCGACCCCGCCGGCGCGCCCGAGCCGCGCGCCGTGCCGAAGAGCGACCGCGCCCGGACCGAGCAGGTGATCGAGAAGACCCTGCCGCCCGATCAGCGGACCGAGCCCGCGCGCAGGGACTGATCCGCGCTACAGCAGCGGCCGCTCTGCCGCCGGACGTTCCCAGTAGTCGGCGACGCGGCGCAGCGCGGCGAGGTCGCCGATCGCGAGCCGCCCGTCATGCAGCCGGATCAGCTGACGCTTGCGCAGCGCCTGGATCGTGCGGTTCACATGCACCGGGCTCAGCCCCATCAGGTCGGCGAGATGGGTCTGCGTCAGCGGGAACGGCACCGTGCCGTCCTGCGCCAGCCCGACCGCGGCGGCGCGACGATAGAGATGCACCAGCACCATCGCGATGCGCTCGATCGCGTTGCGCCGCCCGACCGAGAGCAGCGCCTCGTCGAGCAGCCGCTCCTCGTGCGCGGCGAGCCAGGTGAGGTCGTAGCCGAGCTCGGGATGGGCGCGGAAGATGTCCCACAGCGAGCTGCGCGCGAAGGCGCAGAGCCGGACCTCGGTGATCGCCTCCACGCCGTGCACCGGAGCGGCCATCAGCTCGCCCTGAAGCCCCACGAGGTCGCCCGGCAGCAGGATGTTCATGATCTGCCGGCGCCCGTCGGGCAGCGATTTGTGCCGGAACGCCCAGCCCGACAGCACGGTGTAGAGCCGGCACGAGGTCTCGCCCTCGGACAGGATCGCCCCGCCGGCGGGCACCACCGCCTCGCCGACCTTCAGCTCGTCGAGCACTGCCAGCGCCGCGTGGTCGATCGGCTTGAAGCCGCGCTGGCGGCGGAGCGGGCAGAGCGTGCAGGGGGTTCCGGTTTCCATCGGCGGCGGTCCTGGATCGTTCCGCCCCTTAACGCAGGATAAGGCGCGCGGTTCTCCGCCCCCCTAGGGTCCGCCCGGGCAACCCCGCCCACGGAGCCCGCGCATGACCCGCCTGGTGCCCATCCTGCTCAGGCTCCGCCGCGACCACCGCATCGGTGTCGCGGTCGGCGCCGTGCTGTTCGCCTCTGCCCTCGCGCTGCGCTTCGCGCTCGACGCGACGCCCGATGGCCTTCCCTTCGTCACCTTCCTGCTCGCGGTGGTCGGCACGGCCTGCGTCGCCGGCTGGGCGATCAGCACGACGGTGGCGGTCGCCTCCGCCTCCGCCGCCTGGTACTGGTTCCTGCCGCCCGCCGAGAGCTTCGCGCTCGTTTGGCCGGCGGGACATCTGGCGCTCGTGGTGTTCGCGCTGATCGCGGGGCTGGTGATCGCGCTCACCGAACTGCTCGCCGACGCGGTGCTGCGGGTGGCCGAGCAGCAGGCGCGGGTCGCGTCGCTCGCCGAGTCGCAGCGCGATCTCGTGCTGGAGCTCCAGCACCGGGTCGCCAACTCGATGCAGTTCAATGCGAGCCTGCTGTCGCTCCAGGCCGCGCGGATCGCCACGCCGGAGGAGGCGCAGGAGGCGCTGCGGGACGCGGTCGCGCGGATGTCGGCCGCGTCGCGCATCCACCGGCGGCTCTATGACCCGGAACTCGGCCGCCGCCCGGCCGGGGCGATGATCGACGAGCTGGTGCGCGACCTGCTGCGCTCGGCCGGGCGCGACGATGTCGCGGTGACGGTGGAGATCGCGCCGGCGGTGCTGGGGCTCGCGCGGCTGACCGCGCTCGCGATGCTGGCGGCCGAGGCGACGCTGAACGCGATCAAGCACGCCTTCGCGGAGCGCGAGGGCGGCCTGCTGGAGGTGACGCTGCGCGCGGCCGAGGGCGGCTGGCTGCTGCGGGTCGCCGATGACGGGCCGGGCCTGGCGGAGACGTTCGACCCGGCGGGCCAGGCCAGCCTGGGGATGCGGGTGATGCAGTCGATGGCGCGCCAGCTCGGCGGCACCGTCCGATTCGGCGCGACCGCGCAGGGCACGGCGATCGAGGTCGCCTTTCCCGCCTGACCGCGGGGCAGGGCGGTCGGCGCGGGCTTCACGTCTGCGTGCCTCGGGCCGCGCTGGCCGGCCGAACGCCGGAGTCTGGGGCGGTCTTGCTACCGGGGATTGCGTGGCCGCGCGGTCACCAGGGCGTGCGTGCGGCGGCCGGCCGGCTGTCCGCCGCGGCGGACAGCCGGCCAGGCGCGGGCGCAAAAGAAAGCGCCCGG
>CAZHMM010000327.1:0-2724 GCA_964533585.1 uncultured Elioraea sp.
CGCCTCGCCGGCGAGGCGCCGCCGCCGACACCTGAGGCCGCGTCGCCGGTCGCGCTCGACATCGCCGTTGCCGCGCCGCGCGCGGTGCTCGTGCACGGCCGCGGCATCGAGGCCGAGCTCGGCGGGACGGTGCAGCTCGGCGGCACCGCGGCCGCGCCCGACATCACCGGCGGCTTCGCGCTGCGCCGAGGCCAGATCGCGATCTTCTCCCAGACCATCGCCTTCCGCCGCGGCGCGCTCGACTTCGACGGCGCGACCGGCATCGATCCCGTGCTCGACTTCGAGGCGGCGACCACGGCGGGCGACATCACCGCGCTGGTGCGCGTCGGCGGCACCGTGACCGCGCCCAGCATCACGCTCGGCTCCGATCCCGAGGTGGCGCAGGACGAGGTGCTGGCACGGCTGCTGTTCGGCCGCAGCCAGGCCACGCTGACGCCGGCGCAGCTGATCCAGGTTGCCCAGGCGGCGGCCGAATTCGCCGGCATCGGCCCGTCGGGGTCGGGGATTCTCGACCGGGTGCGGCGGCGGCTGGGGCTCGACCGGCTGACCGTCGGCACCGACCAGGCGACCGGCGGGCCGACGGTCGAGGCTGGCCGCTACCTCGCCAACGGGGTGTATCTCGGCGCGCGCCGCGCCGCCGACGGCGGCACCCGCGCCACGGTGCAGATCGAGGTGCTGCCGAACGTGCAGGTGGAGGCGGATGTCGGCGGCGAGGGCGAGGGCCGCGTCGGGTTGTCCTGGGGCATCGATTACTGACGCTGACGGGTCGCCGAAGGTCGAGCGGCCCGGCATAGTTGCGATCCGATGCCGGATCGAGTCGCGCGGCTGGGGCGATGCTGAGACGGGCCGCCGCGGCGCTCGTGTTCCTGCTCGCCCCGGACGCGGCCTGCGCGCAGACGGCGACGAGCTGGGGCGGGATGGGGCTGATCGAGACGCGCGACGCGCGCTTCCGCCCCGATGGCGCGATCGAGGCCGCCGTCGCGATCCGCCGGCAGCGGCGCAACTACACGGTCAACTTCCAGGCGCTCGCCTGGCTGGAAGCGACGTTCCGCTTCAGCGAACGGCTGAACGCCACCACCGGGCGCGGCATCACCACCGACCGCTCGTTCGATCTGAAGCTGCGTCTGTTCGAGGAGAACGACTGGCGCCCGGCGATCGCGGTCGGGTTGCAGGACCTGCTCGGCACCGGCATCTACTCGGGCGAGTACGTGGTCGCGAGCAAGCGCTGGTACGACCTCGATTTCTCGCTCGGCGTCGGTTGGGGCCGGCTCGGCAGCGGGCGGGATGTGCGCAACCCGCTCTGCGAGGCCGCGGATCGGTTCTGCGACCGCCGCCTGTCGGTCGGCCAGGGCGGCGTGCCGCTGGCGCGCGCCTGGTTCCGTGGCAGTGAAGTCGCGCTGTTCGGCGGCGTCGCCTGGCGGACGCCGATCCCCGGACTGACGGCGCTGGTCGAGCTGAGCGGCGACGCGCTCCGCGACGAGCGGCGGGACGGCCGCGGCCGCGCGCGCAGCAGGGTCAATCTCGGCCTTGCCTGGCAGCCCGTGCGCGGCGTCGAGTTCGGCGCGGCCTTCGTGCACGGCAGCGACCTCGTCCTGCGCGCGAGCCTCTGGATGGACCCGGCCGATCCGCCGCGCGTGCTCGCCCCGCCGCCTCTGCCGCCCGCCCCGCGCCCCGACCTCGCCGCCGACTGGCAGGCGGCGCTGATCGCGCGGCTGCGCGCGGACGGGATGCCGCCGATGCGGCTCGCGGTCAGCAGAGCGGAAGTGCGGATCGTTCTCGCCGCGAGCCGGTTCCGCACCCTCGGCGCGACCGCCGGACGCGCCGCACGGCTCGCCGCCGAGCACGCACCGCCGGGGATCGACTGGGTGGTCGTCTCGCTCGCGCCGCAGGGCAGCGAGGTCGCGCGCGTCGCGGTGCTGCGCGGCGAGGTGGAGAAGGCCGTGATCGGGCTCTCCAGCCCCGAGGAGATCGCGATCACCGCCGATCTCCGGCCGGCGCTGCCGCTGCCGCCGCCCGATCCCGGCGAGGCGGTGCCGGGTGCGTTCCCGCGCCTCTCCTGGACGCTGGAGCCGCGCGTGATCCTGTCACTGATGGACCCGGACCGGCCGTTGCAGGGCGAGGCGCTGGCGGTGGCGGGCGGGCGCGTCGCGCTCGGCGCGGGGTTCACGCTCGGCGGCGAGGTCGGGCTCGATCTGTTCGGCAATCTGCGCGGCCAGGCGGTGCCGCCGGACACGCGGCTGCCCAATGTGCGCACCGGCATCGGCCAGTACCTGGAGGCCAGCCGCACGCCGCTGATCAGCCTGACCGCGGAACGGATCTGGACGGCCGGTCGCGACGTGTTCGCGCGCGTCACCGCCGGCTATCTGGAGATGATGTATGGCGGCGCGCAGGGCGAACTGCTCTGGCGGCCGTTCGATCGCAACGTCGCCGTGGGTGCCGATCTCGCCTGGGTGAAGCAGCGTGCGTTCGACCAGGGCTTCGGCTTCCGCAACTACGAGACCTGGACCGGGCATCTCTCGCTCTACTGGGACCTGCCCTATCGCGATCTCTACGCGGTGCTGCGCGCGGGGCGGTATCTCGCGCGCGACTGGGGGGCGACGATCGAGCTCGGCCGGCGCTTCGACTCCGGCATCGAGATCGGCGGCTTCGCCACCCTCACCACCGCCCGCTTCAACGATTTCGGCGAGGGCAGCTTCGACAAGGGGATCTATGTCCGCTTCCCGT
>CAZHMM010000328.1:0-2720 GCA_964533585.1 uncultured Elioraea sp.
GTCCTGCCCGGCCCACCGGTCGCGCGCACGCCAGGCACACACAGCGACGCGCCCTCGGCACGCGCCGCGCCAGCCGCCGATCCGGCTCCGGCGAGGGCTACCGTGCCGCCACGGCGCGGGGCGTCGGGGCCTGCGGCGGCGGCCCCGTGCGCCGGCGCTTCCACGCCGCGACCGCGTACCCGCTGATGCCCTGCGGCATGTAGATGATGAACAGCACCAGCAGCAGCCCGTAGATCGTGCCGTCGAGCCCGTGCACGTCGTGGCCGAGCGTGACGCGCAGCGTCTCGGCCAGCAGCAGCGTGATCACCGCGCCCACCGTCGGGCCGAGCTGCACATACATCCCGCCCGCGATCACCGCGAAGACGATCTGCAGCGAGATGCCGATGCCCGAAACCGTCTCCGGATTGATGTAGAGCTGGTACTGCGCGTAGAGCGCGCCGCCGAGCGCGGTCATCGCCGCGCTCAGCATGGTGATGGCGAGCTTGGCGCGCGTCACGTTCACGCCGACCGAGGCGGAGGCATCCTCGTCCTCCGAGGCGGCCTCCAGCGCGTAGCGCAGCATCGAGCGGTCGACGATCCGCCACACCCAGAGCCCGAACAGCCAGACCAGCAGCGCGACGTAGAAGAACGTGCTGCGCTCGCCGAACTGCAGCGCGATCAGCGAGGTGCCGCCCGGCACGCCCTCGACCGTCATGCCGAGCGAGCCGCCGGTGTGCTCGCGCAGCGCGACGATGGTCAGCCGCACCACCTCGCCCAGCGCCAGCGTGACGAGCGCGAAATAGTGGCCGACGATGCGGAAGCGGAAGCAGGGATAGCCGATCACCAGCGCGAGGATCATCGCGACCACGAGTGCGATCGGGATGCCGAGCCAGGGCGTCAGCCCGGCCGTGTTCCAGAGCAGCGTCGCGACATAGGCGCCGACGCCGAGGAACGCGCCGTGGCCGAGCGAGACCATGCCGAACCGGCCCATGACCGACCAGGCGGTGTAGATGAAGCCCCAGATCAGGATGTTGATCAGCAGGTGCAGGTGGTAGTTGCCGAGGCCGGCGAAGGGCACGGCCGCGAGCGCGGCGATGCCGAGCAGCGGCACGAGCGGCGGCATCGCGCGGGCCTCGCTCATCGGCTGAACAGCCCCTGCGGCTTGACGAACATCATGACGATGAAGAAGACGAAGGCGAGCACGTAGCCCCACTCGATCTGGAAGTAGAACCCGCCGACCGAGATGAACTGCGCGAACACGAAGGCGGCGATGAAGCCGCCCGCCATGTTGCCGAGGCCGCCGAGCACGCAGATCATGAAGGTGATCGGCCCGAAGGAGAGGCCGATCGCCGGGTGCACGTCGTATTGCAGCGCGAGCAGCGACGCCGCCACGCCCGCCATGCCGCCGCCGATCGCCGAGGTGGTCAGGTAGATCTTGCGCGGGTTGACGCCCATCAGCGGCATGATCTCGCGGTCCTGGCTGATCGCGCGGATCGCCGTGCCGATATAGGTGCGCGTCAGGAACAGCCACAGCACCAGCACGCCGGCAAGCGCGGTGGCGAAGGCGAGGATGCGCGCGAAGCTGAAGAACATCTCGCTCACCTCGACGATCGGCATGCGCAGGCCGAGATTGCGGAACTCGACCCCGAAGGCGAGCGTCGCGGCCGCCTGCAGGAAGAACAGCACGCCGCCGGTGACGAGCAGCTGGTTGATCGGCGGCGTGCCAAGCACCGGCCGGATCACCAGCTGGTGCAGGGCCACGCCGCAGGCGGATACCAGCGCGATCGCGACGGCGATGGCGATGGGTAACGGCACGCCGTAATGCACGAACAGCCACCAGATCGTGTACATGCCGACCATCACCAGCTCGGCGTAGCAGATCCACACCACGTCGATCACGCCGAACACCAGGTTGAGGCCGAGTGCCAGCAACGCCAGCACGCCGCCCAGCAGCACGCCGTTGATCACCGCCTCGAGCAGGAAGATGTCGAACACGCGGGCCCTCCTCGCCGGCTCAGAGTCCGAGATAGGATTGGCGGATCTCGTCGGAGGCGAGCAGCTCCTCCGAGCGTCCCGATAGCCGGATGGTGCCGACCTCGAGCAGATAGGCCCGATCGACCACCCGCAGCACCTGCTGCACGTTCTGCTCGACGATCAGCACCGTGTATCCCTCGGCGCGGATGCGCTCGACCAGCTTGAACACCTGCTGCACGATCACCGGCGCGAGTCCGGCCGAGGGCTCGTCCATCAGCAGCAGTTTCGGCCCGCTCATCAGCGCCCGGCCGATCGCGCACATCTGCTGCTCGCCGCCCGACATCGTGCCGGCGAGCTGGCCGCGGCGCTCGCGCATGCGCGGGAACAGCTCGTAGACGAACTCGAGCCGCTCGCGGAAGCGCGCCCGCGCCGACGGCGCGAAGGCGCCCATGCGCAGGTTCTCCTCGACCGTCAGGCGCGGGAACAGCCGCCGGTTCTCCGGCACATGCGCGATGCCGAGCCCGACCACCTGGTCGGGCGGCACCGTCGCGAGCGAGGTGCCCTCCATGCGGATCTCGCCCGCGCTCGCCGCGATCAGCTTGGAGATCACGCGGAGCAGCGTCGTCTTGCCCGCGCCGTTCGGGCCGATCACGGCCACTGCCTCGCCGGCCTTCACCTCAAGGCTGACGTCGAACAGCGCGCGGAACGTGCCGTAGCCGGCCGAGACGCCCCGCACCTCCAGCATCGTCTCGCCGCTCATGCCGCGC
>CAZHMM010000329.1:0-2716 GCA_964533585.1 uncultured Elioraea sp.
ACCTGCACGAGGGCTTCTCGGGCGGCGAGAAGAAGCGCTCCGAGATCCTCCAGCTCCTGGTGCTCGAGCCGCGCTACGCGATTCTCGACGAGACCGACTCCGGCCTCGATGTCGACGCGCTCAAGGTCGTCTCGCAGGGCGTCAACGCCGCCCGCGGCCCCGACTTCGGCGCTCTCGTCATCACCCACTACCAGCGGCTGCTCAACTACATCGTGCCCGACCGCGTCCACGTCATGGAGGGCGGCCGCGTGATCACCTCCGGACCGAAGGAGCTCGCCATCGAGCTCGATCAGAAGGGCTACGAGTGGGTCCGCTCGACCACTCAGGGATCTGCCGGAGCCACGGCCGCCGGCGCGGGGACCGCGGGCGCCTGATGCCCGAGCTTAGGAGACGCTGATGTCCGACCTCAGAGAGGTGCACCCCGACGCCGAGAAGCTCGAGGGGATGGAGCACACCAAGCAGTACGACTTCAGGCTGGCCGAGAACTACTTCTACAAGTCCGGCAAGGGCCTGAGCAAGGAAGTCGTCGAGCGGATCAGCTACTTCAAGAACGAGCCGGAGTGGATGCTGAAGTTCCGCCTCCGCGCCCTGGAGATCGCCGAGAAGAAGGGCCGCCCCAAGTGGGGCCCCGACCTCAGCGGCCTCGACTTCGACGACATCTACTTCTACGTCCGTCCGAACGAGAAGCAGGGGACCGTCGACTCCTGGGACGACATCCCCGAGGACCTGAAGCGGACGTACGAGCGCCTCGGCGTGCCAGAGGCCGAGCGGCGCGCCCTGGCCGGCGTCGGCGCCCAGTTCGAGTCCGAGATGGTCTACCACAAGCTCAAGGAGGAGTGGGAGAAGCTCGGCGTCATCTTCCTCGACACCGACACCGGCCTCAAGGAGCACCCGGAGATCTTCAAGGAGTACTTCTCCACCGTCGTGCCGCCGGAGGACAACTACTTCGCGGCCGTGAACTCGGCCGTGTGGTCGGGCGGGTCGTTCGTGTACGTGCCCGAGGGCGTCGAGGTGGGGGTGCCGCTCCAGGCGTACTTCCTGTTGAACGCCGAGAACATCGGGCAGTTCGAGCGCACGCTCATCATCGGCGCGCCCGGCTCGAAGTTCCACTACATCGAAGGCTGCACCGCGCCTGCCTACACCTCGCACTCGTTCCACTCAGGCGTCATCGAGATCATCGCGCAGGAAGGCAGCAACGTTCGCTACTCGACCATCCAGAACTGGTCGCACAACGTCTACAACCTCGTCACGCAGCGCGCCATCGTGCACCGCAACGCGTCGATGGGCTGGCTCGACGGCAACCTCGGTTCGAAGGTCACCATGAAGTACCCGAGCTGCTACCTGGTTGGTGAGGGCGCGCACGGTGAAGTGCTGTCGATCGCCTTCGCCACCGACGGCCAGCACCAGGACGCCGGCGCGAAAGTGGTCCACGCCGCGCCCCACACCACAAGCAGCGTGGTCAGCAAGTCGATCTCGAAGGGCACCGGCCGCTCGAGCTACCGCGGCCTGGTGCAGATCCACGAGGGCGCCGAGTTCGCGCGCTCGAACGTCG
This sequence comes from uncultured Elioraea sp., assembly GCA_964533585.1. GTDB lineage: Bacteria > Pseudomonadota > Alphaproteobacteria > Acetobacterales > Acetobacteraceae > Elioraea. The sequence goes on from CAZHMM010000329.1 coordinate 1,553, forward strand.
AGTGCGACGCCCTGCTGCTCGACGACGAGGCGCGCACCGACACCTACCCGTACATCGAGATCGAAGAGAAGACGGCGCACGTCGGTCACGAAGCGACCGTCAGCAAGCTCGACGACGAGCAGATCTTCTACCTCATGACCCGCGGCTTGGCCGAGGACGAGGCCATGGCGCTGATCGTGCGCGGTTTCCTCGACCCGGTCGCCAAGGAGCTTCCGCTCGAGTACGCCGTCGAGCTCAACCGCCTGATCGAGCTCGAGATGGAAGGGAGCGTCGGCTGAGGTGGCGACGCTTACCGACAACCCCCACGTCAACGAGGCCGCCGTCGAGGCCATCGTGGAGCGCTACCAGGAACCGGCATGGCTGGCCGACGAGCGCCGCGCGGCGCTGCGCACGTACGAGGCCACGCCGTTCCCCACCGGGCGTGACGAAGCGTGGCGCTACACGCAGCTGAAGCGCTTCCGACTCGACGGACTCGAACTGGCCGGCGCGCCGAAGGACACGTCCATCTCGGACCGCATCCGCATGCGCATGGCCGACTCGGACGCCGAAGGCATGCTGGTGCACAAGGGCAGCCAGGTCGTGCTTCACGAAGCGAAGATCCGCGAGCAAGGCGTCATCTTCACCGACCTGCGCACCGCGCTTCGCGATCACGAAGCGTTGGTGCGCGAGCACCTGTACTCGGCGGTGAACGCCACCCAGACGAAGTACACCGCGCTCAACTCGGCGCTGTGGGAGAACGGCACGTTCGTTTACGTTCCCAAGAACGTCGAGGTCGAACTGCCGCTCGGCGCCTTCACCACCGCCGACCGTGGCGGCATCGGCGCCGGCCGCACGCTGGTCGTGGTGGACGTGAACGCCAAGCTCACGTACCTCGACGAGTACACCTCCGACCCCTTCGACGAGCGGTTGTTCTACGACGCCGCCACCGAGATCGTCCTCAAGGACGGCGCCAAGCTGCGCTACGTCAGCCTGCAGAACTGGAGCCGCAACGTCGTGCACCTGCACAAGCAGCGCGCCGACGTCGGCCGTGACGCCCGGCTCGAGTCGCTCACGGTGAGCCTCGGTGGCGACGCCGGCCGCGTGGAGATCGAGAGCGAGCTCGCCGGCATGGGCGCCGAGAGCGAGATGCTCGGCCTCTACTTCGCCGACGAGGGCCAGCACTTC
>CAZHMM010000330.1:0-2705 GCA_964533585.1 uncultured Elioraea sp.
TGATCTGCCGGTTGTCGGTGAGTGCGCCGGCCGCAGCGCCGAGCGCGCCACCGACCACCGCGCCCTGCAGCAAGGTCGCGCCGGTGACCGCGCCGACCGCGAGCCCGGTGCCCGCACCGATCGCGGCGCCGGACAGCGCGCGGTCGCCGGTCGTGTTGCCGCAGGCCGCGACGGTCAGTGCGGCGATCGCCAGGATGGCCATCCGAGGCATTCGGGGTCTCCGATTCGAATCGACTGTTCGCAAGACTACCTGGAGGTGTGGCGGCAGAATGGCAAGCAGCCGCGCCGCCTCCTACAGGATGCCCAGCAGATAGAGCAGCAGGATCACCGGCAGGGGCACGCCCACCAGCCACAGCAACACTCCGCGCATCGCCTCTCTCCGTCGCCATCCCGGTGACGGCTGAACGTGGAGGCCGGCGGCCGGTTCCTCAGGCGCGGCGCAGCCGGCCGAGCAGGCCGAACGGGTCCGGCAGGCGCGCGGCGAGATCGGTGAGCCGACGCTGCACCTTGGGGATCAGCATCAACGCCTCAATCCGGCGATCGAGGAAACGCAGCGTCGCCTCGGCCTCCAGGCTCTCGTCGCGCAGCCAATAGAGGATGGTCGCGGAGTAGATCGCCGCCAGGCTGGCGCGCTTGGTGTACCGGGAGAGATCGGCCGAGCGGTCGCCGATCGCCACCCAGATGGCATCCACCGTGCGGGCTGTGATGCGCGCGGCGGCCACGGCGTTCTGCGGCAGGGCGAGCAGCGCGGTCGCGCGCGCCACCGCTTCCTTGCGTCCCGCGTTCTGCTCGAGCCGGATGCGGATCGCCGCCGTCACGCGGTCGCGGATCCGCATCGCGGCGAGGTCGAGCTGGCCGAGCTCCGCCGCCATGCGCCGATCTGCGAGGTCGCACCAGACCTCGATCGCCTCGACCGTGCCGCCGGGGAACAGCAGCGCGAGGTCCGCCGGCTCGAAGCCGGCATCGGCAAGCCCCGCCCGCAGCGCCTTGGTCGTCCAGCCGTCCAGCGGCACGTGCGGCAGCGCCGCCTCGACCGCCAAGTCGCGCTCCTCGCTGCGCTCGATCGTCCCCATCGCCCGCTCCCCCGCCTCAGCCGTCGCGCCCGCCCGCCTTCGGCGCCTGTGCCGCGGCATGGGCCGCGCGCGCGATCTCCTCGGTGAACCCGAACAGGGCGAAATCGTCCATCCGCATCGGGTAGAGGATGCCGTCGAGATGGTCGAACTCGTGCTGCACCACCCGTGCGTGGAACCCTGCGACGGTCCGCTCGATCCGGTTGCCATCCAAATCAAGCCCGCGATAGCGCACCCGCGCCGGCCGGGGCACCGCGCCGCGGAGCCCCGGGATCGAGAGGCAGCCCTCCCAGGCGACGTCCACCTCCTCGCCGGCCGGCTCCACCTCCGGGTTGATCAGCACCTGCACGCCCGGCCCGGTCGGTACGTCCTCAGGCGCGTCGGTCAGCCGCTCGGGCCGGCAGCGGAAGATGAACAGCCGCAGCGGCACGTGCACCTGCGGTGCCGCAAGCCCCGCCCCGTCGGCGTCGAGCAGCGTCTCCACCATGTCCGCGACCAGGCGACAGAGTTCGGGCGCGGCCGGGTCTTCGACCGGCGAGGCCCGGGTCAACAGCACGGGGTGGCCCATGCGGGCGATCTTCAGGATGGCCATGCGGAGGTCCGACGCGATTTCCCGAGAGATAGGCCCGATCGAGCGGCCCGCAAAGCACTGGCTTCGGCCTTTCGCGTCGGATCGGCGTGTGCTATCCGGATTGCCCCCGAGCCGGTCCCCGGCTCGGGCCTGTTTTTGTGCCCGCAGGTGATCCCGCTCCCGGGAAGGGCATGAGCGATGATGGAGGGTGTCTGCACGTGCAGGTTCTGGTTCGTGACAACAACGTCGATCAGGCGCTGAAGGCGCTGAAGAAGAAGATGCAGCGTGAGGGCATCTTCCGCGAGATGAAGCTCCGCCGCCACTACGAGAAGCCGTCCGAGCGCCGCGCGCGCGAGGAGGCCGAGGCTGTCCGGCGCGCCCGTAAGCTGGAGCGCAAGCGGCTGGAGCGTGAGGGGTTCTGAACCCTGCCCGGGGTGGCTTGCCACCCCCAAGCGTTGAGGAAAACCGCGGTTCGGGCTGGCCCGGGACCGCGGTTCGGTTTTCCGGGCCAGGCGAGTCCTGGGCAGTGATGCGGCATCGATGGGTGTGATCCGCGCGATCGTCGGAGCGATCTGGGGCCTGATCCGCTGGCTCGGTGCGGTCACGCTGATGCTGCTCATGCCGTGGCGCTGGTTCCGTCGCCGCGCCGCCGCCGCGCCGTCCCCGGTTCCTGCTCCGGGGCCGGAACCGGAGCCCGAGATCGAGCAGTCGTGGCCCGAGATGCCACGCACCGGCCGGCCCGGCACCGCGACCGACGAGCAGGTCGAGGCGCTGATGGCGCTGCGCGTCGTTCCCGCCCCGCCGTGCCGCGACCTGCACGACTATTCGCGGGAGGAGGCGGCCGCTCTCCTCGACGCGATCGAGTTCGCCCGCGAGGCCGCCGCGCAGGTGACCGGCGGTGAGGACGAGGAGGCGCCGCCGGAGGCGCTCACCGCGCTGCTCAACGATCTGGTGGCGACGACGCTCTCGGACGATGAGCTCCGCGCCTTCGCCCTGCGCTGGGCGCGCAGCGGCAAGCCCACGCCGATCCGCGAGAACACCACCTTCGACAAGGCGCGCGCGGT
>CAZHMM010000331.1:0-2696 GCA_964533585.1 uncultured Elioraea sp.
CGAGACCGGCTCGATCGCGGCGGCCGCCCGGCGCCTCGGCATGAGCTACAAGCGCGCCTGGCTGCTGGTCGAAACGATGAATGCCTGCTTCCGCGAGCCGCTGGTGCTGTCTGCGCGCGGCGGCAAGGGCGCCGGCGGGGCGCGGCTGACCGCGGAGGGCGAGGCCGTGCTGGCGGCCTACCGATCGCTCCAGCGCGCGGCCGAGGCGGCCGCCGCCCCGCATGCCCGTGCGATCGCCCGGCTGGCGCGGACCCCGAAGCCGCGTCCATAATCCCCGCCCGAACGCGGAGGAAGCGATGGAAGGCAGCATGGAGGGCGGCCGCTCGGCCAAGGTCACGGCCGAGGAGGCGCTGCAACTGCACGCCATGGGACGGCCGGGCAAGCTGGAGATCCGGCTGACCAAGCCGCTGACCACCGCGCGCGACCTCTCGCTTGCCTACTCGCCCGGCGTGGCCGTGCCCTGCCAGCACATCGCGAAGAACCCGTCGCTCGCCTATGACTACACCGCCAAGGGCAACATGGTGGCGGTGATCTCGAACGGCACCGCGGTGCTGGGCCTGGGCAATCTCGGCGCGCTCGCCGGCAAGCCGGTGATGGAAGGCAAGGCGGTGCTGTTCAAGCGCTTCGCCGATGTCGATTCGATCGATCTCTGCATCGACACCGAGGACGTGGACGCCTTCGTCAACGCCGTGCGCTATCTCGGCCCCTCCTTCGGCGGCATCAACCTCGAGGACATCAAGGCGCCCGAGTGCTTCATCATCGAGCAGCGCCTGCGCGAGCTGATGGACATCCCGGTGTTCCACGACGACCAGCACGGCACCGCGATCGTCGCGGCCGCCGGGCTGATCAACGCCGCGCATCTGACCGGCCGCTCGCTCGCCGAGATGACGCTGGTGATCAACGGCGCGGGCTCGGCCGGCATCGCCTGCGCGGAGTTGCTCAAGGCGATGGGCATGCGCCCCAACAGCGTGCTGCTCTGCGACACCAAGGGGGTGATCTACAAGGGCCGCAGCGAGGGGATGAACCAGTGGAAGTCGGGGCATGCGGCCGACACCAAGGCGCGCACGCTCGCCGAGGCGCTGGAGGGGGCGGATGCGTTCTTCGGCCTCTCCCAGGCCGGCGCGGTGACCAAGGCGATGGTCCGCTCGATGGGCAAGAGCCCGATCATCTTCGCCATGGCCAACCCCGACCCGGAGATCACCCCGGAGGAGGCGCGCGAGGCGCGCGCCGACGCGATCGTCGCGACCGGCCGGTCCGACTATCCCAACCAGGTCAACAATGTGCTCGGCTTTCCCTACATCTTCCGCGGCGCGCTCGACGTGCGCGCCTCCACCATCAACGAGCCGATGAAGATCGCCGCCGCCGAGGCGCTCGCGGCCCTTGCGCGTGAGGACGTGCCGGATGAGCTCGACGCCGCCTCCGCTGCCGGCGGCAAGCGGCTGAAATACGGCCCCGACTACATCCTGCCGCTGCCCTTCGATCCGCGCCTGATCAGCCGCGTGCCGCCGGCCGTGGCGAAGGCGGCGATGGACAGCGGGGTCGCGCGCAAGCCGATCAGCGATCTGCGCCGCTATGCGCGCGACCTCAGCGCCAAGCTCGACCCCACGGGCGCGGCGCTCGATGCCATCCTGGAGGCGGTGCGCGCCAATCCGCGTCGCGTCGTGTTCGCCGAGGGCGAGGAGGAGAAGACCATCCGCGCCGCGATGGCCTACCGCAACGCGGGCTACGGCACACCGGTGCTGATCGGCCGCGAGGAGCGCGTGCTTGAGACGCTGCGCAGCCTCGGCATCGATGGCTCGGACGGGATCGAGGTGCACAACGCCCGGCTCTCCGGCGCCAACCGCAAATATGCCGAGTACCTCTACGGCAGGCAGCAGCGCCGCGGCTTCCTGTTCCGCGACTGCCAACGCCTGGTGAACCAGGACCGCAACGTCTTCGCCGCCTGCATGGTGGCCTGCGGCGATGCGGATGCGATGGTCACGGGGCTGTCGCGCTCCTATGCCGTCAGCCTGGACGGGGTGCGGCTGGCGATCGATCCGGCGCCTGGGCATCTGCTGTTCGGCGTCTCGCTGCTGCTGACCAGCCAGGGCACGGTGCTGGTCGCCGATACCGCGATCCATGAGCGGCCCGAGGCATCCGAACTCGCCGCGATCGCCAAGGCGACCGCCGCGACGGCGCGCCGCATGGGCCGCGAGCCCCGCGTCGCCTTCCTCTCCTTCTCCACCTTCGGCGATCCGAAGGGCTCGATCCCGGAGAGCATCCGCGAGGCGGTCGCGCTGCTCGATCAGCGTGGGCAGGACTTCGAGTATGACGGCGAGATGGCCGCCGATGTCGCGCTCGATCCCGCGCTGCAGGGCCTCTATCCGTTCTGCCGGTTGACGGGACCGGCGAACGTGCTGGTGATGCCCGGGCTGCATGCGGCGCACATTCTGACCAAGGCGCTGCCGCGGCTCTCCTCGGCGACCGTGATCGGCCCGATCCTGCAAGGGCTCGCCCGCCCGGTGCAGATCGTGCCGCTCGATGCGCCCTCGAGCACGATCGTGCTGATGGCGGGGCTTGCCGCCTATCAGAGCCTGGCGCGATAGACCGGGAGCGATCCGTTCCGGCCCGCGCCGGAAATCCGACCATGGGGGAAGCACCAATGCTCACACGCCGCGCGCTCGGCGCGCTCACCGCCGCCGCGCTCGCCCGCCCGG
>CAZHMM010000332.1:0-2691 GCA_964533585.1 uncultured Elioraea sp.
TATCCGCACACCGACATCGCCGACCGCGCGCACGACCTCTACGACCTCGCGCTGCGCACGGCGAAACGCGAGATCCGCCCGCGCATCGCCTATCACGACCTGCGCATGATCTCGATGTGGCGCACGCCCGTCGAGCCGATGAAGTCCTTCGTCGCCGACATGACCGCGGCGGAAGGCAAGGACGGCATCCTGTCGGTCTCGTTCGGCCACGGCTTCCCCTGGGCCGACGTGGCCGATGTCGGCGCCAAGATGGTGGTGATCGCCGACAATGACGCGGCGAAGGCCGCGCGCCTTGCGCAGGATTTCGGCGCCCGGCTGTGGGCGATGCGCGAGCAGACGCACCCCAAGCTCGAGGATGCCGATGCGGTGATCACCGCAGCGCTCGCCGCCGACCACGGCAAGCCCGTCGTGATCGCCGACGTCACCGACAACGCCGGCGGCGGCGCGCCCTCCGACAGCACCTTCCTCATCCACCGGCTGCTCGCCCACAGCGCGAAAGGCGCCGCCATCGGGCCGGTGTGGGACCCGGTCGCGGTGTCGTTCTGCCGCGAGGCCGGCCCCGGCGCACGGATGCGGCTGCGGGTGGGCGGCAAGTGCGGCACCATGTCGGGCCCGCCCGCCGATCTCGATGTCGTCGTGCGCGCCGTCGCCGATGACCATGAGCAATCGGGACTCTCGGGCAGCCGCGCTTCGTTCGGCCCCTCCGCCTGGGTCGAGGCCGACGGCATCCACCTGCTGCTGATCACCAACCGCCAACAGGGCTTCCATCCCGACGGGTTCGAAGGGCTGGGGCTCACGCTCGCCGATCTCAAGCTGGTCGTGGTGAAGTCGTCGCAGCACTTCTATGCCGGGTTCGCACCCATCGCCTCCGACGTGCGCTATGTCGGTGCGCCGGGAGCCATGGACCACGATTTCGCCGGGCTGCCCTTCACGAAGCTTCCGACGCCGTATTGGCCGAAGGTCGAGAATCCGCACGGGACGTAGTGGGGGGAGGACGCTCCTCCCCCCACACCCCCCTGCATCAGCCACCATCCGTCGCGTGACCGACACTTGGCGCCCCATGGCCGCCGCCGATCTCGCCGCCGTCGCGGCGATCGAACGCGACAGCCACAACCCGCTGCCGCCCGAGGGCGAGGCCGTGTTCGCCGACCGGCTCGCCGCATTTCCGCGTGGCTGCTTCGTGGTCGGGCCCGACAGGACCGTCGAAGGCTACGCCATCGCCCATCCATGGCGGCTCGGCGCCGTCCCGGCGCTCGGGCTTGCGCGCATCGTCCTGCCGCCGGAGCCCGACTGCCTCTGGCTGCACGACATCGCCCTCCGCCCCGCGCTGCGCGGCCGCGGCCTGATCCCGGCCTTGCTCGGGCTGCTCGATGCGCTGGCGCGCGAGCGTGCGCTGCCGGTGCTGGCCCTCACCGCCGTGCACGGCACCGCGGCGCTGTGGGCGCGCCACGGCTTCGCCCCCACCACGGCCGCTGCCGAGATCGCGAGGGACTCCTACGGCGCAACCGCAACGCCGATGACACGGCTGGTGCGTTGAGCCGACCCCTGCCAATCTTCGCATCTTGAGGCAACCGCACGGGCGGGTGTCCTGATGGTGGAGGCAACGCGATGTCGCTGGCCGAATCCATGCCGAGGACCTGGAGCATCGCAGGCCTGCATGGCCCGGACTCCGGCCGGCTGCCGGTGCGACTGACCCAGACCGTCGACAACATCACCTACGAGGTCGCGCGCTTTCCGGCGACCGTCACCCCATCGTCGTTCGCTCCCACCTACACGACCGCGACAGGGTTCAATGTCGCGGATCGCTTTGAGCACGCCTGCCGCTACATCGTCACACGCTCGGCCACCGCTCGGGCCTGCAACAACTACTTCCGGGGGCTCGGGCGCAGCGCCGGTCGCCCGCCGGAGCGTCAGTACACGCTGAGCGACCTGCTCGGCTGGCGGATCGTGTTCTACTTCTGGCGGCCGGTGTCGCGCTCGGGCCCGGTACCGACACGCGGCGCGTTCCACGTCGCCGGGGCGCAGGTGATCGCCGATACGCCAAGCACACGCTATGCCGAGATCGCGATCGCGGAATACGAGTTGGTGACGGCGATGACGCTCGCCGCGACCATCGTGCACGAACTGGCCCACATCGCCGGCGCCCCTCCCGCGACCGAGGCCCAGCGCAGCCAGGGGCGGGCGCTGCGCCCCTGCCTGCTCCGCCAGATGTTCGATCCGGACGCGATCGGCGCGGTGCACGATCTCGAGGAAGCGGATCAGGCCCAGCGCCGCGTCATCACGTGAGGCGGCCTGGCGCGGCGACGCGCGCCTGTCGGCTGAGCCCGCCCCGTTCCGCCAGCACGCCCAGCAGATCGTTCATCGCCGCGAGGTCCCGGCCCCAGGCGGCCGAAGCGAGCCGCACCGCGCCCTCGGTTACCGGCATCGCCACGCCGGCGTCGCGCGCGAGCGCCAGGTAGAACACCAGCCCGTAGGGCACATCTTCCAGCACGTAGCGCGTCTCCAGTGTGGTCGGCCCGGCCGGGCCGCCGCGCCGGCCGTGCAGCTCGGCCATCATCCCGGCGAGATCGGGCGCGCTCAGCGCATAGGAGCGGCGGAAGAAGTCCTCCGCCGTCGGGATGCGCACGCCCAGCGCCGCCGCCAGCGCCTGGCGCTCGGCGTCCATCGCCAGCATCAGCCGCGCCACCGCCG
>CAZHMM010000333.1:0-2649 GCA_964533585.1 uncultured Elioraea sp.
GCGCCTCGAGATCGCGCCAGGTCGCCTCGATCCAGCGATCCGCGCCGGCGATCCACGCCGCGGCACGCGCATACACCCGGCAGTCCAGAACCTCGTTGCGCTCCCTCAGCTTCTGCCATTCGAGCCGAGCGAAGCCGCGCTTCGTGCGCACGCTCACCAGCTGCTCCGCCACCAGCTGCTTCACCCACTCCGCTTCCATGCCGCGCGGCAGGTGGACGTAGCCGGCCGGATACGCGGTCCCGGCCGCAAGCTCCTCGTCCGTCGGCCGGCTCAGTCGCAGGAAGCGGTAGGTCTCGCTCTTGAAGGTGGCGACCGCGACGGTCCAGAGCCGCGCGCCGCGGCGCAGCTTCCGCCCGCCCTCGGTCACATCGACGTAGCTCGGCCCGGCGATCGGCGCGGACCGGTTGAACCCGTCCACGCCCTTCACCGGCACCACCTGGGCATGCCCGGACCGGCGCGCCCAGGCATACACCGCAGGCGCCTCGTAGCCGATGTCGATGGCGAGCTTCGCCAAGCCGAGCCGCGCGCCGGTCGCATGCGGCCATGTCCTGCCCAGCAGAGCGGTCAGGCTCGCCCACGTCCCAGCATGCTCGGGCCCGCCATCGATCACCACGTGGTCGATGAACCAGCTCTCCAGCCCACGGCCCCAGGCCCAGATCGAGACCTCGATCCGATCCCGCTGCACGTCCGCGCCGGCGGTGAGGAACAGCGCGCCGGCCGGCACGATGCCGATCGGCCAATCCTCGCGCCGCTCATAGAGCCGCTGCCAGTCCGGCGCGTCACCGCTCTCCTGCCAGGTCTCGCCCAGCACCGTGTTCCGGAACGTCTTCAGATCCTCGGGCTTGCCCTGTGCGGCCTCCCAATCACGTGCGATCTGCTCCCACGACAGCCAGCCCACCGGCGAGTAGAGCGCGGAGATGTGGAAGCCGACCGTGTGCGGGTCCTCCGCGACCGCGGTCGGGCGCCACTCGCCGCCGGCGAGCATCGCCGTCTTGTGGTGCTCCTCGACCGCGCCGTCGCAGGTCTCGCAAGCGTAGGCCACCGAGCGCGGATTGCCCTTCTCCCACCGCAGCCGCTCGAAGATCAGGACCTGCATCGTGCCGCACTGCGGGCAGGGGACGAAAAAGCGGCGCTGGTCGGAGGCGAGGTACTCGCGCTCGATGCGCGACAGCCCGGTGATGGTCGGGGTCGAGACCAGGAAGGTCTTGCGCCGCCAGCCGAAGGTGCGTGCCCGCGCCTCGGCCAGCGCGATCGGGTCGCCCTCGCCCTCGACGTCGCCCGGATAGGCGTCGATCTCGTCGAGGAACAGGAACCGCGCCGTCATCGAGCGCAAGCCCACGGCGCTGTTCGCCCCGGTCATCACCAGGATGCCGCCGGGGAACTCCTTGGAGAGCAGCGTGTTGCCGCTGTCGCGGGCGCGCGCCGGGGCGACCCGCTCCTTCAGCACCGGCGTCTCCTCGATCAGCGGATCGATGCGCTGGCGCGAGAACCGCTTCGCCAGCTCGACGGTCGGCTGCACCGCCAGCACCGGTGCGGGCACGTGGTGCAGGATGTAGCCCAGCCAGTTGTTTCCCCCCTCCGTGCCGCCGGTCTGCGCCCCCTTCATGAACACCACGCGCCGGGCGGGATGCACCGCCGAGAGCGCGTCCATGATCGCGCGCAGATACGGCGTGCGGCTGGTCCGCCACGGCCCCGGTTCCGAGGAGGCGCGCGAACCGAGGATGCGGTGCCGTTCGGCCCACGCCGAGACCGTGAGCTGCGGCGGCGGGCGCAGCATCGCGCCCATGCGCCGCCGCACATGCTCACGGCTGCGGGCTCCGATCTCCGAGGCCTGGGGGATCGAAGCGATCGGCGGCCTCCGTCAGCAGATCAGTGACGTGCTGCTGCAGGATGGTCTGCAGCAGGTGCGGATCGACGCCGAGCTCGGCGGCGATCACACCGGCGACGCGCGCGGGCCAGTTCAGCAGCGCATCGCGCATCGCCCCGGCGACCTCATCGATCGTCGCGTCGGCCTCGGTGACGTCCACCAGCCGGCGCTTGCTCTCGTCCAGCGCAAGCCGCTGCGCCTCGACCTTGAGCGCCAGCTGCGCGACCTTCAGCCGCGCGAACGGCGTGCCGTCCACGGTTGCGCTACCCGCCAGCGGCGAGCGGGTCGGATCGGCGGTCTCGACCAGGCGACGGCGGGTCTTGTCGATGTCCCACTGGCCGTCCGGCTCGCGGGCGATGCGCCCGGCACTCGCCGCCTTGCGCAACGCGGTCTCGGTGATGCCGATGCGGCGCGCCGCCTCACGGGTGGACGCGGTCAACTCGGGCATGGCGGCGACTCAGGTTCCCATCGCGGCAGGCCGCGATGGGGCCCGCCTCCGCCGCACGTCAATGGAGTGTCGGGTGGGGTTGGCTGAGCGCCGCGGCGCAAGGCAGCTGGTGCGCTGACGAGATCGCCGCCGCCCGCGATCTGCGAGCGGCGGCGTGGGCGAGCCGGATCCGGTCAGACGATCTGATACACGGAGTAGGAGCCCTTCGCGCCCTCCTTGTTGGGGCCGACCTGGCGCACCCGCTCGACCACCTCGACGGTGATGCCCTTGCGCTTCAACCCGGCGAGGAAGCCGCGCACGGTGTGCGACTGCCAGCCGGTGGCGTCGATGATCT
>CAZHMM010000334.1:0-2649 GCA_964533585.1 uncultured Elioraea sp.
AACGTCGTGCTGTATCCCGAGATTGCGGGGTCGGCGGCGTCCTGGCTTGCGCGCGCATTCGGCCAGCGGGCGACCAGGACCGTGCCGATCGGCGTCGGCGCCACGCGCGACTTCATCGCCGAAGCGGCGGCGCTGGCCGGCGTCGATCCCGTCCCGGTGCTCGACCACGAGGCCTCGCGCCTGCCGTGGTACTCGCGCTCGGTCGACAGCACCTACCTCACCGGCAAGCGGGTGTTCGTGTTCGGCGATGCGACCCACGCGATCGCCATCGCGCGGGTCGCGGCCGAGGAGATGGGCTTCAGCGTCGTCGGCCTCGGCACCTACTCGCGCGAGCTTGCCCGCGAGGTGCGCGCGGCAGCGGAGCGCCACGGCGTCGAGGCGCTGATCACCGACGACTACCTGGAGGTCGAGGCCGCCGTGGCCGCGCTCCAGCCCGAGCTCGTGCTGGGGACGCAGATGGAGCGCCACATCGCCAAGAAGCACGGCATCCCGTGTGCGGTGATCTCGGCGCCGGTGCATGTGCAGGACTTTCCCGCGCGCTTCTCGCCCGTGATGGGGTTCGAGGGCGCGAACGTGCTGTTCGACACGCTGGTCCATCCGCTGATGATGGGACTCGAGGAGCATCTGCTGGCGATGTTCCGCGACGACTTCGAGTTCCACGACGATGCCGCGCCGTCCCACCTTGGCGCGACTGCCGCCGCCGCACCGGCCGCCTCCTCCCCGGCCGTCGCGGCGGCGGCTCCTGTCCTGGACGAGGCACCGTGCTGGGCCGCCGAGGCCGAGCGCGAGCTTCGCAAGGTGCCGTTCTTCGTGCGCGGCAAGGCGCGCCGCAACACCGAGCGCTACGCCGCCGAACGCGGGCTTTCCACCATCACCGTCGAGACGCTGTACGATGCCAAGGCGCATTACGCCCGCTGACGCGACACCCATCCGCGTGGTCGTGGTGACGATGGACAGTCACCTGACCGGCGCGGCGATGGGTGCGCGCGCGGTGCTGCGCCGCGAGCTGCCGGGGCTCGACCTCGCCGTGCACGCCGCCGACGAGTGGGGATCGGATCCGGCGGCACTCGCGGCCTGTATCGCCGACATCGGCCGCGCCGACATCATCGTCGCGACCATGCTGTTCCTCGACGATCACATCCGCGCCGTGCTGCCCGCGCTGGAGGCCCGGCGGGCGCAGTGCGACGCGATGCTCTGCATGATGTCGGCCGGCGAGGTGATGCGCCTGACCCGCATCGGCCGCTTCACGATGAGCGGCGAGGCGCGCGGGCCGCTCGCCTTGCTCAAGCGGCTGCGCGGCAAGTCCTCCGGCAGCGGCTCGTCCGGCCAGGGCCAGATGAAGATGCTGCGCCGGCTGCCGCAGATGCTGCGGTTCATCCCCGGCACCGCCCAGGACGTGCGCGCCTACTTCCTGGCCCTGCAGTACTGGCTGGGCGGCTCGCAGGAGAACATCGCCAACCTGGTGCGCATGCTGGTGCGCCGCTACGCGGCCGGTCCGCGCACCGGGCTCGCCGGCGCGCTGAAGGTCGCGCCGCCCGTGCAGTATCCGGAGGTGGGGCTCTACCATCCGGCCGCGCGCGGGCGGATCACCGAGCGCCCGTCCGACCTGCCGGCACAGGGAAGCGCCGGGACAGTCGGCCTCCTGCTGCTGCGCTCCTACCTGCTCGCCGGCAACACCGCGCATTACGACGGCGCGATCGCCGCGCTGGAAGCCAGGGGGCTTCGCGTGATCCCGGCCTTCGCCTCGGGTCTCGACTCGCGGCCAGCGATCGAGCGCTTCTTCATGCAGGACGGCGCGCCCGCGATCGACGCGCTGGTCTCGCTCACCGGTTTCTCGCTGGTCGGCGGGCCCGCCTACAACGACGCGCGCGCGGCCGAGCAGATGCTCGCCCGGCTCGACGTTCCCTACATCGCCGCCCATCCGCTCGAGTTCCAGACGGTCGAGCACTGGCAGGCCGATCCGCGCGGCCTGACCCCGGTCGAGGCGACCATGATGGTCGCGCTGCCGGAACTCGACGGCGCGATCTGGCCGATGACCTTCGGCGGCCGCTCCTGGGCGGTCGAGGGCGAGGCTCGGCGCGACATGGCCTCGCATCCCGAGCGCGCGCGCACGCTCGCCGCACGCGTGGCGAAGCAGGTCTCGCTGCGCCGCACCGCCCGGGCCGAGCGCAAGGTCGCACTCGTGCTGTTCAACTTCCCGCCCAATGCCGGCGCGACCGGCACCGCGGCCTATCTCTCCGTGTTCGCCTCCGCCTGGAACACGCTGAGCGCCATGCGCGAGGCCGGCTATGCGGTCGATCTGCCTGCAGATGCCGAGGCGCTCAGGCGCGCGATCTGCGAAGGCAATGCCGCGCGCCACGGCGCGCATGCCAATGTCGCGGCGCGCATCCCGAGCGACGATCACGTCCGCCGCGAGCCGCATCTCGCCGAGATCGAGGCGCAGTGGGGACCCGCCCCCGGCCGGGCGCAGTCCGACGGCGCGTCGCTGTTCGTGCTCGGCGTGCGCCTCGGCAATGTGTTCGTCGGCATCCAGCCCGCCTTCGGCTACGAGGGCGATCCGATGCGGCTGCTGTTCGAGCGCGGCTTCGCGCCGACGCACGCCTTCTCGGCGTTCTATCGCTGGCTGCGCGAGGATTTCGGCGCCGATGC
>CAZHMM010000335.1:0-2645 GCA_964533585.1 uncultured Elioraea sp.
CGGCAACGCCAGCATGGCCGCCGGGCATCGTCCTGCCGCCGCCCGCGACACCTCCCAACTTGAACTGACGACGCCGTGGCAGGGAGGCAGGGGCGGCGCTGCGGCCGTCCTGCCGCCTCCCTTCCAAGGTTCGACCTACTCGACCACGTGGCGCCGCCCCCGCGGCCGTCCTGCCGCTTCCCTTCGCAAGCTCGACCGCGTGACGCTGCTCGACCCGCTCGACCTGCTCGACCTGCTCGACCGGGCGGCGCGCGTCGCCGTCCGCCGCATGTCCGCGCGGGCGATGACGCGCACGGGCTGCGCCTGATCCCGGCGCACGCGCGACGTGGCGGCATGTCGTGATCACTGGTCCACGTCTTCGCGCCCGACACCATGGCCACGGCGAACACGTGCACACGTCAAGGTTTGGACACGTGTTCAAGAAAGGGGTGGGGGAATGCGGGTCCGGCGGGAGGAACGGGAGCAGCCATAGAGACTGCTCCCTTCCCTCCCACTTCGCCCTCTGGGAACTCCCGGGAACTCCCTGGGAACTCCCATTCCTTCCCCTGACAGGATGCCACGACGCTGCTTGGACAGGGAGACAAGTAATATCCCGTCCAAGGTGAACTGAGAGAAGGCGTAACTTGAATATCCGATCTATCAGGACGGCTTGGACAGGCGTCCAGATTGGCTATGTGTGCTAGTAGTTAAGTGTATATGTGCCAAGACGCCTGACTTGGACAGAATTGCAAGAAGAATGTGCCAGCCAGTCACGCTTTTCTTCTTGCAGGCTGAAAATCAAACCCCTAGATATGGGGCGCTATGTACCATCCGGCACAACATCTAGCGGTCCCGATCCGGGCGGCTGCGGTGCTCGATACCCGCGCCAGCCTCCTATTCGGGCTGCCCGCCCGGCGGCGCTCCCTGTTGCTCCCCACGGTCGGCGACCGCGGCAGGGGGCGCGAAGTCGTGCGCCGTGAAGGTGAGATCGCCCGGCACCTCGCGGCCCTGCCGCCTGGTGCGGAGATCAGCATGGGCGCCGTCATCGCCGCGTGCGGGCTGCGCCTGACGCACGGCCAGCGCCGCAGCCTTGGCGCTGTCCTGGTGTCGCTCGGCTTCGCGCCGAAGGGCGCCGGCCGGGCGCGGCGGTATGTCAGGCGAGGTGAGGCGTCGTGATCCTGCCGCCGCCCCCGCCGCCTGCATCCGATCCGACCCCGCGCCGCGGTCCCGGCCGTCCGCCTGGCAGGAAGAACAATGCGACGCTCATGAAGGAAGCCGCTGCGCGCGAGGCGCTTGCCGCCATCACGCCCGCCAGCGGTCCCGCGAGTTCGAGCGCGCTCACGCTGCTGCAAACCCTCTACCGCGATGATCGGCTTCCCTTGGAAGTGCGCATGAAGGCGGCGGCCTTGGCTGCGCCCCTGGAAGTCCCGCGTCCTACACCCCTGCCGCCGCCGAAGGACGATGGTCCGCTTCATGAGCGGTTGCGTGATGCGCTGATCCGGACGGGCAAGCTCCCCGCGGTCGCGCCGCCGTCCGGGATCAGCCCGGAAGACGCTGCGGCCCTGCGCGAAATGCTCGCCCTGCCATGACGCGCGCCGCCCCGATCCGCACCGCCCCGGCGGCCGTCCTGGACACGATGGCGGATCACACGTCCGCCCGGATGCCACGCGCCGCTTGGCTTAGCACCGCGAGCGGCCCTGAGTTCTGTAATGCGTCCCCTAATCATCGTGAGAAGGACACCCTGACATGCCGTTGAACACCTCCCCGAAGCTCACGGCGGCCGAGCGCCGCGCAGCCCTCGAAACCGAGAAGGCGACGCTCGCGGCCCACCTCGAAAGCGTCAGGGCGAAGCGGGACAGCCTGCCCCCGAGCGATCCGGGGTGGAGGCGGGCGAACGCCGAGATGCGCGATGTTTCGGATGAGTTGGAGGGCTACGCCGCCGCCATCGCGGCCCTGGCGCCGGAGGTGGAAGCCGAGCACCGCGAGGCGCACCACTCGGCGCGCGTCGCGGCGCACGCCCGCGCGATGCAGGCGGCCGAAGATGCCGGCGCGATCCCGGCTCGCATGGACCGGGCGGTTTCCGAACTCTGCCGCCTGGTTCCCGCCTACTTGGAGTGGGCGGGCCGATGCGCGTCGGCGGGTGGCGTGGAACCCCATCCGTATCGGCTCGGCGAGAACATCCCCGACCTGGCCGCCATGCGAGACGTGATCCTCGCGCGCCTGGTCGAGGCCGGCATCCTCGATACCGAGTTCATGCCGCAGCACATCGCCGACGCGCCCGCGACGTTCAACGACCTTCGCATGGCGGGCATGACCTTCCCCGGTGCCGAAGTGCCCGACCCGATGAAGCTCGCGGCCGGCGCGTCCTTCGCGGCGGTGCACGCCGGGTTCAAGCGCACGCTGGCCAGCGCCGCGCCGGATCGCCAGCGCCGCGAGAAAGAACACCTCGCCGAGATCGGACGCCAGCGCGCAGCGCGGGAAGCCGAAGCCGCGACGAAGCCGCTTCCGAAGCTGCCCGCGCCGCCCGCGAAGGTGCTGCACTCGCCCGCCGTCGTGGTCGGGCGATGAGATGAGCGCGCGCCGTCCCTAGTGCCCGCCGGAACGGCGCGTAGCTCGTCGCCCGTGAAGAACGCTGGAGGCCGCGGAACTCCTCGACTTTCTGGCCT
>CAZHMM010000336.1:0-2632 GCA_964533585.1 uncultured Elioraea sp.
GTGCTCGACATGGTCGATGTCGATTCCGCCAAGTGGCAGGCCTATGCCGCCGGCGCGAAGCCGCCGATGCGGCTGGTCTGGGCCCGCGAGGCGCGCACGCTGCTGGCGCTCGAGCGCCGCGCCGCCCTCGACTTCGACCGCACCCTGTTCGTCTCCGAGGAGGAGGCGCGGCACTTCGTCAACCTTGCCCCCGATTGCGCGGGGAAGGTCGATTGGGTCGAGAACGGGGTCGATCTCGCCCGCTTCGACCCGGCCGAGCCGCGGCCGAGCCCCTATCCCGACGGCGCGGTGCCGATCGTGTTCACCGGCACCATGGGCTACCGGCCGAACATCGAGGCCGTGCTGTGGTTCGCCGAAGCCGTGCTGCCGCGGCTGCGCGAGCGCACACCTTCGCCCTCGTTCTGGATCGTCGGCGCCAATCCGGCCCCGGCGGTGCAGGCGCTCGCCCGGCTGCCCGGCGTGCACGTCACCGGCACGGTGCCGGATGTGCGCCCGTATCTGGCGCATGCCGCGGTCGCGGTGGCACCGCTGATGATCGCGCGCGGCATCCAGAACAAGGTGCTGGAGGCGATGGCAATGGCGCGCCCGGTGGTCGCGACCACGGCGGCCTTCGAGGGTGTGCGCGCGACCCCGGGCCGGGACCTGCTGGTGGCGGACGGGCCGGAGGCGACCGCGTCGGCCGTCGCGGCGGTGCTGGACGGCGCGCATCCGGGACTGGGCGAGGCTGGGCGCGCGGCGGTCGCGGCGGCGCATGACTGGGCGGCCACGCTCCGGCGGCTGGACGCGGCGCTGACGTGACAGCGCCAAGTGTCGGGAAACTTGACACTCCGCCTGCGCCGATCCGACCGCGCCGGTACAACGTCTTGATATAAAGACATTTTCTTAAGCGGCACTGTTCTTGCTCGGTGCCGATCATCATCGCGTGCCGAAGGGGGAAGCCGAGCATGGGGATCGATCTGGGGCGGGTCGTGCAGGGCGGCGCGCTCGCTGCGGCGCTGAGCGTGAGCTCGGCCCAAGCCGGCCTGCTGGTGGTCGAGCCCGCCTCCGACATCGCCGTGCGTGAGTTCATCGGCGCCCGCAACGCGGTCGAGTCCTTCCTGGTGCAGGGGACGGCCAACGGTCCGGCTGGGCTGGAGATCGGGCTGTTCGCCCCGGGCGGCGGCGGCCCGGGCGGCGGCGGTGACACCTGGGGCGACGGATCGGTCGCGCCGGTGCCGTTCGTGCTCGCGCGCAGCGGTGGCAACCTCTTCCTGACCGTCGGCCCCCACGCTGCCATCCCCCTGTCGGGGCCGCTGGTGGGCGGCACCGACCTGCTGCTCCTGCGGGCGGGCTCCGCAGGCAGGCTCAGCCTGCTGCTGACCGACCTGACGATCGGGCTCTGCGACGGCAGCGTCGCCCCCAATCCGGACGGCGTCCTGTTCTGCGACGGCAGTGTGATCCCGGCCGCCCTCGCCGCCTGCGACGGCAGCGTGCTGCCCAACCCGGGCGGGCTGGTCGGCTGCGACGGCAGCGTCCGCCCGGCCGATCTCGAGGCCAAGCTCGGCGACGGCAGCGTCACGCCGGGCGACGGCAGCGTCCGGACGGCGCTGCTGACCAACCTGAGCGGCGATTTCATCCTGGGCGGGTTCATCACCCTCGCCTGCGACGGCAGCGTGGTGCCGAACCCCATCGTCGCCTGCGACGGCAGCGTGTTCCCGTCCGATCCGATGCTGTTCTTTCAGATCAGCGGCTACGCCTCGCCGGTGCCCGAGCCGGCCTCGCTGGCGCTGCTCGGCGCGGGCCTGCTCGGTCTCGGCTTCGCCGCGCGCCGGCGCGTCACAGGCTGAGCGCCACCCCCGCTTCGCGCGCTGCCTGGGCAAGTGCCGCGTCCAGCGTGGCGAGCGGCAGCCGCCGCCGCTGCGCCAGCTCAAGATAGGCCGCGTCGTAGGCGGTGAGCCCATGCGCCTCGGCCAGCCGAACGGTGCCTGACCAGGCATGAAGGTCGGTCTCGGCGTCGATGGCGATGTCCATCTCGAGGAGCGCCTCCAGCAGCGCGTCCCGCCGCTCGACGGCGAGCCGGCCGCGGCGCACCGCACCGCGCAGCCCGTTGGCCACTTCGGGGCGCCAGAGCGAGGGCACGACCGCGCCGCGCTCGGCCACGCGCAGCCTGAGCGCGTCGAGCGCGGGCGTGCACTCGTCCTCGAAACACCAGCCGAGGGCGGCCGAGCCAGCAAGGACGAGGCTCAGCGTCGTCCCTCCTCGATCAGCGCCTTCAGCGGGATGCCGCCCAGGGTGACGCCCTGGCGGTCCGCCCGGATCGCCGCGACGGCTGCCCGCGCGCGGTCGCGGCGCGCGACCTCCGGCACCAGCCGGGCAACCGGCTTGCCGCGCCGGGTGATGACGATCTCCTCGCCCTGCTCGACCAAGTCGAGCAGGGTGCCGAGGGTGTTCTTGGCGTCGAAGGCGCCGATCGTGCGCATGGAGCCCTCCATCTCGCTCAGCCAGCTTACTCGTGCGGCCTGCCGTGGGAAAGCACGGCGCGGCCTCACCGCCCTTTCGTGTTTTGACCCCGCCCGCCCGTTCTGCGACACGTTACGCCAGGATCGAGACGCCGCCTCCACCGCCGCGGAGACGCTTCACCGATGAATGCGAT
>CAZHMM010000337.1:0-2597 GCA_964533585.1 uncultured Elioraea sp.
GCGGCCGACCGCGTCGATCTCGTCGATGAAGATGATGCAGGGCGCGTTCTTCTTGCCCTGCTCGAACATGTCGCGCACGCGCGACGCGCCGACGCCCACGAACATCTCGACGAAGTCCGAGCCCGAGATGGTGAAGAACGGCACGTTCGCCTCGCCGGCGATCGAGCGCGCGAGCAGCGTCTTGCCGGTGCCGGGCGGGCCGACCAGCAGCACGCCCTTGGGGATCTTGCCGCCCAGGCGCTGGAACTTCTGCGGATCGCGCAGGAAGTCGACGATCTCCTGCAGCTCGCCCTTGGCCTCGTCGATGCCGGCGACGTCGTCGAAGGTGACGCGGCCCTGCTTCTCGGTGAGCAGCTTGGCGCGGCTCTTGCCGAAGCCCATGGCACGCCCACCGCCCGACTGCATCTGGCGCATGAAGAAGATCCAGACGCCGATCAGCAGCAGCATCGGGAACCAGGACAGCAGGTAGTGGAAGATCGGGTTGACGTCGCTCTCCTCGGGCTTCGCCACCACCCGCACGCCCCGCTCGGTCAGCCGCTGCACCACCACCGAGCCGGAGTCCTGCGGCAGGTAGGTCTGGAAAGTGCGTCCGTCGGTCAGCTGGCCCGAGATGATCCGGCCCTGGATCGTCACGTCGCGCACCTGGCCGTTGTTCACCTCGTTCAGGAAGTCGCTGTAGGCGACCTGGGTCGCCATCGAGCGCTGGCCGGACGGCTGAAACAGGTTGAACAGCGCGACCAGCAAGAGCGCGATGATCACCCAGAGGGCGAGGTTGCGACCGAAATTGCTCACGCGGGTGGTGTCCTCTCAGCGGCGCGTCAGGTCGCGCCCCATGCCATCAAGATGGGATTGCGTCGCCCGGCGCCAATGCCGAGCCGCCGGGTGCCGCCACACGAAGCGTTGCGGACGCAGACATCGGCTGCGGGGGCCTGAAGACCGCGCGCATTGTCCCTCCAAGGCAGGCCGGATCATACCCGATCGGCGGCACCGCCACCAGCGCCGCGCCGTCGCGCAGCGCCGGCAGGGTCGCCAGCACGCGGCGGGGCAGTGCGCGGGCATGCCGATCGGCCCGCGCCAGCGCGGCCGCCTCCCTGCCGACCGCACCCACCGTCAGCCCCGCCGGCGCCTCGACCTGCCACCGTCCGTCCCAGCAGAGCCGCCCCTGCGGCGGCAGCGGGACGGCGTCGGCGACGGCGGCCGGCTCCCGGCAGACCACCCAGACGCCGCGGCCGGGGCGGACGAGGCAGCCGGCGGCTGAGCCCGCCCGGCCTTCGCGCAGCAGCGCCAGCAGGCCCGCGACCCGCGCCGCCCGCACCGGCTGGGCGTGGCCGCCGACCGCGCGCAGCAACGCCGCCACCACGGCCCCGGCGGTCGCGTCGTCGGCCGCGGCAAGGCGGCGGGCATCGATCCGCGCCCAGCCCTGCGGCAGCAGCGCGACCGCCTCGGCGAGCAGGCGGTCGCGCCGCTCGGCTGCCGTCGCGCGCGAGGCCGCCGCGGCCGAGGCCACGCCAGCGAGGGCGCGCAGTCCCGCCCCCTCGCCGGCCCGGTCGGCCAGCGCCGCACGCAGCCGCGCCCGCACCGAGCCGGCGGCGTTGGACGGGTCCTCGATCCAGGGCTGGCCCGCCGCCCGCAGCACGTCGCGCAGCGCGCCAGCACCACAGCCCAGCAACGGCCGAACCAAGCGCACACGGCCCGCCGGGCGGGTCGGCGCGATCGCCGCCAGCCCCGCCGCATGCGAGCCGCGCAGCGCGCGCACCAGCACCGTCTCGGCCTGGTCGCCGCGCTGATGCGCGAGCAGCAGGTGCAGGCAGCCCGCCTCGGTCGCGGCCTCGGCGAGCGCGGCGAGGCGCTCGGCGCGCAGCGTCTCGGCCGGGCGCGGCCCGGATGCCGGCAGGACGAGACGGCGCACGCCGAGCCCCAACGCGGCGAGCCATGACGCGGCGAGCGCGGCTTCGGTGGCGGCGGCCTGCCGCACCCCATGGTCCAGGACGAGCGCGACCACCCACCCGCCGCGCGCCGCGGCCCAATCCCGCGCCAGCAGGGCGAGCGCGAGGCTGTCCGGTCCGCCCGAGACGCCGACCGCGAGCCGGGGGGCGGGCTCGAACGGTCCGCAGGCCGCGAGCGCGGCGGCGAAGTCCTCGCTCAGCAGCCGATCCGTGACCGTTCGCGCTCCATCGCCTCGCGCACGTCCGAGCGCATGTCGGTGTGGAAGTCGGAGGCGAGCTGGCGGAACACCTCGCAGGCCGAGGCGCGCTCGTTGATCGCGCCGAGCGAGCGGCCGAGCCCAAGCAGGATGTCCTGCCGGCGCGAGCGGTCGGTCACGCGGCTGCGCGCGTCGTCATAGGCGAGCGCGGCCTGCATGTGCTCGCCGCGGCCCGACAGTGCCTGGGCGCGGATCTGGTAGGCCTCGCCGACCCGAGCGTCGCGGGGGTAGCTGGCGATGAAGGCCTGTGCCTCGCGCTCGGCGGTGGCCCACTCGCGCCGCTGCAATGCCTGCTGGGCGGCGGTGAGGATCTGCGCCTGGCTGCGCGCCGCCGGTGCCTGCGCCGGGGCGGCGGGCGGGCGGGGCAAGGCGGCCTGCGGCTGGGCGGGTTGCG
>CAZHMM010000338.1:0-2579 GCA_964533585.1 uncultured Elioraea sp.
CTTGGCCTTTGTGCGGAGGGTATCGCGCGCGGGGCGCGGGGTCCCATCGCGGCAGGCCGCGATGGGACCCCGTGGTGGGGCGGCCGCGCGCGATACCAAGCCAATACCAGCCCGCCGAAGGTCAAACCTTGGGCGGGCTTGTATGATCGCTACTCCGCCGCCGGGCGCAGGTCCGGCGGCACCACCGTCGCCGCGATCGAGCTGTCGAGCGACTCGTAGGCCGCGAGCCCGATCGTCTCGTAGAGTTCGGCGCGCGTCTGCATCCGTTCGAGCTGGTGCATCGTGCCGCCGTCGCGCCGGATCGCCGCGTAGAGCTCGGCCTCGGCCTTCGCGGCGACGCGCAGGGACGAGACCGGCCAGATGATCATGCGGTAGCCGAGCGCCTCGAACTCGGCGGCGGTCAGATAGGGCGTGCGGCCGAACTCGGTCATGTTGGCGAGCAGCGGCGCATCGACCCGCTCGGCGAAGCGGGCGAAGTCGTCGCGGCTGGTCAGCGCCTCGGGGAAGATCGCATCCGCGCCCGCGTCGAGATAGCGCTTCGCCCGCTCGACCGCGGCCTCGAACCCCTCGACGCCGGCGGCATCGGTGCGCGCGATCACGTAGAGATGGCGCGCGGCGCGCTTCGCCGCCGCTACCTTGGCCGCCATCTCGGCGGGCTCGACCAGCCGCTTGCCGTTCAGGTGGCCGCACTTCTTCGGCAGCTCCTGATCCTCGATGTGCACCGCCGCGGCACCCGCATCCTCGAAAGCGCGCACCATGTGCATGGTGTTCAGCGCGCCGCCATAGCCGGTGTCGCCGTCCACCAGGATCGGCAGGCCGGTGGCGCGGCTGATCGTGCGGGCGAAGAAGCAGGCCTCGTCCACGGTGATGATGCCGAGATCGGGCAGGCCCATCGAGGCGGTCATCGCCGCGCCGGAGAGGTAGAGCGCCTCGAACCCGGCGCGCTTGGCCAGGATGCCGGCCATGCCGTTATGCGCGCCGGGGATCTGCAGGATGCCGCCGCGGTTCACCAGGGCGTGGAAGCGCGCCCCGGCCGGCTCGGTCGGCAGATCGGCGGCGTCGAGATACGGCATGGCTCTCCTCCGGTCCTGCGGGCCAGGCCCGACTGTCCGGGCGAAGGTAGTGCGGCGCGGCCGGCATCGGAAGAAGCGGGCGGTTGCCGGGCCGGCGCGCCGGTGCCAGCGTCCCGGCCGGCCATGGCAGGGCGGCCATGGCAGGGCGGAGGGAGCGTGATGCAGGGCGGGTTCGCGGCGGAGCTGGAGGAGCGGCTGGTGCGCTATGCGCGCATCGACACCGAGAGCGACCCGGCCTCGTCCACCACGCCCAGCACGGCGAAGCAGCGCGACCTGCTCGACCTGCTGGCGGCGGAGCTGACCGCGATGGGGGCGGCGGAGGTGCGGCTCACGCCCTACGCCACCGTGCTCGCGACCCTGCCCGCGACCGTGCCGCACGCGGCGCCGACGCTCGCTCTGCTCGCGCATGTCGACACCGCGCCGCAGTTTCCCGGCGCCAATGTGCGGCCGATCGTGCATCGCGGCTATGACGGCGGCGCGATCGTGCTGCCCGACGATCCGGCCCAGGTGCTCTCGCCTGATCGCTGCCCGGCGCTTGCGGCGAAGCGCGGCGAGGACATCGTCACCGCGAGCGGCACCACGCTGCTCGGCGCCGATGACAAGGCGGGGGTGGCGATCATCATGACGCTCGCGCGCCATCTGCTGGCGAACCCGCAGATCGCGCACGGGCCGATCCGGGTCTGCTTCACCCCCGACGAGGAGATCGGCCGCGGCATCCACCCCGACCTGCCGCGCGATCTCGGCGCGGATGTCGCCTACACGCTCGACGGCGGCGATGTCGGCGAGATCGTCGCCGAGACCTTCTCGGGCGATCAGGCGCGGATCGCGATCGAGGGGGTGTCGATCCATCCCGGCTGGGCCAAGGGCCGGCTGGTCAATGCGCTGCATCTGGCGGCCAAGATCGTCGCCGCGCTGCCGCAGGCGACGCTGACGCCGGAGACGACCGAGGGCCGCGCGGGCTTCATCCATGCGGTGAGCCTGCACGGCACGGCGGCGCGGGCCGAGCTCAGCCTGATCCTGCGCGCCTTCGAGACCGCCGAGCTCGCCGCGCAGGGCGCGCTGCTGCGCAAGCTGTGCGATGCCGTGCAGGCGGGTGAGCCGCGCGCGGCGATCTCCTGCGCGATCGACAAGCAGTACCGCAACATGCGCGACGCCCTCGCGCAGGACCGCCGGCCGGTGGCCCTCGCCGAGGCGGCCTGCCGCGCGATCGGCGTCGAGCCCTTCCTCGCCGCGATCCGCGGCGGCACCGACGGCTCACGCCTGACCGAGCTCGGCGTGCCGACGCCCAACCTGTTCACCGGCATGCAGGAGATCCACGGCCCGCTCGAATGGATCAGCGTGCAGGACATGGCGCGCGCCACGACGCTGTGCCTGGCGCTGGTCGGGCTCTGGGCCGATCCGGCGCAGGCCGCGCCGGCGCCTCATACCAGCCCGCGGAAGGTTTGACCTTCCGCGGGCTGGTATGGGGTCACGTTCGCGCGCGGCCGCCCCACCAGCCCCGCGCGC
>CAZHMM010000339.1:0-2546 GCA_964533585.1 uncultured Elioraea sp.
TTCCCCCCCCCTTCGGGCCGCACCCCCCCCGGGGCCGCCCCCCGCCCCCGCTGGAGGGCGACCCTCCCGCTGGTCGGGGCGCGGACCCCGTCATGCAGGGGGGTGTGGGGGGACCAGCGTGGTCCCCCCCCCTTGGACACGATCCTCGTGGTCGGCTGCGGCAGGATGGGTGAACGAGGATCGCCGCTTCAGCGCCCGAGGCTCACCGCAGGCCCGCCAGCGACAACCCTTCGAACACGCGTTCTAGCTGCGCCTTGAACACCGGATGGCCCGAACCCCAGGGTGGGCTGGTGCGGAGCTTCTCAAGGGTCAGGTCCGGCTGGCGCGCGAGGATGTCGCGCAGCTGTACCGCCGCCGCCTCGCTCTGACCCGCCTGCGCCAGCGCCGCCGCCATTGTTACATCGAACCGATGCGCGTCCAGATATGCGCCGCCGCCTGACGCCTGCGCCTGCCGAAGCCACCCCACCCCGTGATCGCCGCGGCCGAGCAGGAGATCGATCATGCCGAGGTAGTAGTACCACGACGGGCGGAACGGATGCCCAGGCGGTGCCGCCACCAGCGCGGCGCGCAGCAGGCCGTCGCCATCCTCCGCCCGCCCCAGCTGCGCCATCATCCAGCCGAGTTGCGCGCGCATGGAATAGTCGCTCGGGTCGAGCTCGAACGCGCGCTGGAAGCCCGCGAGCGACAGTTCCAGGCGTTCGGGACGCAACCGATCCACCGCGGCAACAGCCGCATTGGCCTCCGCGCTGTTCGGCGCAAGCGCATAGGCGCGCTGGGCGGCGGCCTCGGCGGCCTCCAGGTCCTGGGCGCGCGCGTCGCTGTGCCGGTAGTGGATCAGGTTCGCGTTGGTCAATGCCAGACCGACCCATCCCGCCGGCTGGTCGGGGTCGATCGCCACTGCGCGCGCATAGAGGTCCCGCTGCCCGCGCCAGGCGGCCGCACCGACCTCGCTTCGGTGCCAGTGATTGGCCCGGTCGATGAGCTGCTCGGCCTGAACGCGCGACGGTATCTGGGGCGGCCGCGGGGAGGATGAGGTCAAACTCCACGCGATCATCCCGAGCACGATGGGCGCTGCCGCCGCCGGCACCACCCAGCGCCACCGACGCGCCGGAGGCGCCGGGTGTCGGAGCGGAACCGACTCAGGGCCATGCGGCTCCTCGACCGCCGATGCGTTCTCGTTCCCGCCCAGATCGAGCATGTAGCCGCGCTTGGGCAGCGTCCGGATCATGTCGGGCCCGTCCGGCCCCAGGGCGACGCGCACCTCACGCACGCATTGCGTCAGGCCCTCGTCGCCTATCGTGACACCTGGCCAGACCACAGCAATGAGTGCCTCGCGCGTGACCACCTGCCCGCGATGCGCAAGCAGCTCGTTCAGGACTGCGTAGGTCTTGGGCCTGAGGACAGTCTCGCGCCCATCGGGTCCGCGCCGTGCGCACCGCGCAGGAACCAGGGTGAAGCTCCCGAAGTTCTGCGCCGCCCCTTTTGATCGCGCGTCGTCCATCCCGCACCTCCAATGTGCGATGAACCCGGCGATCAACCCTTATCATATCGATTTCACTTGGAATTAATTGCGACTTCAGGACTTCGCGGCATGCGCGATCCTATATTGGCCGTTACGCGCAGCCCGAGAGTCCCGGCTGATGGAATTGCGCCATTCTCCGTCCTGGTCTGCGAAACACGCTGCTCACCGCGCTGCTGGTGCCGGTTGTCCTGGCGCTGGCGGTGTTCGTCCCGACCGCACCAACCGGAGGCTTGCCATGAATCGCGATTCGACTCTGGCCTCGGTCGCCGCACTTGCCCTCGGCGCGGCGACGCCCGCCTCTGGCGGCGAGTACACGACCTTCCATCCGCTCTGGGTGACGCCCGCCGCGGTTCCGGGGGCCGCGCCGGGCTGCCGCAGTGTCAGCCTGCTCAATCTTCCGGCCGGCTGGCAGCCAGGCGACGTCGCGGTGGTGCTGATGACCACCGCGCCGGTCGTGGATCCGCTGCGCGATCCGCTGGTCGCCGCCCTGCTCCATGAGAACACGGCCGTGCTGGAGATCGTCGCCGCTCCGGATCGTCATTGCGCGACCGAAGACGACGTGGACGCCGCCGTGTCCTCGCCGTTCGATCCGGTCGCGCATCTGCTCGGCGCGCTGCGCGTCGTCACGCGTGACGGCGGCGCCGGCATGGCGATCGCTGTCGGGTATGGCCCGGGTACGGCGATGGCGCTCGACGCCGTTCGGGACGACGTGGCGGGGCGCTATCTGGGCGCCCATACTGTGCGCTATGCGGCGAGTGCCGTGCTCGGCGACGGGCCTGCGCGGTTCGCGCTCCGCGAGCCCCGAGCGGGTCAGGGGGTACCTGTGCGCGTCGGCGTGCTCTGCGAGGCGATCCGCCAGGCCGGGCACGGGCCCGATGCACAGGCGCAGATGGCCGCCTGCCGGGCGGCCCTCGGGACGCCGCCGACAAGGCTGACGCGACAGTAACAGCAATGACCGGGGGGCCATTGGCCCCCGGCCCCCCTTGAGGGCGCCCCTCCCGCTGGTCGGGGCGCGGGCCGCTCC
>CAZHMM010000340.1:0-2516 GCA_964533585.1 uncultured Elioraea sp.
GATCAGCAGCACCGCGAGGCCGCGATAGACGCTGGTCCACCAGTCCCAGCCGAACGCCAAGGGCGGCACCACGATCACGAGCGCCGAGACGACCATGGCCCCTGGCGTCCACCAGGCGGCGAAGCGTTCGATGAAGCGCTGGGTCGGCGCGCGCGAGGCGGTCGCGTCCTCCACCATGCGGATGATGCGCGCGATCGTGTTGTCGGCAGCGGCGCGCGTGACGCGCACGCGGAGCGCGCCGTCGGTGCTGATGCTGCCCGCCACCACGGCATCGCCCGGGCCGCGCGCGACCGGCACGCTCTCGCCGGTCACGGGGCTCTCGTCGAGCGCCGAGTGGCCCTCCTCGATCACGCCGTCGCACGGCACGCGGTCGCCAGGCCGGACCAGCACGCGATCGCCGACGCGCAGCGCCTCGGGCTTCACCTGCTCGGTCGTGCCGTCGTCGCGCAGGCGCAGCGCGGCACGCGGCATGAGCTCGGCGAGCGCTCGGATGCCGTCCCGGGCACGGCCGGCGGCGACGTTCTCCAGCAACTCGCCGATGGCGAACAGCAGCACGACGATCGCCGCCTCCTCGGCCGCGCCGATGATCGCGGCGCCGATCGCGGCCGTGCACATCAGTGTCTCGATCGAGAACGGGCTGCCGGCGCGGGCGAGCGCGATGGCGCGCCGGCCGAAGGGGACCAGCGCCACCAGCGTCGCGGCCAGGAACAGCGGGTAGGTCAGCCGCTCCGGCAGGGCGAATGACAGCGCGTAGGCGCTGGCGACCAGCACCGCGAGCAGCCAGACAAGCCGGGCCTTGTCGGTCCGCCACCAGGGCCTGCCGCTGTCCTCGGGGGCGTCGTGGTCGTGGCCATGGCCGACATGGGCCGATGCCGCCGGCCCGGAAGGGGGCCCGTCCGCTGCGTGATCGTGATCATGATCGCCGGCACACGCCCGTCCAGGCTCGTGCTTCTCCGCCGGGCTTCCGGGATGCACCGCCGACTGCGGGATCGCCGTGTAGCCCAGCGCCGCGACCTGCTGCTCGACTGTCGCTGCCGTCGCGCCATCCGCGAGCGACAGCGACAGCCGCTCGGCCATCAGGTTCACCTCGACATCCGAGACGCCGGGTAGCCGCTCGATTGCCTTGGTCACCTTGGCGACGCAACTGGCGCAATCCATCCCCTCGACCCGCCAGTGCAGCCTGTTTGCCGAACCCATGCCCGCCGCTCCTTGTCGCGGCCAAAGTCATGGAACCTCCAGTGGCTGGAGGTGCAAGATCCCGGTTCGTGCAACCACCGCATGGCAGAACGTGAAGGCTTGCGCCAACCAACTGCCAGCCGACGCCGATTCAGACGGGCGCTTGGCATATCCCTACCTGGGGGATACCATCATATGGTGGACACCAGGAGGCACACCTCCCACCCGGCAGTGGTGAAGCGCCTGAGGCGTGTCGAGGGACATCTGCGCAGCGTGCTCGCCATGATCGACGGCGGGCGGCCGTGCCTTGACATCGCGCAGCAACTTCACGCGGTCGAGCGCGCGGTGGCGGAAGCAAAGCGCACGCTGATCCGCGACCATCTCGACCACTGCCTCGACACGACCGGCAGCACCGCGGCCGGGCGTGGGGCGTCGATCGTCGAGGTCAAGGCGATCGCACGCTACCTGTAGCCGCCGACGGGATCGGGACCCGCTCATGCTCAGCCCTCTCGCTGATCGCACCTACCGCCATCTGTTCGCGGCGCAGGTGCTGTCGCTGCTCGGCACAGGGCTGCTGACCGTTGCCCTCGGCCTGCTTGCCTTCGATCTTGCCGGTGCCGATGCCGGTGCAGTGCTGGGGACGGCTCTGGCGATCAAGATGGTCGCGTATGTCGGCATCGCGCCGGTGGCCGGCGCCTTCGTCCACCTGCTGCCGCGGCGGACACTGCTGGTGCTGCTCGATCTGGTGCGCGCTGCGATCGCACTGGCGCTGCCCTGGGTCGGCGAGATCTGGCAGGTCTACCTCTTGATCGGCCTGCTGCAATCCTGCTCGGCCGCGTTCACGCCGACCTTCCAGGCGACGATCCCCGATGTGCTGATCGACGAGGCCGAGTACACCAAGGCGCTGTCGCTGTCGCGTCTTGCCTACGACATGGAGGCGCTGACCAGCCCGGTGCTCGCGGCCGCGCTGCTCTCGGTGATCGGCTACCACTGGCTGTTCGCGGGCACGGTGCTGGGCTTCGCCACCTCTGCCGCCCTGGTGGCCTCGGTGCTGCTGCCGTCGCCGAAGCCACCCGTGCACGACGAAGGCGCGTGGAGCCGCACCACGCGCGGTGCGCGCATCTATCTGGCCACGCCGCGGCTGCGCGGACTGCTGGCGCTGAACCTCGCGGTGGCGGCGGCCGGCGCGATGGTGATCGTCAATACGGTGGTGCTCGTGCGCGGCACGCTCGGGCTCGGCGACGCGCATTTGGCCTGGACGCTCGCAGCCTACGGTTTCGGCTCGATGATCGCCGCCCTCTCGGTGCCGCGCCTGCTGGAGCGGATCACCGACCGCGCGG
>CAZHMM010000341.1:0-2495 GCA_964533585.1 uncultured Elioraea sp.
GGCTTCATCGACGAGCCGGAAGGGGCGGGGCGCGTGGGGTATCCGGCGGCGTAGGGTCGCCTCTGGCGTCGGGACTTGCTCTTCGGCGGCCGAACCGCAACGCTTGTCCTTCAAAGCGACGCAAAGGAGCGACTTCGCGCCTTCTACACTAGAATGCCCTAAGCGAATCGACATGAGCACGAAGATCAACTTGCGCCCGCGCCGCTACCATAAGACGAAACACGGCCGCCTCATTCACGGGGACAGCCTCGCTTACATGTGTCGGCTCCGGGCCGAGAGCGTCAATCTCATCATGACCAGCCCGCCTTTCGGCCTAGTGCGCGAGAAGGACTACGGCAACGTCGCTGCCGATGACTACCTAGACTGGTTCGCGCCCTTTGCCGAGCAGTTCAAGCGCATCCTCAAGCCGAACGGCAGCCTGGTCATTGATATCGGGGGCGCGTGGGAAAAGGGCCAGCCGACGCGCAGTCTTTACCACTTTGAGCTTGCGATCATGCTGCGCCGGAAGTTCGGGTTGCACCTCGCGCAAGAGTTCTACTGGTGGAACCCGTCGAAGCTGCCCACCCCGGCTGAGTGGGTGACGGTGCGGCGCGTTCGCGCCAAGGATGCCGTCAACACCGTCTGGTGGTTCTCTCCGACACCGTGGCCCAAGGCGAGCAACAAGCGCGTCATCCTGCCCTACAGCGAAGCCATGGAGACGCTGTTGACGAACGGCTACACGCCGAAAAAGCGGCCTTCAGGCCACGACATCAGCGACAAGTTCTCCAAGCGGAACGGCGGCGCGATCCCGCCCAACCTCATCGCCATCCCGAACACCGAGAGCAACGGCGCCTATCAGCGGTATTGTCAGGAGCACGGTATCACCGAGCACCCCGCGCGCTTTCCGGCAGCCCTCCCCGAGTTCTTCGTCCGCATGCTCACCGATGCGGGCGACCTTGTGATTGACCCATTCGGCGGCAGTTGCGTGACTGGCGAGGTGTGCGAACGCCTCGGCCGCAAATGGGCATGCGTGGAACTGGACGAGCAGTATCTAGAAGGCGCCATGGTGCGCTTCACGGATCGCCCGAACCGGGCGTCCGTCCCGCCCGATGCGCGATATGCCCTGCCGCATCCGGGCGCGTTGTGGAACGGCGCGGATCACGAACCGCTGCCGCCTGACGGCGGCAAGCTGCACCGCCGATCTGCGCGGGCGAAGCCCAAGGACTGACCGCGCCGTGCCTCGCATCCCCAAGCGCGAACTGCTGCGGCGTTTCGAGTTGGCGATCCAGGATTCGGGCGCGCGGCTCATCTATCGTTCCACACCCGGCCAGCATCCCGCCAGCTACACCATCGTGCATCGTGACGGCCGCACCTCGCGCGTGCTGGTCTATATCTGGAACATGACGCATGGCGGCGGCGCGGCGCGCCCCGCACACGAATACCGCATCCAAATCACCGGGGTGCCGCAGTTCGAGAACCCACTAGGCGAGAAGACGCTCATCCTCGGATGGAGTGAAGATTTCGAGGTGTTCGCCGGCTTCGACTACAGGCGGCACGCGGGCGTGCTTGGCGCCTCGCCTTCCATGCAGATTTCGCAAGACGCGCTGCGCGCGGCGCAGATGCGCGGCTTCGCACCGAATGAGAAGGGCAACGGCGAGACAGCCATCGCTTTCCGCCCGGATTTCGCTGCGGCCTACGTCGAACACCTCAACGCGCTGCACGACACAGGCGCCGTTCCCGCCGAGGCCGCGATCCTCGAAAGGATCAGCGAAGCCCCCGAAGCCGTCGCCGATGCAGACATTGACGCGGCCGTAGCACCAGCGCGGCGCGTGGAAATGGTGGAGACGCGCAGGGCGGCACGTGATGCGCAGTTCCGCCGGAAGGTGCTGACTGCCTACGGGCACCGATGTGCCATGTGCGGTGTGCAGCTTCGCCTTCTAGATGCGGCCCATGTGCTGCCAGTTGATCAGCCGGGCAGCACCGATGACACAAATAACGGCGTGGCGCTCTGCGCGCTGCACCACCGCGCATATGATCGTGCGCTGGTGGTGTTCGATACGGCCTACGCGATCCACGTCAATTCAAAGCAGGTTGACGAGCTTACCGCGCTGTCCCTCGCCGGCGGGCTTGGGCAGTTCCGTGGCGCGCTGAAGCCGAGGATCATCCTTCCACCCGATCCACGAGACTACCCAAAGCCAAGCTTTATTGTCCAGGCGAATAAGGCCCGTGGCTGGCAGGCGTGACCTTCGCGGCCACAGCAACACCTTCCTTGCATCCGCAGCCCGACGTCCACGGTCTTGAAGCCGCTCAGCGCAGCACCGCGATCGTCTTGCGCTTCACCAGATCGACGTCGATCTCGTAGCCGAGCCCCGGACCATCCGGCGCGTGCACGAGCCCGTTCGCATCCACCACGATATCCTGGATCAGCCCGTATTTCTGCGCCGCGTCCGGCAGCAGGACCTCGAAGAACTCGGTATTGCGGATCGCCATCGCGACATGGAGGTTGGCGACGTTGT
>CAZHMM010000342.1:0-2492 GCA_964533585.1 uncultured Elioraea sp.
AGCGCGCGCGCCGACGCCACGCCGGGCGCCGGCTGGTCGGTGCCGGTGCAGATGGTCCTCTCGCCGCGCGGCATTCCCGCCTGGCTGATCGAGGACCGCTCGGTGCCGGTGGTGGCCCTGTCGTTCGCCTTCGCCGGCGGCGCGGCGCTGGATCCGGCGGGCCAGGAGGGCCGCGCCGATCTCGCCGCCTCGCTGCTGACCCAGGGCGCGGGGCCCTACGATACGGCTTCGTTCTCCTCGCTGCTGCGCGACCGCGCGGTCAGCCTCTCCTTCGGCGTCGATCGCGACAGCCTCTCCGGCACGCTGCGCGTGCTCGAGGAGGAGCGTGAGTTCGGTGCCGAGATGCTGGCCCTCGTGTTGGCCGAGCCGCGCTTCGACGGCGAGGCGGTGGCGCGGGTGAAGGCGCAGAAGACGCTGGCGCTGCGGCGCGAGGCCGAGCAACCGCGCACCCTGGCCGCGCGCCGCTGGTGGGCGGAGAGCGTGCCGGACCATCCCTTCGCCCGTCCCTCGGGCGGCACCGAGGAGGGGATCGCGCCGCTCGGCCGCGACGATCTGCGCGCGGCGATGGCGGCCCAGCTCCGCCGCGGCAGCCTGGTCGCGGCGGCGGCCGGCGCGATCGATGCCGACGGGCTCGGCGCGCTGCTGGATCGCGCCTTCGGCGAGGCGGTGCCGGCGGGCGAGGCCGCGCCGGTGCCGCCGTTGCCGGAACCACGCCGGTTCGGGCTCGCCGTGATCGAGCGCGACGCGCCGCAGGCCGCCGCCCTGTTCGGTCATGGCGCGATCCCGCCCGAGGACCCGGACTGGGAAGCGGCACAGGTGGTGAACTGGGTGCTCGGCGGCGGCGGCTTCTCCTCGCGGCTGATGACCGAGATCCGCGAGAAGCGCGGGCTGACCTACGGCATCGGCACCTCGCTCGTGCCGTTCCGCGGCGCGGGGCTGGTGCTGGGCTCGGTCTCGACCGAGAACCCGCGCTTCGGCGAGACGCTCGCGCTTCTGCGCGCGGAGTGGGCGCGCATGGCGGCCGACGGTCCGACCGAGGACGAGGTCGCCGCCGGCAAGGCGTTCCTGTCGGGCTCGTTCCCGCTCGGCTTCACCTCGACGCCGCAGATCGCCGGCACGCTGGTGGCCTTGCAGCAGCTTGGTCGCGGGCCGGAGTGGCTCGCCGGCCGGCTCGCGCGGCTGGCGGCGGTGACGCCCGACGACGCCCGCCGCACCGCGCGGCGGCTGTTCGACGCGGATGCTCTGTCGGTCGCGGTGGCGGGACGGCCGGCGCTCTGACGTCTACCGCCCCACCGAGTGGGCGAGCGCCGGGAAACGTTCCAGCGCCGTGCTGATCTCGCGTGCAGAGTCGCGCAGCGCCGGCAGGCGTGTCCCGATCATCTCCGGCAGGCGGATGCGCGTGGAATCGGCCGAGCAGTTGATCGCCGCGAACACCTGGCCGCTCGCGTCGCGGATCGGCACCGCGAGCGCAACGACGCCGTACTCGATCACGTCGCACACCCCGGCGAAGTCCTGCGCGCGCGCCTCCGTCAGCAGTCCGGTGAGTTCGTCCGCCGTGACCGGCGTGCGCGTGGTGTAGGCAGGGAACGGCGCCTGGGCGAGATAGGCGGCGAGACGCTCGGGCGGCAGATGCGCGAGCAGCACGTGGCCGGTGGAGGCCGCATGCGCGGGCAGGCGCGAGCCGACCGACTGGCGCAGCCGCCGCTCGCGCTTCTCCATCGCCGCATGCGCGAGATAGACGACATCGTTGCCCTCCAGCACCGTCAGCGACGAGGCGTCGCCGAAGCGCGCGTTCAGCGCCTGCAGATGCGGTTGCACGACGTCCTTCAGGTTCATCGCGCCGAGGAACGCCGCGCCGAGCGCCAGCACGCGGCTCTTGAGCACGAAGCGGCGGCGGTGCTGGCGCACATAGCCGAGCGCCTCCAGCGTCAGCAGTGACCGCCGTGCGGTCGCCGGCGTGAGCCCGGTGCGCGCCGCCACCTCGGAGAGCGTCAGTTCCGGCGCGTCCGCGCCGAAGCACTCGATCACCTTGAGCCCGCGCGCGAGCCCGCCGACGAACTCGCGCTCGCGCGCGTCGCTTGACGCGGAGGCCGTCTCCGGTATTCTTCGCATAACGCAGCATTTTTCGCATAGCGAAGAATGTCAAGCCGACAGGGAGGAACCATCCGCGACCATGAGCAAAGCCGGGCCCTATTCCACCGCGATCTCCGAGGTCCATGTCGATCGGGTGGTGATCCGCGGCCACGACCTCTGTTCCGAGCTGATCGGCCGGGTCTCGCTCACCGAGCATTTCCTGCTGCTGCTGACCGGCACGCTGCCGTCCGAGACGCTGCGCCGCGCAACCGACGCGGCGATGGTGGCGATCGCCGAGCACGGCTTCGTGCCCTCGGTGCAGGCCGCCCGGATGACGCTCGCCGGCGCGCCGGAGGCGTTGCAGGGCGCGGTGGCCGCCGGGCTGCTCGGCGCGGGCTCGGTGGTGCTCGGCTCGGCCG
>CAZHMM010000343.1:0-2475 GCA_964533585.1 uncultured Elioraea sp.
ACGATCAACCATCTGACAAACCTAGCCTTTCCACAGTTAGCTAGGTCAGCCCCATCACTTTATCCGCCATGCCGACGCTGCTGAAAGTCTCGCCCCAGGGCCAGCTCACCCTCACCCGCCCGGTGCTTCAGGCGCTCGGCAACCCGCGCCATCTTCAGGCGGAGCTGCGGCCTGACCGCACGCTGCTGCTCCGCCCGGCGCTGAAGATGACGCTGGACGAGGCCGAGCACGCCTTCGCCGCCGAGGGCATCACCAAGGAGGTGCTGATGGAGGCGTTCCGCATCCTCAAGCGACGGGCGAAGGCAGCGCGCGAGGCGGAGTCCGGGCGCACGGAGGGCGGCTGACTTTTTTCCTATCGCACGCGGCCCGGGCAGAGTCAAGCACGCCCCGCCCCTGCTCCCTCTCCCGCGTGCGGGAGAGGGCTGGGGTGAGGGTGGGAGGCCGGTCGCACCGCGGAACTCGGGCCCGACACGACAGAATCCGACGCAGTCGCGGACCCCACCCGCCGATTCCGCTTGCCTGCCCCCCGGCGCCCTGGCGCAAATGACAGCGCATCGAAGGGAGCCGTCCTGATCCCATCCCAGCCCGACACCGAGACCGTCATCCGCGTCGTGCGCTTCGGCCTGCACGCGCCCTCGTCCCGCAAGCGCGCCATGCTGGACGACGCGCTGCGCCGTCAGACCCTGGCCTATGGCCGCGCCCTCGCCGCCGCCCGTCCGCACGCCATCACCCGGCTCCGCATCGCCGGCCGCCTCGCCCGGACGACCGACAAGCAGACCCGCGCCGCCCTGATCACCGAGGATCGCGCGGCGCAGCGCGAGATCGCCAATGCCGCCTATCGCGCGGCCAGAAGCGCGCGCACCGCCTCCATCATGGCTGACGGCCTCGCCGAGCATGTGCTGGCGACCGTGCAATCCTGGCTCGGCTGGCGCGCGCGGTTCCGGGACGAACGCCCGGGCCGCATCAAGCGCGCGCTCGACCGGCTGCGCGAGGTCGAGGCCGATCCCGCCGCCGCGGTCGAGGCGCTCCAGAAGCGCCGCCCCCGCGCCACCATCACGGTCGAGCACGTCATGGAGAGCGCGACCCGACGTGTCGAGCGCGAGCGCAACCGCCGCCCGCCGCGCTACCCCGTCGGCCCGCGCATCGCCGTGCAGCCGGAGGATCGGGCCGCCCTGCTCGCCGAACTCGCGACCACGGCGTGCAAGGAGGACGAGGATCGTCTGCGCGATCGGCTCGCGATCGATCCGAAACTCGGCCGCACGCCCCTCTCCTGGTCGCGCGCCTCGGGCGACCTCACGCGCGGCGTCGCGCTGATCCGCGGCGCGGGCGGACGGATCGACGCCTTCCTGCCGGGCGTGCTGCCGGACAGGGCGCGCCGCGCCGCCAAGGTCGCCTGGAACGGTGACAAGACCCTGGTCGGGATCGACGCAATGCAGACCATGCCGCGCAGCATCGGCCTGCGCGTGCCGCTCTCCTTCCCCCGCCACGCCTGGCAGTATCTCGATGGCTGGACGCCGCGCACCGCCAAGCTCGTCGCGTTCCTGGCCGAGGGCGGCTGGCGCTACGAGCTGCACGTCGCCTTCGCGCGCAAGGTCGCGCAGGTCGAGCCGAGCGCGGAACGGTGGATCGGCCTCGATCGCGGCATCGCCAATGTCGTCGCCGCCTCGGACGCCGCCGGCGGCGAGGCCTATCTCTCCGCCAACCGCCTCGCGCCGGTCGAGCGGCGCCTGCGCAACCAGCGCCAGCGCGACCAGCAGCGCGGCAAGGCGCGCGCCATGCGCGCCACCCGGCGCGCCTTCCGCGACGCCGCCCGCAACGAGGTCAACCGCATCGCCAAGCATGTCGCCCGGCTCGCCACGCGGAGCGGTGCGATGGTCGCGGCCGAGGATCTCGCCGCCTTCGCCCGCGGCGACGCGCGCATTCTCAGCAAGGCGCAATACGCAGCGCTGCTCGGTGCCGTCGAGCGCCGCCTGGAACTGGCCGGCTACCGCAAGGTCTCGCGCGGCGGCTCGCGCGTCTGGCTGGTCCGCGCCGCCTTCACCAGCACCACCTGTCCGGAGTGCGGCGCCGTCGATGCGAAGTCCCGCGTCGACCGCGACCGCTTCGTCTGCACCGCCTGCGGCCACGCCGCGGATGCGGACCTGAATGCCGCGCGCAACATCGCGCGCAAGGGTCGCGAGACCTGGGAGATCGCCCGCAGCCGGAAGGCGGCGCGGCGTGGGGGCGAAGGCCCGCCGGCATCCGCCGGCGGGGTCGTTGCGGCTCCCGTCCCGACTGCATCGGCTGCGGCTGGTGCCGGTGGGGCGAACAGTCCAAAGGCCGGTGGAGACGCTGACGGGGCTGGCACCTCGTTGCGCGCACGGAGTGCATCACCGGCCGTTTTCGAGGCAGGCTCGGAGGGGAAAAGCGCCGCCGCGTCAACGCGGTATCGTCGGTCCGGTTCGAGCCGACCTCGAAATGCGGGCTGACCGCAAC
>CAZHMM010000344.1:0-2466 GCA_964533585.1 uncultured Elioraea sp.
GTCGGTGGCGCGCTCGGCGCTGCGGCCGGCGCACTCACCGACAACCGGCAGATCAATCTCGGCCGGCCGCTCTGGCGCTGACGCCGGCCGAGGCGTCGCTCAGGCGGCCTTGATCCGCCCGAGGAACGCGTCGATCTCGGAGCGCAGCCCGTCGGCGGACGTCGCCACGGCGCGCGCCGCCTCTTCCACCCCGCCTGCCTGCGCCTCGGCCTCCTGGCCGGCCCGGCCGACATCAGCGACACGCGCCGACACCTCGCTGGTGCCGTCCGCCGCCTGCTGGACGTTGCGGGCGATCTCGCGCGTCGCCGCACCCTGCTCCTCGACCGCCGCGGCGATCGCGGCCGCGATGCGGTCGATCTCCTCGATCACCGTACCGATCCCCTTGATCGCGACCACGGCCTGATCGGTCGCGCCCTGGATCCCCTCGATCTGGGCGGAGATCTCCTCGGTGGCCTTGGCGGTCTGCGACGCGAGGTTCTTCACCTCCGAGGCCACCACCGCGAAGCCCTTGCCCGCCTCGCCGGCGCGTGCGGCCTCGATGGTCGCGTTCAGCGCCAGCAGGTTGGTCTGCCCGGCGATGTCGTTGATCAGCCGCACCACGTCGCCGATCCGCTTCGCGCCCTCGGCCAGGCTCTGCACCGTGTCGTCCGTGCGCTTCGCCTCCGCCACCGCCCGGCCGGCGATGCGCGCCGCCTCGCTGACCTGGCGGGTGATCTCGGCGATCGAGGCGGAGAGCTCCTCGGCCGCGGAGGCCACGGTCTGCACATTGGCGGACGCCTCCTCGGCCGCACCGGCCGCCGCGGTCGAGCCCTGGGCCGAGACCTCGGCCACATGGCGCATCGCCGACACCGCCGCATCCAGCCGCGCGGCCGAGTCCGACAGCCGCCGCAGCAGGTCCGAGGCCGTGCCGTCGAACGCGCTGACCTGCTCGGCCATCGTCGCCGCCCGCGCCTCCTTGGCCTTCGCCTCATCGAGCCGGGCCTGCTCCATCGCCGCCCGCTCGACCAGCGCGGCGCGGAACCGCTCGGCCGTCTTCGCCAGCCGCCCGAGCTCGTCGCGCCGCTCGGCGCCGGGCACCACCACATCCGTGCGCCCCTCGGACAGCGTGCCGAGCGCCTCGGTCACGGAGTCGAGCGGGCGGACCACCGTGCGGCTCACCAGCAGCCAGGCGAGCAGGGCTGCGAAGGCGAGCCCCGCGCCGGTGCCGACGGTGAGCCAGAGCGCCAGGCGCTCGAACAGGCCGTCCACCTCCGCCGTCAGCGACTCCACCTCGGCCCCGGTCGCCTGCGCAACCGCGTTCAGCGCGGCGTTGAAGCCTTGACGGTTGCGCCGGTTCTCGTCGTTGTTGCCGATCCGGCTGGCGGCCTCGATACTGCCCTCGGTGCCGAGGCGCGCGAGCTCCGTGCGCAGCCGGATGAAGTCGGCCGCGCCAGCCTTCACCGCGGCGAAGGCCTCGCGCTGGGCCGCCGGCAGCAGCGCCTCCCAGCGCGCGACATCGCGCTCGATCCCGGCGAGGAAGCGCCGGATCCCGTCCGCGAACGGCTTGGCGCGGGTGGTGTCGGCCGACATGTAGACGCCGCGGCTGTCCATCACCACCGCGTACACCAGGCCGTTCACCCGCTCGGCGAGCTGGGTTCGCTCGGCCGCGTTCTGCACCGCGAGCACCGTCCGGTCATAGGCCCGAAGCGCGCTCAGGCTGGCGACGACGCTGCCGACGGTGACCAGGCCGAGCAGCACGAGCGAGAGATAGAGGCGGGGCCCAATCCGCAGGGCGCTGAAAAGACGCATTGGTTGGCTCCAAGACATTAGGCCGTTCAGCCGGCACCATCGCCGCAATCGCTTAACAGACCGTTGCGTGCAGCGACTCGACGCCATGGTGCCCCCGCGCCCCTTCGGCTATCGTCGGCGCATGAATATGCTCGCCCGCCCGCCGGTGCGGCTTGCCGTCGAGGTCGTGTTCGACCTGGTCTGCCCGTGGTGCTGGATCGGGCTGCGCCGCCTCACCCGGACGCTGTCGCTGCGGCCCGACCTCGCCGCCGACCTCACCTTTCAGCCCTTCCTGCTGAACCCTGACATGCCCTCGCGCGGGATGGCGCATGCCGACTACATCCAGCGCAAGTTCGGCGGCGAGGACCGGGCGCGCCGGCTGCATGCCGCGATCGCCGAGGTCGGCCGGGCGGAGGGGCTGGCGTTCCGGTTCGAGCGCATGCTGCGCACGCCGGCGACCGTGGATGCGCATCGCCTGGTGCGCTTCGCCGCGCGCGAGGGCCGGGCCGCGGCGGTGGTGGAGGCGCTGTTCACCGCCCATTTCACCGAGGCGCGCGACATCGGCGACCGCGTCACCCTGGTGCAGGTGGCGATCGAGACCGGGCTGGACGGGCATGCGGCGGCCGGCTTCCTCGCCTCGGGCGAGGACACCGAGGCGGTGCTGGTCGAGAACCTGCGCTCGCACCGGCTGGGCATCAA
>CAZHMM010000345.1:0-2425 GCA_964533585.1 uncultured Elioraea sp.
GCGCCGATCACCAGCGGCGGGCCGAGCAGCCCGGCGAGCTTGCCGGCATCCGGCAGGCCGAGCAGCGGTACGCCCTCGCCGATGTATTTCAGCAGGCTCACCGCATAATAGGCGATCGCGAAGACCGAGAGCCCCTCGACGGCCTGCGAGAGACGCAGCTGCAGCCGCGCACGGCGGTCCATCGCCTCGAGCAGGTTCCGGTTCTGCGCCGCGAGCCGCACCTCGACGCGAGTTCGTAACATTCCGCCTGCCCGCGCGATGCCGTCGAGCAGGGTGCGCTCGCGCCGCGCGACGGCCGCGCAGGTGCGCAGGCCCGGCACGAAGCGGCGTTCGAGGAACAGTCCGAGCCGCTGCGCCCCCTCGACGCGGTCTTCGCGCAGTTCCGCGATGCGCGCATTCACCAGCGCGCCATAGGCCTCGGTCGCGGCGAAGCGGAAGCGGTTGGCGGCGGCCAGCGCCTCGGCCTCGGCGGCGAGGCGCGTCAGCCGGTCGAGCAGCGTGTGGTCGTCCTCGGCTGCGGCACTCGTGGCCGCGACGATGGCGTCGAGCCGGCGCTCGAACGCGGCAAGAAGCGGTGTCG
This sequence comes from uncultured Elioraea sp., assembly GCA_964533585.1. GTDB lineage: Bacteria > Pseudomonadota > Alphaproteobacteria > Acetobacterales > Acetobacteraceae > Elioraea. Next base: position 581 of record CAZHMM010000345.1, read on the forward strand.
CGGCGCGTGCCGGCGGCAGGCCGAGCAGCGCCGCCATGCGGTAGGTCTCGATCTCCAGCAGCCGCTGCGCCATCCGCCCGAGCCGGCCGGGCGTCAGCTTGTGCGCGTAGAGCAGCATGCGCGTGAACCCGTCCGGGCCGATGCGGAAATCGGCGAACACCGCGCCGGTGCCGTCGCCGACCGTGCTGCCGACCACCTCGCCGCTGAACGCCTCCGCCGGCGGCGCGGCCGCGATGCCCGGCAGCACACTCAGATGGAGCGCCGCCAGGCGCTCGCCGGGCAGCGAGTCGAGCCAGGCGGCAATCGGTCCGGTCAGGGCCGAGCCGGCCACACCCGGCAGGTCGGCATTCGCATCGGCGACGACCGTGACGGCGGTGAACTCGCCGTGGCGCTCCCAGCGCACCGTGCGCCCGCCGACCGCCGCGGCGTGGTGGCGCGCGCCCTCCGGCGGGGGCGTGGCGCCGTTCTCGCGGCAGAGGGCGGCGAAGCGCTCGCGGTCTGCCTCGGCGTCCGCCTCGCCGGCCATCAGCACGACATGGCTCAGAACCGCGGGCGCCGTCAGCCGCGGATGCGGGCGGGCGTGCAGCTCGTCGTTGATCGTTGCGCGAAGCGGATGATCTGCCACGCCCCGACCATGCCATGGGCGCGGGCGAAACGGGAAGCGTCGCTTGACCCGACCCCGCCGCCGCGCTCCCATCGGCCGGCAACGTGGAGGAGGGAACGCATGCGCGCGATGGCGGTGATTGAGAACGGCAAGCCGCTGCAGCCGATCGAGCTGCCGACACCGGAGCCCGAGGGCGAGCAGGTGCTGCTGGAGGTGACGCATTGCGGCGTCTGCCACAGCGACATCCATATCTGGGACGGCTTCTACGACATGGGCGGCGGCAAGGTGCTGACGCTGAAGGACCGCGGCGTCACGCTGCCCCTGGCGATGGGCCATGAGGTGGTCGGCCGCGTGCTGAAGCTCGGCCCCAAGGCCGCGGCGAGCGGGCTGAAGGTCGGCGATCTGCGGCTGGTGTTCCCCTGGGTCGGCTGCGGCACCTGTGCGAAGTGCCGCGCCGACGAGGACAACATGTGCCTCAAGCCGCGCTCGATCGGCGTCTATCAGCACGGCGGCTACGCGACCCACGTCCTGGTGCCCGAGCCGCGCCATCTGATCGCGATCGACGGGCTCGATCCCGCACTCGCCGCGACCTATGCCTGCTCGGGGCTCACCGTCTACTCGGCGATCCGGAAGGTGATGCCGCTGCCGCCCGATGAGCCGATCGTGCTGTTCGGCGCGGGCGGACTTGGGCTGAACGCGATTGCCGTGCTGAAGGCGCTCGGCCATCGGCGCATCGTCGTGGTCGATATCGATGCGAAGAAGCGCGAGGCCGCCACCGCCGAGGGGGCGAGCGACGTGGTGGACGGCAAGGCCGACACCCCCGAGGCCGTCGCCGAGCGCGTGATCGCCGCCTGCGGCGGGCCGGTCGAGGCGGTGATCGACCTGGTCGGTGCAAGTGCCTCGGCGCGCGCCGCGTTCGCCTCGCTCCGCAAGGGCGGCACGCTGATCCTGGTCGGGCTCTATGGCGGCGACCTGCCGCTGCCGCTGCCGGTGATGCCGACGCGCGCGCTGACGGTGCGCGGCAGCTATGTCGGCAACGTCAAGGAGCTGCGCGAACTCATCACGCTCGCCAAGAGCGGCACGCTGCCGGCGATCCCGATCGCGACGGAGCCGCTGGACAAGGCCGGCGAAGCGCTCAACCGGCTGCGCGCCGGGCGGGTGATCGGGCGGATCGTTCTGGCGGCGGACGGGCGGTTCTGAGCGGCGTCAGGACTCGCGTGCCAGCAGCGCCTGCACCGCCG
>CAZHMM010000346.1:0-2417 GCA_964533585.1 uncultured Elioraea sp.
TCTTCGGCGAGGACGTCGATGCCGCAGCGGCAAGGTTGCCGGCACTCGAAGGCGCCGGCGCCACTTGGCTGGAGGAGCCGTTCGCGGCGCACGCCTACGAGGCCTATGCGGCGCTCGCCAGGCAGTGCCGGACCTTGCGCCTCGCCGGCGGCGAGGCTGCGCACAACACCTTCATGGCGCGCCACCTGCTGGACTTCGGCCGCGTCGGCTTCATCCAGATCGATTGCGGCTGCATCGGCGGCATCGGACCGGCGAAGCAGGTCGCCGATCATGCGGTCGCCAAGGCCGCCACATATGTGAACCATACCTTCACCTCACCGCTCGCTCTCTCAGCCTCGCTGCAGCCCTTTGCCGGGCTTCGCGACCATCGGCTGTGCGAGTTTCCCGTCCAGCCGAAGCCGCTCGCTACCGCCTTCACGCGCAATGGGCCGGTCCGCGGCGCCGCCGGCGAGATCACCGCGCCGGACGCCCCCGGTCTCGGCACCGAGATCGACTGGGATGGCGTGCGGCGCTACCTTGTTGACACCGAGATCAAAGTTGGCGGCAAGCTCCTGTATCGTACGCCGACGATCTGATCGACCCGCGTACCGCGCCGGGTCGCTGTGGCCAGGCGGAGTGTTTCGCGTCATGCACGGACCTGCATCCACCGCCGCGCCGCCACCACGACCGACCGCTTTGGGAATCGCGAGTGTGCGTCCGACGCTGAGCGGTACGCGGCACATGGTGTCCGCGAACCATCACCTCGCGGCGCAGGCCGCCTTCCAGATACTTGAAGCAGGCGGGAACGCGGTGGATGCCGGCGTCTGCGGTGGGCTCGTGCTGGGCGTCGTGCAGAGCGACATCGTCAACATCGCCGGCGTCGCACCAATCATGCTTCACCGCGCGCGGGACCGAACAACCCTCACCATAGACGGCCTGGGCGTTTGGCCGCGCGCCGCCTCGGTAGAGCTCTTCCACCAACGTCACGGCGGCCGCATCCCGCGCGGGGTGCTGCGCACGGTCGTGCCCGCTGCACCCTGTGCATGGATCACCGCGCTCACCCGTTTCGGTACCATGTCGTTCGCCGATGTTGCCGCCGCGGCTATCCGCTTCGCCGGCGAGGGCTTCCCGATGTACCCGCTGATGGCCGACTCGCTCGCCGCCCAGCGCGACCGGCTGGCGGAATGGTCAACGACGGCGGCGATCTACCTGCCGGGCGGGCAGCCGCCGCGGGTGGGTGAGCGCTTCGTGCAGTCCGACCTCGCCCGCACGCTCCGCTACATGGCAGATGAGGAGCGTGCCACCCATGCGCGCGGCGGTGATCGCACGGCAGCGCTCGCAGCGGCGCGCGATGCCTTCTACCGTGGGGAGATCGCCGCGCGGATCGCCGATGCCCAGGCCGATCAGGGCGGGCTCCTGACGCGCGAAGACCTCGCTGCCTTCCGGACGCGGATCGAGCCGGCCGTCGCGATCCACTCGCTCGGTCTGGAGGTGAACGCCTGCGGCCCCTGGTGCCAAGGCCCGACGCTGCTCCAGGCGCTGCGGCTGCTTGAGGGCATGGATCTCGTCAGCATGGGTCACAACTCTGCCGACTACGTCCACGTCGTTGTCGAAGCGCTGAAGCTCGCCTTCGCAGACCGGGAGGCATATTTCGGCGATCCGCGCTTCGTAGCGGTGCCGCTTGCGCGGCTGCTCTCGGAGGACCATGCCCGCGCGCAGCGGCAGCGGATCGACATGCGGCACGCCGCCGCTGACGCGCCGCGTGCGGACGAACCACAGCGTTGCACCGATACAAGCTACATCGCGGTGGTAGATCGCGACGGCAACGCGTTCTCGGCGACCCCGAGCGACAGCGCCTTCGACGCCCCCGTCGTGCCGGGAACGGGGCTTGTGCCATCGTTCCGTGGCTGCCAGTCCCGGGGGATCCCTGGTCACCCTTCTTCGGTGGCACCCGGCAAGCGCCCGCGCCTGAAGCCCAGTCCCGCCATGGCCCTTGGTGCCGATGGCAGCGTGATGCCTTTCGGCAGCCCGGGTGGCGACGTGCAGCCGCAGGCGATGCTGCAGGTGTTGTTGAACCTTCAGGTGTTCGGCATGACGCCGCAGGCTGCCGTCGAGGCACCGCGCTTCGCAACGTTCAGCTTCCCGGACTCCTTCGAGCCACATGCCACGCTGCCCGGCCGGCTCACTCTCGAGGCTAGGATCGATGAAGGTGTCGCGCGTGACCTCCTCTGCCGAGGTCATGACGTGCGCTGGTGGCCGCAATGGGCCTGGCAGGCGGGCGGCGTCTGCCTTGTGTCCGTCAATGGCGCCCGACGCGCCTTTTTCGGCGCGGCGGACCCGCGACGCCATTCGTGCGTCGCCGGATGGTAGGCCAGCGTCCCCGGCCGGCGGCCCATTCGCATCGCGCAACATGCGCAGGCGATCGGCAGGCGATCTAG
>CAZHMM010000347.1:0-2414 GCA_964533585.1 uncultured Elioraea sp.
GGCCTCCATCCCCGCCGACTACACCAACCGTCCGATCAAGCCGAAACTTCTACAGTTTCTGGGTCATTGCCCAGTCAAGCGGCACCCGCTCGCGTGTCCATTCCTCCAGCGCGGCGCGATACGTGGCAATCGCCTCGCGCAGCGCCGCGTCGTCGCCCCGCTCGCCGAGGGTCAGGAGCGCGGCGCCGAGGGTGTTCTGCGTCGTCGCCCAGTCGAACGGCCGGGTCGGGCGCGGTGCGCGCGGCAGCACCTCGTGTCTCAGCCAGTCCACCGCCTGCCGCAGCATTGCCGGATCGCCGAAATCCCGCCCCAGCGTGTACAGCGCCACCGCGCCACGCCGCCACGCCGCCCACGCGGCCTCCACGTCGAACTCAAGCAGGGCCGCCGCCTCGCGATGCGACTCGGCCGCCTCGCGGAAGGCCAGTCGCGCCTCGGCAACACCCGCCTCGTCCGTCAGCAGCGCCGCTTCCTCGCGCGCGGTCTGCTCGCGCAGTGCCCTGAGCTCCCCACGCGCCTCGCGCAGCACCGCCTCCGCCGCGTCGAACGCGCCCTCGTCGATCAGCGCCCGGGCCTTGGCGCGCGCCGCCTGCGTCTCCGGCCGGTCGGTGCTCGGCCGTGCCAGCCGCTCCTCCAACTCGCGCAGCCGCTCGGCCGCCGCCTCCAGCCGGGCCGGGATCTGCTCGGGCGCGACCTCCGCCTCGCCGAGCAGGCGCAGCACCGCCAGCAGCGGCGGGATCGGCACGCCCTTCTCGCGCGCGATCGCCTCCATCACCTCCCGGTGCCGCCGCTCGGCCGCGTGCTCGGCGGCAGCGCCCCGTTGCAGCAGCTCGGCCTGGATCGCCGGCATGAACTCGGGAAAGGTCGCGCCGCTCGTTGTGACACCGCGATAGAACGCCGCCAGCAGACGCTCGACCAACGGCGCGATCTCCATGCGCTCGTCCGCCGAGAACCGCACGTCATCCATCACCGCGCGCGCCGCCCGATTCGGATCGAGGTCGAGCGCGGCGAGCTGCCGGTCCGTCAGCCCGTGCCGCGCCAGCGCCGCCGATGCCGCAAGCCGCGCCGACTCCACCGTTCCCGAATCCACCCTCTCCCGAACCGCCGCGTCCATAACGCCGGCGACACGCACGGCGAAGTCGTGCGCACCGCGCCGCCGAGCCTCGTCGTCGCGCTCGAACAGGATCTTGATCGCGTCCGGAACGGCCGCGGCGAGCAGTGCCGCCGGCGTCGCGCCCAGCGCCGCCGAGCCCGTCAGCTTCGCGATCCCGATCAACGCCGTCTGCTGCCACCTGCTCACCGGCCGAGGCTCCGCGCTGCAATGGCGGAACGATAGACCCGCCCGCCCGACGCACAAACCGCAGCCCTCCCCCGCGCCATCCCACGGCAGCGGCGCACCCTGCGGGCGCCGATCGCGCGGCCGTGACGCCGCCCCGGCCACCGCATCGCGCCATCCCCGGGAACCGCCAGCTGTGGCACACCGCTTCCTGCGCACCCCCCGCCCCACAGAGGAGAGCCCGATGCGTCCCGTCCTCCTGCTCGTCGCCGCGCTGGCGCTCGCGCCGCCCACCCAGGCCCAGGACACCCCGCCCCGCGAGACGCTGCTGCGCCTCGCCGAATCGGCCGAGCGCACCGTCCGCGCCGACGAACTGCGCGCCACGCTGCGCGCCCAGGCCACCGGCAACTCCGCCGCCGCCGTGCAGCAGGCGGTCAACCGCCAGATGGCGGCGGCGCTGGAACGCGCCCGCGCCCTGCCGGGCGTCACCGTCGCCACCGGCGCCTACTGGTCGTGGCGGTCGGGCGAGCGCGGCCAGGGCTGGACCGCCTCGCAGGAGCTCCGCCTCAGCGCGATCGAGGCCGCCCCCGCCCTGCTGGAGCTGGTCGGCACGCTCCAGGGCCAGGGGATGCTGATCGGCGGGCTCGCCTACGAGGTCTCGGCGCCGCTCGCCCGGCGCATCCGCGAGGAGGTGACCGAGGAGGCGCTGGCCGGGCTGAAGGCGCGCGCCGAGCGGCTGGCCGGCGCGCTCGACATGCGCTTCGCGGGCTTCCGCGAGGTGCGGGTCGATGCCCCGCGCCACATGCCGCCGCCGATGCCGCGGGCCGCCATGGCCGTGCGCGCCGAGGCCGCGCCGCCGCCGCCCTCGGCCGAGCCGGCCGAGGTGCCGATCGCCGCCACGGTGGAGGGCGACGCGGTGCTGCGGCCGCGCTGAGCGCAACGCCACGCGTCAGCCGCGGCGGCCGCGATGCAACCGTCGCGCGTCATGGCCGGCGGTCAGGACTGATTAAGGTTTGCACTGCGGCGCGGTTCCAGTATTCTCGGCGCATCGGCGGCCATTTCACGCCGAGTACCCGCGGGGACGGTCTCCCCTGCCGAACCTCGCGGTTTTCCGTACGGAAAAAGCGGCGCCCGGTTACCC
>CAZHMM010000348.1:0-2346 GCA_964533585.1 uncultured Elioraea sp.
ACCTCGACCGGGGTCACCTTCGAGCACGCGATCGAGGTCGCGCGCGCCACGCCGCCCTGGGATGTCCCCACGCTCGCGCTGCTTGCGGTGGTGGGTGTGCTGCTCGGCGTCGCACCGGTGGCGACCGGCCTGCTCGCCTATCCCGGCCTCGCCACGCTGAACGCAAGCGGCACACGCTTCGTGCTCGCGGTCACGGTGGGCCTGCTCGGCTTCCTGTTCCTCGACACGCTGAGCGAAGGGCTCGAGCAGGCCGCCGGCACGCTCGACCGGCTGCGCGCGCAGGCCGCGGTTTGGGTGACCATGCTGATCTCTGCCGGCGCACTGACGATGATCGGCCGCCGCGGTGGCCGCGCGCCGGAGGGCGCAGCGCTGGCCGCGTTCATCGCTTTCGGCATTGGCCTGCACAATCTCGGCGAGGGGCTCGCTGTCGGCGCCGCGATCGCCGCCGGCGAAGCTGCGCTCGCGACCTTCCTGGTGATCGGCTTCACCATCCACAACGTGAGCGAAGGCTTCGGCATCGCCGCGCCGCTGGTCGGCCACCGCCCGCGTTTCGTCACCTTTGTCGGCCTGGCCGCGCTCGCCGGCCTGCCGGCCGTGCCCGGGGTGTGGATCGGCGCGCAGGCAGTCAGCCCGTTCTGGATGGCGCTCTGCTTTGGCATCGGCGCCGGCGCAATCCTCCAGGTGATCCTTGAGGTGCTGGCCCTGATCGCCCGCCGCGACGGGCCGCGCGCGCTGTCTGCACCAAGCAGTCTCGGTGGCATCGGCGCCGGGCTCGCGGTCATGTACCTGACCGCACTGTTCGTCTGAGGCGAGGCCGCGCCCGGACGTGCAGAACGAACCTGAACCGTATTCTTATCCAGCACTACCGGAGGAGATCGACCATGTCCGCCTGCCGCCAATGGTCCGCCGCCACGTTTGCTGGCGTCCTGCTCCTGGCAACAGCGTCAGCGCAGGCCCTCGGTGACCTTGCGAACCAGCCCCCGATCGACATCGTGGTCGAGCTCGGCCGACCCGACGGAACCCACGCCTTCGTGCCGAACCGCCTGCGCTTCGAAACCGGAAGGCTGTATCGCCTGATCGTGCGCAATGTCAGTCCCGATCCACACTATTTCACCTCCGACGAGTTCGCTGCCCGCGTCTTCACTCGCAAGGTCCAGGTCACCCAGCGCCAGCCGGATGGTCGGGAGGTGACGCTGGCCGAGGTCAAGGGCACGATCCGCGAGATCGAGGTCTATCCCGGCCACACCGCCGAATGATGGTTCGTTCCCGTCGCCACCGGACGCATCACCGATCTGCGCTGCACCATCCTGGCGGCAGACCGACGCACCCATGCCGCGCACGGCATGACCGGCGAGATCGTCATCGAGTAGGCGCCGATCAGCCGACCGAGACCGAGCGGTGCAGCCCGTCGGCAAGCGGCGGATGCGCGTGGCGGAAACCGCCCGCCGGCAGCCGTTCCGCACCCGCGAGATGCGGATGGTCGGCCGGCAGGTCGAGGTGCACGTGTTCGCTCGGTGCCTCGTCGCGGGCCGGCCAGAGACGCCACGCCAGCATCGCGCCGAGCGCACCGAGAAGGGCGAGCACCGCGAAGGTCGATGCCATGCCCGCCGCCGCACCGAGCCACCCCGCGAGCGGATAGGTCAGCAGCCAGCAGGCGTGGCTGAGCGCGAACTGCGCCGCGAACAGGGCCGGCCGGTCGCCTGCCTCGGCCGACCGGCGCAGCAGCCGACCGGTCGGCGTCAGCACCAGCCCGTTGCCGAAGCCCAGCACTACCCAGAGCGCCAGCAGCGTAGCCCAGGCCGAGGCCGCGGCGGGGCCGAGCGCCAACCCGCCCGCCAGCACGGTGGCCCCCGTCAGCATGACCGCGCGGTCGGTGATCCGCTCCAGCAGGCGCGGCACCGAGAGGGCGGCGATCATGGAGCCGAGGCCGTAGGCCGCGAGCGTCCACGCCAGATGTGCGTCGCCGAGCCCGAGCGTGCCGCGCACCAGCACCACGGTGTTGACGATCACCATCGCGCCGGCCGCCGCCACCGCGAGGTTCAGCGCCAGCAGCCCACGCAGCCGCGGCGTGGCCAGGTAGATGCGCGCGCCACGTGTGATGCGACCCCACGGGCCTTCGTCGCGCACGGGCGGCTTCGGCGATGGCAGCAGCACCGAGACTACCAGCGCGGCCGAGGCGGTGAAGCCCAGTACCGTGCCCGCGAACAGCCAGTGGTAGCCGAGCACCGAGAGCAGCGCGGCGGCGAGCACCGGGCTGGTCAGCGCCTCCATGTCATAGGCAAGGCGCGAGAGCGACAGCGCCTTGGTGTACTCGGCCTCATCGATCAGCACATCGGGGATCGTCGC
>CAZHMM010000349.1:0-2288 GCA_964533585.1 uncultured Elioraea sp.
TCGAGGTGAAGACCGAGGCCTCGATCCTGCCGGTCAACAAGCGGCCGCGGCTCGCGGTGCGGATCTTCTCGTCCAACTGAGGTGGAGCTGTTCGCCGCGGCGCTCGCCGACATCCTCGCCGACCCGCACGTCGGGGTGGATGCGGTCTGGCGCGCGGGCGGCGCCGGGCCGCCGGTATCCGTCCGCGTGGTGCGGTCGTCGCCCGATCGGGTGGCGTCGGCCTTCGACGCCGCCGTGATCCAGGCCACCGACGTGCTCACGGTGGCGGTGGCGGACGTCCCGGACGTGGCATCGGGCGACACCTTCACCGTCGGCGCCCAGACCGTCGTCGTCCAGCACGCCGAGCGCGACGCACTCGGCGTGGCGTGGCGCGTCTATTGCCGGAGAGAGCCATGAGCCGTGTCCTGCGCCGGACCTGCATGCTCGCGGTCGCCCTGGCTCTGCTCGGCGGATGCGCGTCGGCACTCTGGGACGCGCTGTTCCCGCGCGACCTCTGCACCGAGATCCGCCCGATCCTGCCGAGCCCGCGCGACACCGCCGACACGCTCCGCCAGGTCGCCGCGCAGACCGCGCTCATCCGCGAGGTCTGCGCCCGATGACCCATGCGCCCACGAACGGCTTCGCGCGCCCCCGCTACGAAGGCGTGATCACGCTCGGCAACATCATCTCGATCATCACCGTGATCGTCGCCGTGACCGCCAGCTACACGCAGATGCGCACCGAGCTCACGCATGAGCGGGAGAACCGGCTGAAGCTCGAGCGCCAGATCGCCGAGACCCGCCGCGACATCGTCGACACGCAGCGGTCCCAGCTGCAGGAGCTGCGCCAGGCGGTGCGCGAGGTCGAGGCGCGCGTGGGGGTGCTGAGCGAGCGTCTCGCCGCGCAGTCGCGCCCAATGGGCTCCACCGGCCGGCCGTGATCGCTCGCCGCCGCAGCGGGGGCGGCCCGTGCGCCTGATCGCCGCGCTCGGCGCGAGCCTGACCGGGATACTTGAGCAGGAGGTGCGCGCGGGCGAGCGCGCGGTGACGCGCGGCGTGCGGGCCGAGGCCGAGCGGCTGAAGACCGAGCTCCGCCAGCAGGTGGTCGCGGCGTTCGGGGCACGCGGGCGGGGTCTCGCCAATGCCTGGCGCGCGCGCCTGTTCCCGCCCTCGGGCGAGAGCCTCGGCGCGGCCGGCATCGTCTGGACCAAGGTGCCGAGCATCGTCGATGCGTTCGAGCGCGGCGCGACGATCCGTGCGCGCGGCGGGCGGTACCTGGCGATCTCCACCGGCTTCAATGCGCCGCAGGGACGACGTGGGCGCGGCCTGCGCGTCACGCCGCAGCAGATGGTCGCGAGCCGGCAGGCGTTCCTTCGGCCGTTCCGCTCCGGCCGCGGCTTCGTCTGGTGCCTGCCGGTGCGCCAGGGCGAGCGGATCGGGCGAAAGCGGGCGCCGCTGATTGCCGGCGGGCTCGCTGCGGTCGCGACCGCCCGGCGCAGAGGGGCGGCCGGATGGCAGGCCGAGCTGCTGCGCCAGGGCTTCGTGCCGATGTTCCTGCTGGTGCCCCAGGTGCAGCTCGCCAAGCGGCTGGACGTGCGCGGTGCCGGCCATCGCGCGCTCGCGCGCCTCCCCGCCGCGATCACGCGGGAATGGGAGGCGATCGCAGCATGACGGACAGGTTCTCGCCGCGCCTCTGCCTGGCGATCCTCGTTGGCGGCGTCGTGCTGAGCTGGCTGGTCGCGTTCGTCGCGCTCGCCGTCATCCACGTGCTTGGCCACTGGGCCGCGGAGATGCTCGGATGGCTGTGAGCAGCCGCGAGACGGCGATCACCGCGTTGCACGTCGCGATCGCGACAGCGCTCGCGGCGCGCTCGCCCGCACCGCAGGTGCTGCGTGGCGAGACGGTGCCGCAGCGGATCGCCGCCGGCGGTCTGGTGATGATCCAGGACGGCGAGACCGTCGAGGAGACCGCGATCCTCTCGCCGCTGCGCTGGCAGGTCCGTCACGTTGCCGAGATCGTGGTCGCCGCGCCTGGCGTGACTCCGGAAGCGCGCGCCGCTGCACTCGACGCGCTGCTGGTGGACGTCGCCGAGGCAATCATCGCCGACCGCACGCTCGGCGGTGTGGTCGAGTGGTCGCAGCCCGAGAGCCCGTCCTTCGACGACCTCGCGTTCGAGGGCGCCGCCGCGGTCCGCGTCGCATCCGTGCCCGTCTCGCTCTGGTTCACGACCGACGAGACGCCGCTCTCCTGATCCCCGGAGGTTCCCATGCCGCGTGCCATCGGCGCGAACAGCAAGCTGCACATGGCGGT
>CAZHMM010000350.1:0-2268 GCA_964533585.1 uncultured Elioraea sp.
CGGCGGCAGCGGCAGGCCGGAGGTGGTCTCAGTCGGGATCGGCTGGGGCGGCGGGGATGCCTGCACGGCCGGCGCCTCGGCGGGCGCGGACGCAGCAGGGGCCGGTTCCGGCGCCGGCGGTGGCGCCGGACGCGGCACCGCCAGCGGCGCCTCGGGCGGCGGCAGCAGCACCTCGATCCGCCTTCCCGACGGCGGGGCGGCCGCACCGGCCATGCGCTGATAGACGAGCTGGTCCTGGTTCGGCACCTGCATCCCGCCCGGATCGGCCGGGCGGACCCGGAACGGCGCGTTGTCGGCCACGATCAGCGGCACCTCGCGCTCGGCCCGCTCGCCGGTGCCGACCAGCGCCAGCGCGACGACGAAGGCAAGCACGCCCACCACGCCGGCGAGCAGCAGCACACGCGGCCGGCCGCGCCTGTGGCGCTGCCGCCAGGCCGGCTGGCCGAACCGTGCCGTCGGGATGTCGAGGTCGCCGGCCCTCACGCCCGCCCTCCGTCCTCCTGGCGCCTCAGCGCATCTCCTCGACCGGCTCCACCCCCATCACGGCGAGCCCGGAGGCGATCACGGTGGCGGTGGCGGACACCAGCGCCAGCCGGGCCATCGTCTCCTCGCGGGCATCCGTGCGGATGAAGCGAAGCTCGGTCTCCTCGCGGCCCTTGTTCCACAGCGCGTGGAAGGTCGCGGCGACATCATACAGGGCAAAGGCGATTCGGTGCGGCTCGGCTGCCTGGGCCGCCTGTTCGACGATCCGGGGCCACTGGACCAGGGCGCGGATCAGCGCGAGCTCGGCCGGATCGGCGAGGCTGCCGCGCGGCGCGGCGGCGAGCGCGGCGGGTGCCACCGCCTCGGCGCCGAACGCCTCGGCCGCGTGGCGCAGCACCGACCGGCAGCGCGCATGCGCGTACTGCACGTAGAACACCGGGTTGTCCTTGGTCTCCATCCGCACCTTGTCGAGGTCGAACTCCATCTGCGCATCGGCCCGGCGGGTCAGCATGATGAAGCGGACGACGTCGCGGCCGACCTCGTCGATCAGGTCGCGCAGCGTGACGAAGGTGCCGGCGCGCTTGCTCATGCGCATCGGCTCGCCGCCCTTCAGCAGGTGCACGATCTGGCAGAGCACGATCTCCAGCGTGGCCCTCCCCTGCCCGACCGCCTGCACCGCCGCCTGCATCCGCTTGACGTAGCCGCCGTGATCGGCCCCCCAGACATCGATCAGCCGGGTGAAGCCGCGCGCGATCTTGTCGGCGTGATAGGCGATGTCGTTGGCGAAGTAGGTGTTCGAGCCGTCCGACTTCCGGAGCGGCCGGTCGGTGTCGTCGCCGAAGCGGCTGGCGCGGAACAGCGTCTGCGGCCGCGGTTCCCAGTCGTCGGGCTTCTGGCCCTTGGGCGGCTCCAGCACGCCGACATGGATCAGGTCGCGCGCTTCGAGTTCGGCCAGCACGCGTTCGACCGCGCGCGAGCGCACCAGCGCGGCCTCGGAGGCGAACACCTCCTGGCGCACCCCGAGCGCGGCGAGATCCTCGCGCACGGTCTCCATCATCGCCGCGATGGTTTCCTCGCGCACGCGCTCCAGCCAATGCGCGGGGTCGGCGGGTGTGGCGTTCGGGCCGGCGAGCGTGGTGCCGTGGCGGCGGGCGAGCGCCTCGCCGACGGGGATGAGGTACTCGCCGCGGTATTGCAGCCCGCCCGGCACGAGGGCGTCGAACTCCGCTTCCGTCAGCGCCGTGCCGAGCGCCTGGAGGTAGCGCCAGTAGGCGGCCCAGGCGAGCGCATCGACCTGGGCGCCGGCGTCGTTGATGTAGAACTCGCGGGTGACGTCGTAGCCCGCCTTGGCGAGCAGCGCGGCGAGCGCATCGCCAACGACGGCGCCGCGGCAGTGGCCGATATGCAGCGGCCCGGTCGGGTTGGCCGAGACGTACTCGACGTTCACGCGCACGCCGCGCCCCATGGTCGAGGTCCCGTAGTCGGTGCCGGCGGCGAGGATGTCGGCGAGCCGGTCCTGGAGGAACTCCGGGCGCAGCGTCAGGTTGACGAAGCCGGGCCCGGCGACCGCGGCGGCGGCGACGGCCGGATGGGCGCGCAGGGCCTCCGCGAGTGTCTCGCCGAGCGCGCGCGGGTTGGTGCGCAGGGGCTTAGCGAGCACGAGCGCGGCGTTGGTGGAGATGTCGCCGTGCGCGGCGTCGCGCGGCGGCTCGACGGTGAAGCCGTCGGGCGGGGCGTCGGGCAGGGCGGCGGCGATGGCGTCGCGGAAGACGTGGAAGATGTTCA
>CAZHMM010000351.1:0-2252 GCA_964533585.1 uncultured Elioraea sp.
GCAAAGCCCTTCGCGGTGCTGCTCCAGTACCCCGGCACCACCGGCGCGGTCCGCGATCTGCGCCCGGAGATCTCGGCCGCCCATCGCGCCGGCGCGCTCGCGGTCGTCGCGGCCGATCTGCTGTCGCTCTGCCTGCTCACCCCGCCGGGCGAGATGGGTGCTGACATCGTGGTCGGTTCGGCGCAGCGCTTCGGCGTACCGTTCGGCTATGGCGGTCCGCACGCGGCGTTCTTCGCCACCTCCGATGCCTACAAGCGGCTGATGCCGGGCCGGCTGGTCGGCGTGAGCCAGGACGCCGCCGGACGGCCCGCGCTCCGCCTCGCCCTTCAGACGCGCGAGCAGCACATCCGCCGCGAGAAGGCGACCTCGAACATCTGCACCGCCCAGGTGCTGCTGGCGGTGATGGCGTCGATGTATGCCGTCTGGCACGGGCCGGAGGGGCTCAAGCGGATCGCCCGTCGCTGCAACCTGCTTGCGCGGCTGCTCGCCGACGCGGCGAAGCAGGTGGGTTTCGCGCTGCGCGACGATTGCTTCTTCGACACGGTCGCGATCGAGGCAGGTGCCAAGGCCGACGCGCTGATGGCGGCTGCGCTCGCGCGCGGCTTCAACCTGCGCCGCATCGATGCGACGGGTGTGGGCATCGCGCTCGACGAGACGGTGACCGAGGCTCATCTCACCGCGCTGGTCGCGGCGCTGGCCGAGGTGTCGGGCAGGTCCGTGACGCTGTCCGCCCTCGCCGCGCCGGAAAGCTTTCCCGCCGCACTCGCGCGCCCGTCGCCGTTCCTGCGCCAGCCGGTGTTCAACACGCACCACGCCGAGCACGAGATGCTGCGCTACCTCAAGCGTCTCGAGGACAAGGACGTCGCCCTGAACCGCTCGATGATCCCGCTCGGTTCCTGCACCATGAAGCTGAACGCGACGGCCGAGATGATCCCGATCACCTGGCCGGGCTTCGCCAACATCCACCCCTTCGCGCCGATCGATCAGGCCCAGGGTTATCGCGAACTCATCTCGCGGCTCGAGCAGTGGCTCGCCGCGGCGACCGGCTTCGCGGCGGTGAGCCTGCAGCCGAACGCCGGCAGCGCGGGCGAGTACGCGGGCCTCCTCGCCATCAGGTCCTGGCATGAGAGTCGCGGCGAGAGCCATCGTGACATCTGCCTGATCCCGACCTCGGCGCACGGCACGAACCCGGCCTCCGCCGTGATGGCCGGGATGCGCGTCGTGCCCGTCGGCTGCGACCGCGACGGCAACATCGACATCGCCGATCTGAAGGCGAAGGCCGCGCAGCACGCCGACAAGCTCGCCGCGCTGATGGTGACCTACCCCTCGACGCACGGCGTGTTCGAGGAGGGCATCCGTGACATCTGCGAGACCATCCACGCGCATGGCGGGCAGGTCTACATGGATGGCGCCAACATGAACGCGCAGGTCGGGCTGACCAGCCCAGGCACGATCGGCGCCGATGTGTGCCACCTGAACCTGCACAAGACGTTCTGCATCCCGCATGGCGGCGGCGGACCTGGCGTGGGCCCGATCGGGGTCGCCGCGCACCTCGCGCCGTTCCTGCCGAACCACCCCTTCGTGGACGCCGCTGGTCCCGCCACGGGCCCTGGCCCGGTCGCCGCTGCGCCCTGGGGCAGCGCCGGCATCCTGCCGATCCCCTACGCCTACATCGCCATGATGGGGCGCGAAGGTCTGACGCAGGCCACGCAGGTCGCGATCCTGAACGCCAACTACGTCGCCGAGCGGCTGAAGGACCACTACCCGATCCTCTATGTCGGCGCGAACGGGCTGGTCGCGCACGAGTGCATCATCGACTGCCGCGGATTCCAGGCGAGCGCGGGCGTGATGGTCGAGGACATCGCCAAGCGGCTGCAGGACTACGGCTACCACGCGCCGACCATGTCCTGGCCGGTCGCAGGCACGCTGATGATCGAGCCGACCGAGAGCGAGTCGAAGGCCGAGCTTGACCGGTTCTGCGCGGCGATGATCGCGATCCGCGACGAGATCCGCGCGGTCGAGGCCGGGCGCTGGCCGAAGGACGACAACCCGCTGAAGAACGCGCCGCACACCGCCGACGAGATCGCCGGCGATGCCTGGACACATCCCTACACCCGGCGCGAGGCGGCGATGCCGCTGCCCTGGGTGGCGTCCGGCAAGTACTGGCCGCCGGTGAAGCGCGTCGACAACGTCTACGGCGACCGCAACCTGGTGTGCACCTGCGAGTCGATCGAGTCCTACGCCCAGGCGGC
>CAZHMM010000352.1:0-2242 GCA_964533585.1 uncultured Elioraea sp.
CGAGGCGCCGGCCGCGATCCGCCCGCCGCTCTGGGCCGAGACCGCCGCCCCCGCCGAGGCGCCGATGTCGCGCCCGATCCGCCCCTCGCGCGAGGATGGCGAGGAGCCGCCCGTGGCCCCGCCGGTGGCGGCCGGCGACCGGGCCGGACGGCGGTTCCGGCGGGGGACCATCATCCACGCCCTGCTCCAGCACCTGCCCGACCTGCCGCCGGCCGACCGTCCCGCCGCCGCGCGCCGCTTCCTGGCCGGTCAGGAGGTCTCCCCCGACGAGGCGGCCGCGATCACGGCCGAGACGCTGGCGATCCTCGACGATCCGGCCTTCGCGCCGCTGTTCGCGCCGGGCAGCCTCGCCGAGGCGCCGATCATCGGCCGGCTCGGCGGCCGCGCGGTGAACGGCACGGTGGACCGGCTCGCGGTGACCGACTCGGCGGTGCTGATCGCCGACTACAAGACCAACCGCCCGCCGCCCGCACGGGTCGAGGACGTCGCCTCGCTCTATCTGCGCCAGATGGCGGCCTACCGCGCGGTGCTGGGCGCGGTCTTCCCCGGCCGCCCCGTGCGCTGCGCGCTGGTCTGGACCTATGCCGCGCGGCTGATGGCGCTGCCCGATCGCGTGCTCGATGCCCACGCGCCGGATGCAGGGGAGGGCTGAGCGATGCCCCCGCTTGGACGGGCGGGCGGGCATCACGATATGATGGTCAGTCGTTCAACTCTCGGGAGCCAGCGCATGAGCGCGATCACCAAGCCCGTCTCAGACCAGAGCTTCGAGACCGACGTGCTGAAGGCCCAAGGCCCGGTGCTGGTGGATTTCTGGGCCGAGTGGTGCGGGCCCTGCAAGGCGATCGCGCCCGCGCTCGAGGAGATCGCCAAGTCCTATGAGGGCAAGCTGACGGTCGCCAAGGTGAATATCGACGAGAACCCGGTGACGCCGAACCGCTTCGCCGTGCGCGGCATCCCGACGCTGATGCTGTTCAAGGGCGGCCAGGCGATCGCGACCAAGGTGGGCGCGGACAGCAAGAGCAACCTTACCGCCTGGGTCGAGCAGAACATCTGATCCTCTGACAGGGGCGCGAGCAGACCTTCCATCGGCCCCGCCAGACCGCCACCTCCCCGATGGTCCATCCATCGGGGAGGTGTTTCATGAGAGCCCTGCTGTTCGCCGCCGCCGGCCTCGTGCTGGCGGGTCCGCTCGCCGCGCAGGAGGCGGTGCGCACCGAGCGCGCCGCATTCCGCGTCACGCCGGTGGCGCAGGGGCTGGAGCATCCCTGGGGCCTGGCCTTCCTGCCGAACGGGCGGATGCTGGTGACGGAACGGCCCGGGCAGGTGCGCCTCGTCGCCGCCGACGGCACGCTTTCGCCGCCACTCGCCGGGCTGCCTGAGACGGTCGCCGAGCGCCAGGGCGGCATGCTCGACATCGCGCTGCACCCGGATTTCGCGACCAACGGCACCGTCTATCTCTGCCAGGTGCAGCGCGGCGAGGGCGGGTTCTCCTCCACCCTGGTGCGCGCCCGCTTCGCCGAGGACCGGTTCGAAGGGGCCGAGACGCTGTTCGCGGCCGAGCCGCGCGCGACGACGGGGCAGCATTTCGGCTGCCGCCTCGCCTTCGGCCCGGATGGGATGATCTACATGGGGCTCGGTGATCGCGGCCGGATGGATCGCTCGCAGGACCTCGCCGACCACAACGGCTCGCTGCTGCGCCTCACCCCCGATGGCCGAGTGCCGCCGGACAATCCCTTCGTCGGTCGCAATGACGCGCGGCCGGAGATCTGGTCCTGGGGCCACCGCAACATCCAGGGTCTCGCGGTGCGGCCGGGCACCGATCAGGTCTGGCTGCACGAGCACGGCGCCCAGGGTGGGGACGAGGTGAACCTGATCAAGCGCGGCGCGAATTACGGCTGGCCGCGCGTCACTCACGGCGTGCACTACGGCGGCGCGCAGATCACGCCGCACACCTCGCTGCCCGGCATGGAAGACCCCGTGCATGTCTGGACGCCCTCGATCGCGCCCTCCGGCATGGCGTTCTATGACGGCGACGCGTTCCCCGGCTGGCGCGGCAACATCCTGGTCGGCGCGCTGCGCGGCCGGCACCTCGCGCGGCTGACGCTGGAGGGTGACCGGGTGGTGGCCGAGGAGCGCATCCCCACCTTCGGCGAGCGCATCCGCGACGTCCGGGTCGGGCCGGATGGCCGGGTCTATCTGCTGACCGACAGCAGCCGGGGCGCGATCTGGCGGCTCGACCCGG
>CAZHMM010000353.1:0-2236 GCA_964533585.1 uncultured Elioraea sp.
CCGGCGATGCCGCATCTCGCCGAGGAGTGCTGGTCGCTCCTCGCCCCTGGCGCCGGCCTGGTCGCGACGCTGCCCTGGCTCGAGCACGACGCTGGCCTCGCGGCGGCCGACACGGTGACGATCGCGGTGCAGGTGATGGGCAAGCTGCGCGGCACGATCGAGGTTCCCGCCGGCGCCGACGAGGCGACGGTGCTCGCCGCCGCCGAGGCCGAGGAGAACGTCGCCCGCGCGATCGCCGGGCGGCCGATCCGGAAGCGCATCCATGTCCCGGGCAAGATCGTCAATCTCGTTCTCTAGGCGGGCCGCGCTGCTCGCCCTGGCCGGCGGCTGCGGCTTCCGGCCCATCTATGCCGACGGCCCGGCCGCGCCGGGCGGGCACGGCAGTGTCGCGGCCGAACTCGCCGCGACGCGCGTCGCGCTGATCCCCGAGCGGATGGGCCAGCTTCTGCGGGAGGCGCTGAACCAGCGGCTGCGCAACGGCTCGGGAGGTTCGGCCCAGACCGAGCTCAGGGTCGCGATCTCACTGACCCGCCAGGGCGTGGGCGTGCGCGGCGACGACACCGCCTCGCGCGTGCGCGTCTCCGCCGTCGCCAACTACGCGCTGACCGCGCTCGGCGCCCGCGAGCCGCTGGTGACCGGCCGGGCTTTCGCCGCCGACGCGTTCAACGTGATGTCGAACGAGTATTTCGCCTCGCAGCTTTCCGGCGAGGCGGCCGACCAGCGCCTGACGGAGCGGCTCGCCGACGACATCGTCGCCCAGCTCGCGGCGTTCTACGCCCGCCGCGCCGCACGCACGTCGTGAAGGTCGAAGGGGCGCGGATCGCGGCCTTCCTGCGCAATCCCGGCGCAATGCGGGGTGTGCTGCTGCATGGCGAGGACGAGGGGCTCAGGCGCGAGCGCGCCGAGGCGCTGGTCGTCGCGGTGGCCGGGGCGCGCGACGATCCGTTCCGTGTCAGTGTCGTTCCGCGCGAGGCGGCATCCGCCGATCCCGGCAGGCTCGCCGGCGAGATGGCGGCGATCAGCATGATGGGCGGACGGCGCGCGGTGTGGCTGCGCGACGCGACCAACACGCTGGCCGGCGCGGCGGAGGCGGCGCTCGCCGTGGCGGGCGACTCGCTGCTGGTGGTCGAGGCCGGATCGTTGCGGCCCGCCGACAAGCTGCGCGCGCTGTTCGAGCGGCGCGCGGATGCCGCCGCGATCGGCTGCTGGCCCGAGACGGGGGCCGAGCTGCGCGCCTCGATCGCGGCGACGCTGAAGGAGCTCGGGGTCGCGGCCGATACGGACGCGCTGGCCTGGCTCGCCGACCATCTCGGCGCCGATCGCGGCATCACCCGCCGCGAGCTTGAGAAGCTCGCCCTGTCGGTCGGCCCCGGCGGACGCGTCGGCGTCGCCGACTGCGAGGCGGTGGTGGGCGATCACGCGACGCTCGATCTCGACGCCGCCCTGTTCGCGGCCGTCGCTGGCGACCTCGCCCGCGCCGACCGGGCGCTGCGCCTGGCGATGGCCGAGGGCGCCAACCCGGTCGCGGTGGTGCGCGCGGCCCTCCGGCACCTGCAGCGCCTCGGCCTGGCGCTGGCCGAGGAACTCGACCGGCTCAGCCCGAAGGAGGCGGCGCGCCGCGCCCGGCCCGCGGTGTTCTTCCGCCACGAGCAGGATTTCGCGCGCGCGCTCGCCGCCTGGAGCGGGCCGCGCGTGGCGGCCCTCGCGGATCGGCTGCTCGCCGCCGAGGCGGCCTGCAAGACCACCGGCGCGCCGGATGCGCTGATCGCCGCGCGCGCGGTCCACGAGATCGCCCGGGCGGCCGCCGCGGCGCGCCGCTGACCGGGCCGCGTGGACGATCCTTCAGTGCCGCGCCACGTGGCGCTGTGCTAGCATTGCATGCCGCCGTTACGGCGCGCCGAAGCCTGCAACGACAATCGCAATGAGGAAACGATGAGCGCTCTCCCCCCGTTCGCGCCAGGTCGGCGCGGCCTGCTCGCCGCCGCGCTCGGTGCGGCCATGCTGCCCGCGCTCGGCCGCCGCGCTGATGCCGCAGCCCCCCTCACCGGCGTCCGGCCGCCCGATTGGTACCGCACCCGCCTCGGCGAGTTCGAGGTGACCGTGGTCGGCGACGGCGATCTCGACCTCGGCGAACCCGCCGCCGGCTTTCCCACCCACCCGCGCGACGATCTGACGCAGCTTCTGCGCGCCAATTTCCGCTCCACCGAGAAGCTGGTGCTGCCGCAGAACTGCTTCG
>CAZHMM010000354.1:0-2218 GCA_964533585.1 uncultured Elioraea sp.
GGGCTGGGGGGGACCAGCGTGGTCCCCCACTGGTTTTTTGGGGGGGCGCGGAGCGCCATGCCAACGTCGAGGCCCGACCGCCTTCGCCGACGGGGTGATTCGACACATCGCCCATCCCGGAAAGAACCGATAGATGATCTGCGGAGCGTTCCGGGGCGAAGCGATGATCGACAGCCACATTGAAAAAGAGACCGACGATCTGTTCGGCTTCGGGGACTTCGGCCGCGCGCTTGGCAGGGCCATCGCCGAGACGAAGCATCCCGTCGGCACGGTGATCGGCCTGAGCGGTCCCTGGGGTTCGGGCAAGACCAGCGTCATCGAGACTTATGTTGTCCCGGCGCTGAACGAGGCGAAGGTCACGATCGTCCGGTTCGACCCGTGGGCGGCGATCGAGGGGCGCGACCTGATTCTTGAGTTCCTGTCGTCTCTCCAAGGCGCGCTGCCGCAAGAGATCGCTCGGCGCGTGATATCGACCTTGACCGCGATCGCCAGGCTTGCGGTCCCGGTCGTCCGGGACGCCGCGACCGCTATGGCCACAGCGGCCGGCGCGACGTTGGGTGCCCCGGGCGTCGCGGCCGGTGCGGCCGCCAGTAGGGCTTTGGCGAAGGCGAGTGATTGGGCCAGCGGGCTGATCAGCGACAAACCGCTCGGTCAGCATCTTGCCGAGTTGCGCGAGGGGCTGAGGGAGAATGACCGGCGCATCGTCTTCATCATTGATGATCTCGATCGCCTGGACACCGACGAACTGCTGCTTGTTTTTCGCATGCTGCGCACGGTGGGCCGCCTGCCCAACGTCGTGCACCTTCTGGCGATTGATCGTAACGTTGCCGAACGTGTGGTCACCGCGCGATTTCCGTCCGAAGGGGCCAGTTATCTCGACAAGGTTGTCCAGGCCTGGTTCGAGGTGCCGACGCCGCATCCAAGCGCACTCGCGCACGCTGTACGCAGCGGACTGTGCAGGCTTGCGGAGCTGAACGAGCCCGAGCGGTCAGACTTGGCGCGAGACGCCGTCTTCACTCACGCGCTTCTCCCATTCCTGGAAACGCCACGCGACCTGAAACGGTTGCTCGGCGCGCTCGAACTCGTCTGGCCCGCGCTGAAGGGAGACGTCCACATCGGCGACCTCGCCGCCCTGGAAGCGATGAAGCTCCGGCACATCGAGACCTACCGCGCCATCCGGCGAAACGAGGGGTGGCTGTTCAACCCGAATGACCTGTTTTCCCTTGGCGAACTGCCGTCGGTACAGGATATCGATCGGGCGTTTCGTGTACCCGACGAGCGCGAGGCGCGCGAGCGCGTCCGGAGCGCGCTGGCGGCCTTGTTTCCGAACGAGATCGGCAAGTCCGTGGGCGGGCCTATCCCGAGCGCAAGCGCGTCTGACGATCAAGACTTCAGGGATCGTCGCCTTCGATCGCCAGAACACTTCAGTGCCTATTTCCGGCTGGCCGGCAGCGCCGACACCTTGCGTGCCGACGAGCGGAAGGAACTGATCGCAGCATTCGGCGACTCGAGGCGGCTGCGCGAGATCCTTCTCCGGGCCGCCAGCACGCCGAGTCCAACAGGAGGAACGCGGGCGCCCGCGTACGCGCGCGAGATCATGGTCAACGCGGGCCAGGTCAGCGCGGACATCGCGCCGTCGTTCATCCAAGCGCTGTTCTCCGTTGCCGATGACATCGATGTGGCTGCGGATGTTCCAGATTCACCGCCGGGCTTCAACCTCACCCGTCTCCACCTCGTGCGTACGGTGCGCGCATTGCGTATGCATCATGACCCCGCGCTTGTCGCACGGTGGATCGAGAGCGCGATCCCGGAGAGCGGCCCGGATTGGGCTCTGGAGATTGCCGATCGTTGCCGCGAGGATCACGATCCTCAGGCCAAGACGAGGGCAGGATCGATTGAACCGCCGCTTGTGCCGGAGGATCGACTGGCCGAGATAACCGCGGCTGCACTGAAACGGTTCGAGCAAGGAGTCTCCGACGGCGCGGTTCTTCGGACGCCAAGGCGGCTTGGGTTCAGCCTTTATGCGCAGGCACGACTCAAGCAGGACGGCGGTCATGCTGCGCGAGAGCTTACGGATCGGCTCCTTGAGTCGGATGAAGGGGTCATGACGCTCGTGGAGGCATTCACAGGTGACGTCGTACGCGGCGACCCCAGCGGGAATACGTGTAGAAGTTTCGGCTTGATCGGACGGTTGGTGTAGTCGGCGGGGATGGAGGCC
>CAZHMM010000355.1:0-2211 GCA_964533585.1 uncultured Elioraea sp.
TCGTCGCCGACCGCACGCTCGGCGGCGTGGTCGAGTGGGCGCAGCCCGAGAGCCCGTCCTTCGACGATCTCGCGTTCGACGGTGCCGCCGCGGTGCGCGCCGCGTCCGTGCCGGTCTCACTCTGGTTCACCACCAACGAGACGCCGCTGTCATGAGCCCGACGGCGTGATCAGCGTGACAGTGGGGAACCAGGTACGGTACCGGCCGACGTCACGCGTCAGCAGCGGCAACTCCGCGACGGCTGCGTGCGCGCCGATGAAGAAATCCGGCAGCACGCCGGTCTTGCCGCCGCCGCGGGCGCGGTAGTCGCGGAACACCTTGCCGGCAAGGAACAGCCCGGGCCGAGGCACCGGCTCGATCTCGACCGCGATGGCGGCGACGAACCGGTCCAAGTCCTCGATGCGTTCGAAGCCGACCGAAAGCTCGGCATAGATCACTGGGTTCGCCACCAATGCGCCGCGCGCAGCTGCAATCTCCAACTGCTGCACTGACCAGCCCGCCCAGCGGGGATCATCTGTCGCGAGATCCAGCAGGACGTTGGTGTCGACAAGCGTGGCCTCAGGCATCGCCGCGTGTCAGTGCCATGATCTCGTCCGTCGTCATCGTGCCGCGCGCCATGCCGCGCACCTTCTCGAACCGGCTCCGCCGCCGCCGGGAATCGGCCCGCCGCAGCACCACCCGGCCATCGGGCGCGACCTCGAACTCGACCGCCGTGCCCGCCGTGATGCCGAGCATCTCGCGCACCGGCTTGGGGATCGTGACCTGACCCTTGCTCGTGACCGTCGTCGCCATGGTTGCCTCCGGTAAGGACGGGTTCCTTCCGAAGTAATACCTAGCCCCTCCGCTGGCGGCTTTCCAGTCCGTTCAGCCGTTGCCTACTTCAGGGAGACACCCCATGCCGCGTGCCATCGGCGCGAACAGCAAGCTGCACATGGCCGTGGAGGCGGACTACGGCGAGCCACCCGCCGGCAACTGGCGGCTGATGCCGTTCGTCTCCTGCGACCTCGGCGCCGAGCAGCCCTTCATCGACGCCGACGTGATCGGCCTCGCGCCGAACCGCGACGTCGCGCCGCCGTTCCGCGATATTGTCACCGTGCAGGGCCAGGCGGTGGTGCCGGTCGATCTCGAATTCATCGGCGATTGGCTTCGGCTGCTGCTCGGGCCGCCGAACACCACCGGCACCGCGCCGGACTTCGTGCACATGTTTGGCTCTGGCGCCTCGCCGTTGCCGTCGAACAGCATCGAGCTCGCCTATCCGGACGTGCCGAACTTCGACGTGATCGCCGGCGTGCGCGCGGACACCTGGGAGATCGACTTCTCCCCCTCCGGCGCCGCCACCGCCACCGTCGGCCTGATCGGCCAGGGCTCGACCCGCTCGGCCACGTCCTCGGCCGGCACGCCGACCACGCGCACCTACGCCGCGTTCAACAAGGCGCAGGGCTCGATCCGCCGCAATGGCTCGGCGCTCGCGCAGATCACCGGCGGACGGCTCACCTACTCGAACGGCGCGGAGATCGTCCGCACTATCCGCGACGACCTGAAGATCGAGGGCGTCGATCCCGGTCTCGCCCGCGCCACCGGACAGATCACCAGCCGGTTCGAGAACACCCTGCTGCTCGACGACGCCGCGAACAACGCCGCACTCGAGGTCGCGTTCGAGTACCGCATCAGCGCGGATCGCCGGCTCACCGTGACGCTGCACGAGACCTACCTCGCGCTCGCCAAGACGCCGATCCAGGGGCCAGCCGGCATCGAGGCCGCCCTCGAGTTCCGCGCCGCCTTCAATGCCGCGGCAGGACGCATGATGACCGTCACCCTCAGGAACGGCGTCGAGAGCTACGCGTGAGCGTCAGCGGGGTCCGCGCATTTCGATCAGGTGCCGGCTGCGTGCCACCAGTTGATCGAACACGCGCTCGATCCGAGCCTGAAGCCGAGCCCCGGCAACCGCGACGACGCCATGATCAGGTTGCCCCAGATCGGGGAACCACGCCGAGGTCAGCGGCACCTGCGCGAGGCAGCGCAGATCGATGTGGAACGACCGCTGCCGCAGTGCCTTGGCCTCGGCGGCAGTGAACTCGATCACGCCCAGCGGCGGGGCCGGTGAGGCGCCGCGCCAAGGGCCCGAGCTCGTGTAGGCGAGCAGCAGCTGCGCGGGACGCTGGCGGGTGTTCTGCGCGAGCACGTAGGCAATGTGCCGCGCCGGGCCGGGCA
>CAZHMM010000356.1:0-2200 GCA_964533585.1 uncultured Elioraea sp.
GCAGCTCGATCCCCGGCCCGACTCCGAGCCCGAAACGGTTTGACATCGCGGCGATCGCATCGATGCCGGTGCGCCGCGCGACCTCGTAGAAGTAGACGTCGCAGGACTGCTTGATCGCCTCTTGCAGGTCCATCGCGCCGTGGCCGCCGCGCTTCCAGCAGTGGAACCGCGCGGTGCCGAGCTGCACCACGCCTGAACAGACGATCCGCTCGCCCGGCGTGACCGCACGCGCTTCCAGCGCGGCCAGGGCGACGACCATCTTGAAGGTCGAGCCGGGCGAGTAGAGGCCGGCGATCGCCTTGTTGATCAGCGGCGCGCCATGCGCGGTGGTCCATGCGCGCCATTGCGCGGCGGAAATGCCGCCCTCGAACAGGTTCGGATCGAAGCTCGGCGAGGAGGCCATGGCGAGGACCTCGCCGTTCTTCACATCCAGCACCACCGCCGCCGCGGTATGGCCGGCGAGGCGTTCGGCCGCGGCCCGCTGAAGCCCGGCATCGAGCGTCGTCGTGACGTCTTGGCCAGGTGTGCCCTCCTCCCGGGACAACTCACGGATCACGCGCCCGACCACGTTCACCTCGAGCTGCGCGGTGCCCGCACGGCCGCGCAGCAGCCGGTCGTGCTCGCGCTCGAGGCCCGCACGGCCGACGCGGATGCCCGGCAGCTCCAGCATCGGGTCGCCATCGAGATCCGCCTGCGCCGGCGCGGCGACGTAGCCGATCACGTGTGCGAATTCATCGCCGCCCGGATAGATCCGGCTCTGCCCCATATCGGTGACGATGCCTGGGAGATCAGGCGCATTGACCTCGATCCGCGCCATCTCCTCCCAGGTCAGGGAGTCGCGCACCACGACCGGGACGAAGCGCCGGCGGCGGTACAGCTCACGTTCGATCCTGACGCGCTCGGCCTCTGTCAGGGCCACGATCCGTGAGAAATTGGCAAGTGTTGCCGCGACATCATCGGTCCGCTCCGCCACCAGCAAGGCACGCCAGTTCTGACGGTTGGTCGCCAGTGCCTTGCCGTAGCGATCGAGCAGGCGGCCGCGCGGTGGCGGGAGCAAGCGCACGCTGATCCGGTTCTCATCGGCCAGCGCGGCGTAGCGTTCGCCGTCAACCACCTGCAGCCGATAGAGCTGGCCGGCGAGAACCCCCATGAGCGCCACCTGGCCGCCGCCGACCAGGAGGATCCGCCGCGTGAAGACGGCGCGGCGGCTGGGTTCCCCCCTCGATCCGGCCACGGTCAGCCCTGAGCCGCAGCCAGGCTCCGGCGCAGCTCGGCCAGTCGCCGCTCGCCCTGTCGGCCGAGCAGGCGCGCGTTCAGGGCGACGATGATGGTCGAGAGCGACATCAGCGCCGCGCCGAGCGCAGGCCCAAGCAGCACGCCCCACGGCATGCCGACACCGGCGGCGAGCGGGATCGCCACCACGTTGTAGCCCGCACCCCAGGCCAGGTTCTGAGCCATCTTGGCGTAGGTCGCCCGCGCGAGCGCGATGATCGCGACGACGTCGCGCGGATCGTTGCGTACCAGCACCACATCCGCCGCTTCGGCCGCGACGTCGGTGCCGGCGCCGATCGCGATGCCGAGATCGGACTGTGCGAGCGCGGGTGCGTCGTTCACGCCGTCGCCCACCATCGCCACCGAGAGACCATTCTTCTGGATGTCGGCAACGGTCTCGGCCTTCTGGTGCGGCAGCACCTCGGCGCGCACCTCGTCCAGCCCGAGCTCGCGCCCCACCTGCTCGGCCACCGCGCGCGTGTCGCCGGTGAGCATCATTACGCGCAGGCCCTGCGCCTTCAGCTGGCGCACCGCCTCGCGGCTCTCGGCGCGCACCACGTCGGCGAGCGCAATCGCGCCGATCGGCCGGTCGGACTCCAGCACGAACACGAGCGTGCGGCCCGCCGCGTTCTGCTCGGCCAGCCGGTGATCCTCCGGCTCGCGGCCGGCGCGCCGCAGCGTGCCGGGACTGACGACGGCGATCTCGCGCCCGTCCACGGTCGCGCGCGCGCCTTCGCCGGGCAGGTTGCGGAAGCCGTCCGCACGCGGCGCCTCGATGCCGCGCTCGGCTGCGCCGCGCAGGATCCCCTTGGCGATCGGATGCTCGGACGCGCTCTCCAGCCCCGCAGCCAGGCGCAGCACCTCGTCCTCTGTCCGCTCCGGCACGAGGGAGATGACCGTGGCGACGCCGAACGCGCCCTCGGTCAGC
>CAZHMM010000357.1:0-2191 GCA_964533585.1 uncultured Elioraea sp.
CCGCTGCTGGTTCGCGGCGGCGCGGGCTTCCTGCTTCTCGGTCCGGGTCATCGTCGTCTCCGTCTGGCGGGGGCCATTCCCCTGCGCGTGACGGACCATTCGCGCTGGGGCGCGCGTGAGCCAAGCGGACGGCGCGATCCGATGATTGCGATGATCAGGCGACGCTGATCACATCATGATCGGCGCCGCGCACGGCCGCGACGTCGGCGAAGACCCGGTCCTCCCCCGCCAGCACGGCGGCCTCGCCCGTGGCCTCCTGCCAGCGCCGCACGATCACGTCGGCATAGGCCGGGTCGATCTCGAGCAGCACCGCACGCCGCCCCGTGCGCTCGGCCGCGATCATGGTCGTGCCCGAGCCGCCGAACGGATCCAGCACCGTGTCGCGCGGCTTGCTGCTGTTGCGGATCGCCCGCTCCACCAGCGCCACCGGCTTCATGGTCGGATGCAGCTCGTTGCGCACCGGCTTGTCGTAGTGCCAGACGTTGCCCTGGTCGCGCGCGCCGCACCAGTAGTGCTGCGCCCCGCGGCGCCAGCCGTAGAGCATCGCCTCGAACTGCTGGTGGTAGTCGGCACGGCCGAGCGCGAAGGTGTTCTTCGCCCAGATGATCGTGCTCGACCACTTGCCGCCCGCCTCCTGCCAGGCGCGGTGCAGGGTCGGCCACTCCGAGGAGGACATGCAGACGTAGCAGGCACCCTTGGTCACCTGCAGCAGGTTGGCCAGCGCCGGGCGGAGGAAGTCGAGGAAGCTGGCGCCGAGCGCGTCGTTGGCGATGGTCATCTTGGCGGCAGTGCCGCCCTCATACGCCACATTGTAGGGCGGGT
The DNA here is from genome assembly GCA_964533585.1 of uncultured Elioraea sp. Classification (GTDB taxonomy): domain Bacteria; phylum Pseudomonadota; class Alphaproteobacteria; order Acetobacterales; family Acetobacteraceae; genus Elioraea. The sequence continues at coordinate 823 of CAZHMM010000357.1, forward strand.
CTGTCCATGCCATATCGGCAAGCGAACGATCGCCAAGCGCGCGCTGCACATCGGCGAGCACGGTGGCGTCGCCGCAGAGCAGGCGATGATCCCCGCAGTGCCAGAGATCGCCCGGGCGGCTGACCGGAGTCGCCGGGGGCGGCGGGGCGGCGTCGGCGTCGCCGTCGAACCCATCCTCCGCCGCGGCGAGCAGGCGGTCGAGCTCCATGCCGGAGAAGCCGAGCACGTCGAGGTCCACGGCGGCCTCGTCGCGGATGCGCGCGATCTCGGCGGCCAGCAGCGCCTCGTCCCAGCCGGAGTTGAGCGCGATCTGGTTGTCGGCGAGCCGCAGCGCGCGCGCCTGCGCCGGCGAGAGATGGCCGAGCCGTAGCGCCGGGACCGAGGTGAGGCCCAGCCGGCGCGCGGCCATCACCCGGCCGTGGCCGGCGATCAGCACGCCCTCGGCATCGACCAGCACCGGATTGACGAAGCCGAACTCGGCGATCGAGGCGGCGATCTGCGTCACCTGCGCCGGCGAATGCGTGCGCGCATTCTCGGCGTAGGGCAGCACGCGATCGAGCGGGATGCTCTCGACCTGGAGGCTAGGCTGCATCGGCGAGGCTCTCGGCGCGTTCCGCCGCCACGCCGTCGTAGTCGCGTCCGTCTCCCGCCAGCATGACCGGCAGGTCAGGATGCAGCATGAGCCAACGGGCGATCGCGAGGTCGACGTACTCGGGCGCGAGCTCGATCGCGCGCACGCGACGCTCGGTGCGCTGCCCGGCGAGGATCGTCGTGCCCGAGCCGGCGAATGGCTCGAACACCACCTCGCCCTCATCCGTGTAGGCGCGCATCAGGAACTCCGGCAGCGCGACTGGGAACACCGCAGGGTTCTCGGTCTCGATCCCGCGCGCCTTGTGCCGGGTGATCCGCAGCACGCTGTCGGGCACGCGGAACGGCTGGATCGGCCGTCCCTCGTGAGTGCAGCCGCTCATCGTCCCGTCGGCGCGGCGCAGCCCGGTCATGTGCAGCGGATCGCCCGCCCACTTGCAGGCCACGATCTTGTTCGCCTGCCGCGCCGTGCGGTTGAGGTGGAACACGAGCTCGAAGGCGGGTGCGAGCCGGCCGTTCCAGTCGCCCGGCAGGCCCGGCCCCTGGTCCCACGCGTAGAGCGCGAAGCGGCGCCAGCCCTGTGCGCGCATCCAGTCGAGCCAGCCACGCCAGTACGGCACCCACTCGCCGTCGCGGTGGATCAGGCCGAGGTTGACCAGCACCTGGGCGTCGGGGCGCATCGCGAGGTCGAGATGCGCGAACACCCCCTGCATGAGCGCGTCCCAGTCGGAGACGCCGCCGGTGGTGTAGTCGCGCTGGCTGCCATAGGGCGGCGAGGTGA
>CAZHMM010000358.1:0-2159 GCA_964533585.1 uncultured Elioraea sp.
CAGTTCGTGCTCGCCACGCTCGTCCTGTTCGGCCCCGGCCTGCGCTTCTACCGCATCGGCTTCCCCGCACTGCTGCGCGGCGCGCCGGACATGAACTCGCTGGTGGCCGTCGGCACCGGCGCGGCCTACGCCTATTCGGTGGTCGCGACATTCGCGCCGCAGCTCCTCCCGCCAGGCACGGTGAACGTCTACTTCGAGGCCGCGGCGGTGATCGTCACCCTGATCCTGCTCGGCCGCTTCCTGGAAGCGCGCACCAAGGGGCGCACCTCGGAGGCGATCCGGCGCCTGGTCGGGCTGCAGCCGCGCACCGCGCGGGTACGCGGCGACGGGGCCGTTCAGGAGGTCCCGGCAGCCGCCGTGCGTCCCGGCGACATCGTCGAGGTCCGGCCCGGCGAGCGCATCCCGGTCGACGGGGAGGTGGTCGACGGCGCGAGCTTCGTCGACGAGTCGATGATCACCGGTGAGCCGGTGCCGGTCGAGAAGCAGGCCGGCGCGGCGGTGGTGGGCGGGACCGTGAACCAGACCGGTGCCTTCGCGTTCCGCGCCACCAAGGTCGGTGGCGACACACTGCTCGCGCAGATCATCCGCATGGTCGAACAGGCGCAGGGATCGAAGCTTCCGATCCAGGCGCTGGTGGACCGGGTGACGCTGTGGTTCGTGCCGGCGGTGATGGTGGTCGCCCTCGCGACGTTCCTCGTCTGGCTGGTGTTCGGGCCTGAGCCGGCGATGACGTTCGCGCTGGTCAATGCCGTCGCGGTGCTGATCATCGCCTGCCCCTGCGCGATGGGGCTCGCGACTCCGACCTCGATCATGGTCGGCACCGGGCGGGCAGCCGAACTCGGCATCCTGTTCCGGCGTGGCGAGGCGCTGCAGCTCTTGAAGGACGTGCGGGTTGTCGCGTTGGACAAGACCGGGACGCTCACCAAGGGGCATCCGGAACTGACCGATCTGACCACCGCCCCGGGATTCGATCGGGCGGAGGTGTTGGGCGCGGTGGCGGCGGTGGAGGCGAAGTCGGAGCACCCGATCGCACGCGCGATCGTGGCAGCCGCCGCGGCCGAGGCGGTCGATCTCCTCGAGACCACGGGGTTCGAGGCGGTTCCGGGCTTCGGTGCGCGGGCTATCGTCGGCGGGAGACAGGTCGAGGTCGGTGCGGATCGGTTCATGGCGAGGCTCGGCATCGACGTCGGGCATTTCGCGGCCGATGCCGCGCGGCTCGCCGATCAGGGCAAGACGCCGCTCTACGCGGCGATCGATGGCAGGCTGGCCGCGATCCTCGCCGTCGCCGATCCCATCAAGGAGACGACGCCCGCGGCGATCGCGGCGCTGCACGCCCTGGGCCTGAAGATCGCGATGATCACCGGCGACAACGCGCGCACCGCACAGGCAATCGCCCACGCAGTCGGCATCGACGTCGTGGTCGCCGAGGTGCTGCCCGACGGCAAGGTCGAGGCGCTGGAGCGGCTCAAGGCGCGCCACGGCCGCGCGGCCTTCGTCGGCGACGGCATCAACGACGCGCCGGCGCTTGCCGCAGCCGATGTCGGCATCGCGATCGGCACCGGCACCGACATCGCGATCGAGGCCGCGGATGTGGTGCTGATGTCGGGCGATCTCGCCGGCGTGCCGAAGGCGGTGGCGCTGTCGCGCGCGACCATCCGCAACATCCGCCAGAACCTGTTCTGGGCCTTCGCCTACAACACCGCGCTGATCCCGGTCGCCGCTGGCGTGTTCTATCCCGTCAACGGCATGCTGCTCTCGCCCGTCCTGGCGGCCGGGGCGATGGCGCTCTCGAGCGTGTTCGTGCTTGCGAATGCGCTGCGCCTGCGGCGCATCCGGCTCGCCTCGGTATCGGCCGCGACGCCCGGCCGAGTGCCAGAGCGGATGGGCGGGGTTGCCCGGAACCGTCGCGCCCTGGGCAGCGTGTGATCAGGAAAGGAGGGTCGGATGATGAATATCGGCGCAGCCGCCAAGGCGTCGGGCGTCTCGGCAAAGATGATCCGCTACTATGAGGCGACCGGGCTGATCGCGAAGGCGTCGCGCTCGGATGCCGGATACCGGCACTACAGCGAGACGGACGTGCACACACTGCGTTTCATCCGACGCGCGCGTGATCTCGGCTTCACGATGGAGGGAATCGCGGAGCTGCTCGCGCTCTGGCG
>CAZHMM010000359.1:0-2154 GCA_964533585.1 uncultured Elioraea sp.
CGGCGCCAGGGGCGAGGAGCGACCAGCACTCCTCGGCGAGATGCGGCATCGCCGGCGCGAACAGCCGCACCAGCGCCTCCAGCGCCTCGCGCCTCGCCCAGGCGAGGTCGGCCCCCTCGCCCTTGGCGTCGGCGATCGCGCTCGCGAATTCGTAGAGCCGCGCGACCGCAACGTTGAAGGCAAAGGTTTCGAGCGCGGCGGTGACGGCGGCGATGGTCCGGTGCGTGGTGCGCCGCAGCGCGCGCGCCTCGGCCGAGAACACGGCGGGTGCCGACGCGCCGTGCGGCGGCAGCGCAGGAGCGGCCGTGGACACGAGACGCCAGACCCGTTGGGTGAACCGGTACGCGCCGGCAACGCCCGCCTCCGTCCACTCCATGTCGCGCTCGGGCGGATTGTCGGAGAGGATGAACCAGCGCGCCGTATCGGCACCGTAGCGGTCGATGATCGCACCCGGATCGACGGTGTTGCGCTTCGACTTGCTCATCGCCTCGACCGCGCCGACGGTGACGGGCTCGAGCGTGTCCTTGCGCACGGCCGTGCCGTCCGCGCGCTTCTCCACCTCGGTCGGGTAGAGCCAGCGCCCCTGCGCGTCCTTGTAGGTCTCGTGCTTCACCATGCCCTGGGTGAACAGGCCGGCGAAGGGCTCGCCGGAGGCAAGGCCGAGATGGCCGGTGTCGCGCATCGCGCGGGTGAAGAAGCGGGAATAGAGCAGGTGCAGGATCGCGTGCTCGATGCCGCCGATGTACTGATCGACCGGCAGCCAAGCGTCGGCGGCGGCGCGCGCGGTCGGCGTCGCCGCCTGCGGCGCGGTGAAGCGCGCGAAGTACCACGAGGAATCGACGAAGGTGTCCATCGTGTCGGTCTCGCGCCGGGCCGGCGCGCCGCAGCGCGGGCAGCCGACATGCTTCCAGCTCGGATGGTGGTCGAGCGGGTTGCCCGGCCGCGACAGATCGACGTCGTCGGGCAGCCGCACCGGCAGCTGATCCTTCGGAACCGGAACGATCCCGCAGGCATCGCAGTGGATGACCGGGATCGGGCAGCCCCAGTAGCGCTGGCGCGACACGCCCCAGTCGCGCAGCCGCCACTGCACCACGCCGGTTCCCTGTCCGGATCGTTCCAGCTCCTCGATGATCCGCCGCTTCGCCGCCGGCACCTCCAGCCCGTCGAGGAAGTCCGAGTTGATCAGCGTGCCGTCCTCGGTGAAGGCGGTCTCCGCGACCGCGAAGCCCGCGGCATCGCCGCCCTTCGGCAGCACCACGGGCGTGACCGAGAGGCCGTACTTGCGCGCGAAGTCGAGGTCGCGCTGGTCATGCGCCGGGCAGCCGAAGATCGCGCCGGTGCCGTACTCCATCAGCACGAAGTTGGCGATCCAGACCGGGTAGGTGCGGCCGTTGAACGGATGGCGCACGGTCAGGCCGGTGTCGTGGCCGCGCTTCTCGGCCGTCTCCAGCGCCGCCTCGGTGGTGCCCAGCGTGCGGCACGCCTCGACGAAGGCGGCCGCGGCCGGATCGCGCGCGGCGATCGCGGCGGTCAGCGGATGGTCGGGGCTGAGTGCCAGGAAGCTCATGCCGAACAGCGTGTCCGGGCGCGTCGTGAACACCTCGACGCCGTCATGCCCGTCGATCGGCGCCGCCAGCGCGAAGCGCACACGGGCGCCCTCGCTGCGGCCGATCCAGTTGCGCTGCATGGTGCGCACGCGCTCGGGCCAGCGCTCGAGCGCATCGAGGGCGGCGAGCAGGTCCTCGGCGTATGTCGTGATGCTGAGGAACCACTGGCTGAGCTTCTTGCGCTCGACAACCGCGCCCGAGCGCCAGCCGCGGCCGTCGATCACCTGCTCGTTCGCGAGCACGGTGTGATCGACCGGGTCCCAGTTGACGAAGGCCTCCTTGCGCTCGACCAGGCCGGCGTCGAGGAAGTCGAGGAACAGCGCCTGCTGGTGGCCGTAATAGGCCGGGTCGCAGGTGGCGAACTCGCGCGACCATTCGAGGCTGAGCCCCATGCGCTTCAGTTCGCCGCGCATGGTGGCGATGTTGTCCCAGGTCCAGCGCGCGGGATGGATGCCGCGCTCGCGCGCGGCGTTCTCGGCCGGCAGGCCGAAAGCGTCCCAGCCCATCGGGTGCATCACGGCGAAGCCGCGCGCGCGCTTGTAGCGGG
>CAZHMM010000360.1:0-2153 GCA_964533585.1 uncultured Elioraea sp.
GCCAAGCGGAAGGCCGAGGACGAGGCCAAGCGCAAGGTCGAGGACGTCGAGGTGTAGCGCCGCGCCGAGGCTGCCGCCGAGCGCGCCGAGGCCCGCAGCCGCACGGCCGCCCCTGCCGCCCCGGCTGCTCCGGCGGCACCCGGTGCCGCCCGGCCCGAGCACACGCTGCGCCTGCGCGGCGCCGAGGAGGAGGAGGAGGCCCGCCCGGTCCGCCGCCCCGGCGGCGCGCCCGGCGCGCCCAAGAAGCCGGTGCTGGCGCCCGCCAAGAAGGGCCTGCCCGACCGCGACCGCCGCAGCGGCCGCGTGGACGTCGCCAAGGCGCTGAGCGACGAGGACGAGCGCGTGCGCAGCCTGGCCTCGTTCCGCCGCCAGCGCGAGCGCGAGCGCCAGCAGGCCGAGCGCGACCGGCTGCGCGCCGAGGGCAGCCGCGTGGTGCGCGAGGTGGTGATCCCCGAGGCGATCACCGTGCAGGATCTCGCCGCGCGCATGGCGCTGCGCGGGGCCGAGGTGATCAAGGTGCTGATGCGCATGGGCGTGATGGCGACCATCACGCAGAGCCTGGACGCCGACACGGCCGAACTCGTCGTCACCGAGCTCGGCCACCGGCCGAAGCGGGTCAGCGAGAGCGATGTCGAGCTCGGGCTCGAAGGGGCGGCCGATGTCGAGGCCGATCTCAAGCCCCGCCCGCCGGTCGTGACCGTGATGGGCCATGTCGATCACGGCAAGACGTCCTTGCTCGACGCGCTGCGCCAGACCGATGTCGCCGCCGGCGAGGCGGGCGGCATCACCCAGCATATCGGCGCCTACCAGGTCGAGCTGCCGTCCTCGCAGCGGATCACCTTCATCGACACGCCCGGCCACGAGGCGTTCACGGCGATGCGCGCGCGCGGCGCGTCCGTCACCGACATCGTCGTGCTGGTGGTCGCGGCCGATGACGGCGTGATGCCGCAGACGGTGGAGGCGATCCGTCACGCCCGCGCGGCGAACGCGCCGATCATCGTGGCGATCAACAAGATCGACAAGCCGGACGCGAAGCCCGAGCGGGTGCGCACCGAACTGCTCCAGCACGAGATCGTGGTCGAGTCGATGGGCGGCGAAACGATCGATGTCGAGGTCTCGGCGCTGAAGAAGACCAATCTCGACAAGCTGGAGGAGGCGATCCTGCTCCAGGCCGAGATCCTCGACCTGAAGGCCAACCCCGCCCGCGCGGCCGAGGGCACGGTGATCGAGAGCAAGCTCGATCGCGGCCGCGGCCCGGTCGCCACCGTGCTGGTGCAGAAGGGCACGCTGCGCCAGGGCGACATCGTCGTCGCCGGCGCCGAGTGGGGCCGCGTGCGCGCCATGCTCGACGACAAGGCGCGCCAGTTGAAGGAGGCCGGCCCGTCGATGCCGGTCGAGATTCTCGGCCTCGCCGGCGTGCCCTCGGCGGGCGAGCCGTTCGTCGCGGTCGAGAACGAGGGCCGCGCGCGAGAGATCAGCGAGTTCCGCCAGCGCAAGCTGCGCGACAAGGCAGCCGCCGGCACCGCCGCCGCGCGCGGCACGCTCGACCAGATGCTCGCGCGCATCCAGGCCGGCGAGCAGAAGGAAGTCGCCGTCGTCATCAAGGCCGATGTCCAGGGCAGCGCGGAGGCGATCCAGGCCACCGTGCAGAAGCTCGGCAACGACGAGGTGCGCGTGCGCGTGCTGCACACCGCGGTCGGCCAGATCACCGAGAGCGACGTGCAGCTCGCCAAGGCGTCGGATGCGGTGATCGTCGCGTTCAACGTGCGCGCGACCAGCCAGGCGCGCGACCTCGCGCAGCGCGACGCGGTGGATATCCGCTACTACTCGATCATCTACGACGTCGCCGACGACATCGAGAACCTGGTGAAGGGCAAGCTCGCGCCCAAGCACCGCGAGAAGTTCCTGGGCTACGCCGAGATCCGCAAGGTGTTCGAGATCACCAAGGTCGGCAAGGTGGCCGGCTGCATGGTGACGGACGGTCTGGTGAAGCGCGGCGCGGGGGTGCGGCTGCTGCGCGACAACGTGGTGATCCACACCGGCGAGCTCAGCCAGCTCAAGCGCTTCAAGGACGATGTGCGCGAGGTGGCGAAGGGCTACGAGTGCGGCATGGCGTTCGCGAACTACAACGACATCCGCGAGGGCGACGTGAT
>CAZHMM010000361.1:0-2056 GCA_964533585.1 uncultured Elioraea sp.
CCCATAGAAATCCTGCGAAACGGCTTGCGAGGACGTTGACGGCTGGGACGAAGGCGACGAGGCAGGAATGGGTCAACGCCGAATCGCGCGGGCGCCCTGGTGGCGCAGTCTGAATCGAGGCAAGTCCGCCCGATGCGGGGGCGGATGGGGAGAACGAGAGGGGAATGCTCTACAGGCTGCGACGATCCCTGAGCTACTGGCAGTTCGACCGCATGATCGGTGCGATTCATGACACACCACCGCTGCCAATCGTCGATTCCGGGCTACGCATCGTCAGCATGGTCGCAGTGCCGCGCGACCTGCCGATGTACTTGCTCGCCGCGAAGACACTCTATCGTCGGATCGGCCACGGCCGGTTCGCGATGCTGCCCGACCGCCCCCTGCCCGAGGCCTGGCGCGAGCGCATCCGCCGCCATTTCGACGATGCCGTGAGCTTCACCCCGCTCGCGGACATCCCGGTCGGCCAGGTGCAGCGCGGAGGGTGCTGGGAGCGGCTGCTCGCCTGCCTTGACCTCTCGGCAGAGCACTACGTGATCCAGATGGACTGCGACACGCTCGCGCTTGGCGACATCCCAGAGATACGTGATGCGGTCGCTGCCAACCGGGCCTTCACGATGGCCGAGAACCTGCCTCTGCAGAGCTTCGCTGAGGCCGCAGCCTGGTCGGAGCGGGACGGCACCACCTCCCATGTGATCGACGAGGCACAGCGCGCCTTCGCGCGCCATCCTCGGCGCGATGCGCTGCGCTACGTGCGCGGCTCAGCCGGATTCAGCGGCTTCGCCCAAGGAGCAAAGACCCGCGCGGACGCCGAGCTGTTCCACGCTGAGATGGAGGCGCTGCTCGGTCCGGAGCGATGGCGCGCATGGGGCACCGAGCAGGTGGCCTCCAATGTGATGGTGGCGAACTCGCCCGACCCCCTCCCCCTCCCCCACCCGGATTACGCCAGCGTCTCGAGGCGTTCGAATCTTGGCGAAGTGCGGTTCGCCCACTTCATCGGCACAGATCGGTTCCACGGCCAGCGGTTCGCCCGTGAAGGCGCACGACTGATTCGCGAACTGCTCGCCGCGCCTGCATGATCCGGACCAGCTGGACATCTCCGGAAACCGACTGGCGCGGGGGCGTGATTCCGTCTGGCTGAAGCGGCAGCGAGCGAGGCGCGGAGGTCCGGAGGTCAGCCGGGATTCTGGGATGCGAAGGATCGTCTCCGGGAACTCTCCGCGCAGGGCGGCCCGCTGGAGAAACTCGCCGCGACCCTCGATTTCGAGATGTTCCGGGCCGCGTTGGACGCGGCCCTCGGCGCCCGCGACCGCAGCGAGGGCGGCACGTCAGCACACCACAAACGGGGTCTCGTTTCCAAGCCGATTGACACGCGAGATTCTCACGAGACTCCGGGACGAGGAAGTTCAGCAAAGCCAAGCCGCGCAAGGATGGAACGCCGCTGTTGGATATCGCCGTCCCAAGCTTCGGCTACAATCTCGATCGACCGCCGCCATGGAGTCATCCATCGCGGCACGACCACCGACGCGGCGGCGCATGACGGGGCGCTGCAAGGGCAGGTCATCCCTTCGCGCATCAGAAGGGGGGATGGGCTTGGTGATCGGCACCATCGGCCTGGCGCGCGCGAGCGCCGCGGTCACACTGGCCAACATGGCCTACACCATGTGTGGGGTTCGTAAGCATCGTTTCACCGGGCCTGGTTCTTCGGCAAGCTGGGTTTGGCGGCCTGACGCCGGCCGAGCGCCTCACGATGCTGCAGGCTGTCGTCGCAACCGAAGAAGCGGTGCGCCGCGCCTACGAGCCCGCCAAGGAATGGATCCGAACCCAGCACAGCCGGTGGGACGCCGGCCCCGGCCGCTGAAACGATCTATGCAGACCCCACACACCATGAGGCGATGGTCCTGACTGGACAGGCGAAGCCTGCCCGCCCGAACCACAAGACAGGCAGTACAGCCACCACCGGCCTCCCAACACCACCGCAGATGCTCCCTTCCGCAGCGAAAGCCTAGAGCCGTTTCCGACCGAAGTGAATCGAAGGGGATTCCCCGACGCGGGCCTG
>CAZHMM010000362.1:0-2045 GCA_964533585.1 uncultured Elioraea sp.
CGATCGAGGGGGTGAGCGCGGCGCGGCTCGCGATCCGCATCGTGCCGCGGTGAGGGCTGCGGCGCTGGCCGGGAGCCCTATGGCTCCTTGGTGCCGCGCTGGCGCCGCTTGATCCAATCAAGTGAGCGGTTGATCCAGGCGAACCACTCGCCTTGGCGGGCGAGGCAGCGCAGCGGCGACTCGAACCCGAGACAGAACGCGCGCATGCGTCCCAGCGTCTCGATGAAGCGCCTGGCGTCCGCGTCGCTCAGCCTGTCCAGATTGCGGGTGAGCAGATCCCTGGAGGTCTCGAATGCCTTCGACTTCCGGATCGCATCGCCGACGAAAAGGCCGGCCGCCGCACCGGCAAACCCACCGACGGTGCCGGCGACAATCCCGCCGATCACCGGAAGGGCGGATGCCGAGGCCCCCGCCAGCAGCACGATCGTGACATTGCGTACCGCGCCACCGGCGACGATCCCGCTCCGCGCGACGTTCGGGCCTTCTCCAGCGGTGTCCGCCGCTTCGCTGAGGGCTGCCGCAGCAGCGGGCCGGATGATCTCCGGGTGCTCCCGCAGTGCGTCCGCGACCGCCTTCGTCGCCCTTCGGAACTCACGTTCCTCGTCTGGCCTGCGTCGGTACCGCTGCTCCTCGGCGATTGCCTCATTGCCGTCGCGCGTCGCGAGGATGAACGCACCATGCACCGCGAGCAGAGACTCGAGCGTTTCCTGCGCGTCAGGCGCGAGCGGCGGAAGGTCACCGGCGGAGATCGCCGCATCGGTTGCCGCCTTGGCGTTCGCCAATCGGACGCCGCGCGCATAGAGGCGAGTGAAGTCGATCGCCTCCAGCGTCTGATCGATCTCGGCCTGATAGCCTTGCGCGACCCCAAGCAGCACGGCGTGCGCGATGTTGCCCCTGCCAAGCGCCGCCGAAAGCTTGCGACCGAGCTCCTGCAACTCGGGGTGCAGGCTGCGCAGCCGACGAACATTGTTGCCCTCGCGGTCGAGGTCTTCCGGCGGCGCGAGGTCGATCACCCCTTCGGCATCGAGGACGAAGTGGAGCCCGACCCCGGGCGCTGGAAGTGGCGGCGGGTCGACGTCGGCGTCGGGGTGGGGGTCTGGAGCCGGCTCGTCGGCCAGCGACGACGGATCGAGCTCTCCGCGCAGCCACGCGAGCACGTTGCGCGTCGCGGATGGCTGCCCGTCGCGGATCAGGGCCGGATAGGGCGCCGGTAACGGATTCCTGTCGACACGAAGGCCTGAGGGCGGCTGCCCAGGGCGAGCTGCGTCCTCGAGAGTGCGAAGCCTGCCCAACTCAACAGGCAACGCGGTCAGCTCGTTTCCGAAGAGATCGAGGACCTGCAGCTCCGTAAGGTGGCCGATCGTCGGCGGCACCGAGGTCAGCCGATTCTCAGTGAGGTCAAGCCGTCGCAGCGCTGCAAAGTGGCCGATCTCCGGCGGCAGCGTGGTCAGCCGGTTTGCGAATAGGTCAAGCCCTTGCAGCGCGGTGAGCCGGCCGATCTCCGGCGGCAGCGTGGTCAGCTGGTTATTGGAGAGATCGAGCTGTTGCAGCGCAGCGAGCTGGCCGATCTCGGGCGGCAGCGTCCTCAGCTGATTTCCGGAAAGATCGAGCTGTTGCAGCGCGGTGAGCTGGCCGATTTCCGACGGCAGGGCGGTCAGCTGATTTCCGAAGAGATCGAGGCGTTGCAGCGCGGTGAGCTGGCCGATTTCCGACGGCAGGGCGGTCAGCTGATTTCCGAAGAGATCGAGGCGTTGCAGCGCGGTGAGTTGGCCGATCTCAGGCGGCACCATGGTCAGCCGGTTTCGGGATACATTGAGGCTTTGCAGCGCTGTGAGCTGGCCGATCTCGGGTGGCAGCGCGGTAAGGTCGAGGTCGCTTAGGTCCAGCGAGCTCCGCATCCGTGCCAGTGCTTTGCGTATCCGCTGTCGCGCTCGGCGGCCCCCATCGTCGGTCATTGCTGCCGCAGCCCTGATCCTATCGCCCCAGTCCTGCTGTAGAAGTCTGCACTTGATCTGACGGCTGTCCGGCTTGGCGTGGCGGGTGTA
>CAZHMM010000363.1:0-2043 GCA_964533585.1 uncultured Elioraea sp.
CCGGACCCTATGGGCAGGACCGGGCAAACGCAAACGAAACACGGAGGCGTGTCAGGCCAGCTGGTTGTGGACCCGGCCCGCGCTGTGGCACGGCCACGGGCCATGCCCGGACGACGACCGCTCATCCTCACCGGAGCAGCGATCGCCCTTCTCGCTCCGGCGGGACACGCGCGCGGCGCCGACAGCGCCTGGCGGGCGGCCCGTGAAGGCCACGCTGCCGTGCTCATCCGGCACGCCATCGCACCCGGAACCGGCGATCCGCCAGGCTTCCGGATCGCCGACTGCGCCACCCAGCGCGTCCTGTCGGACGCGGGGCGCGCCCAGGCCCATGCGGTCGGCGAGAGGCTGCGCGCGCAGGGTATCGCTTCGGCGCGGGTGCTCTCCTCCGCCTGGTGCCGCTGCCTCGAGACGGCCGAACGGCTCGGGCTCGGCGCCGTGGCCATTGAGCCCGTCCTGAACAGCTTCTTCGCCGATCGCAGCACCGCCGAGGTGCAGACCGCAGCGCTGCGCGCACTGCTGCGCGACTGGGCCGAGCCGCGCCCGCTGGTGCTGGTGAGCCATCAGGTGAATATCACTGCGCTCACCGGCATCTTTCCTGCCTCCGGTGAGGCGCTGCTGGTGTATACCAGCGCGCGCGCCGGCACTTTGGCGCTGCGTGTCCCGCCTCCCGCCGCCTGAACGGACCCCGACCGCAATGGACATGACCTCCGCGCTCCAGGCGCTGCTGCTCGGCATCGTCGAGGGCGCAACCGAGTTCATCCCGGTCTCCTCGACCGGCCACCTGATCCTGGTGATCGACCTGCTGGGCTTCGCCGGCACGCCCGGCAAGAGCTTCGAGATCGTCATCCAGATGGGCGCCATCCTCGCGGTGATCGCGATCTATTTCCGCAAGCTCTGGGGCATCGCCATCGGCATGTTCACCGATCGCGACGCGCGGCTCTACGTGCGCAACCTGCTGCTCGCCTTCCTGCCTGCGCTCGTGATCGGCGCGACGCTTTACGGACCCGTCACCCGGTTCCTGTTCAACCCCTACGTCGTCTGCGCCGCGCTGATCATCGGCGGCATCGCGATCATCCTCATCGAACGATTCCGCGGCGAGCCGACGACCCACAGCGTCGAGAGGATCACGCCGCGCATGGCGCTGGCGATTGGCTTCTTCCAGGTGCTGGCGATGATCCCCGGCACCTCGCGCTCGGGCGCCACCATCATCGGCGCCTTGCTGCTCGGCGTCGCCCGGCCGGCTGCGCTCGAGTTCAGCTTCGTGCTCGCGATCCCGACCATGTTCGCCGCCACCGTCTACAGCCTCTACCGCGAGTGGTCGGCGCTCACGTGGGACGGCGCGGGGCTGATCGCGATCGGCTTCGCCGCGGCCTTCGTGGTGGCGTTCGCCGTGGTGCGGCTGGTGCTCGCCTTCATTGCGAAGATCGGGTTCACCCCCTTCGGCTACTATCGGATCGCCCTCGGCCTTGTCATGCTTGCGGTCCTGACCACGCGCTGAGGGAGCGACGATGAAGCTGTTCATGGCGGGGCTGGCGACTGAGACGAACACCTGGGCGCCGATCCCCACCGGGCGCGAGGCCTTCATGGGTCACCGCTATTTCCGCCACGACGCCTCCCGCCAGCCACCTGGCTGGGGGAACCTGGCGATGCGCGTCTGGCGCGGCCGCGCCGAAGCGGACGGGATCGCAATCGCCGAAAGCCTCGCCGCCGCGGCCCAGCCGGCCGGCATCACCGTGCGGGCGGTGTACGAGGAACTGCGCGACATGATCCTCGAGGATCTGCGCGCCGCCATGCCCGTGGACATCGTGCTGCTCTCGATGCACGGCGCGATGGTGGCCGACGGCTATGACGATTGCGAGGGCGACACGCTCGCCCGCGTGCGCGCGATCGTCGGGCCCGACGTGGCGGTCGGGATCGAGCTCGATCTGCACTGCCATCTGACCGAAACGATGCGGCAGGCCGCCGACCTGATCGTGCTGTTCAAGGAGTATCCGCACACCGACATCGCCGACCGCGCGCACGACCTCTACGACCTCGCGCTGC
>CAZHMM010000364.1:0-2041 GCA_964533585.1 uncultured Elioraea sp.
TGAACGCCCGCCCGTCGGCGCGCGCGCCCGGCAGGGCCGCGAACAGGTCGCCCCGGCGCACGGCGCGGCTGTCGGCGGTGAGCCCCGTCACGTCGAAGGCCGAGAGGCGCGCAAGATCGAGCGCCTCCTCGCCGAGCCTCGCCGGTGCGATCACGCCGTGCATGAGCTCACTGAGCCGCAACGCGCCGCTCCGACCCGGGCAGCGCCGCCTGGCGCTGGCCGGTCGGCGCGGTGGGCCGGGCCGGCGCCTGGCCAGGCAGGGTGATCGCGAGAGCCGAGCGGATCGCATCGGTCTCGGCCTCCGGCACCATGCCGAGCAACGGACCGATCCGCTCGATCACCTCGCGCGCGGCGGGCGCCGCGACCCAGCCGCCGGTGGCGAAGCCGTGCGTGTCGCGCTGCGGCTTCGGCTCGTCGATCATCAGATAGACGACGTAGCGCGGCCGGTGCGCGGGGAAGACGCCGGTGAAGGAGGAGATGCGCGCGTCGCGCAGATACCGGCCATGGCTGCCGACCTTCTGCGCCGTGCCGGTCTTGCCGCCGACGAAATAGCCCGGCACGTCCGCGCCCTTGCCGCTGCCATGCGTGACCGTGAGCCGCATCAGGCGCCGGATCGTCGCCGAGGTCTCGGCGCGGATCACGCGCTCGCCGAGCGCCGGCGGATCATCCGCGGCGCGCGCGAGCAGCGTCGGCGGATAGAGCACGCCGCCGTTCACCATCGCCCCGGTCGCGGTCGCGACGTGCAGCGGCGTGACCGAGATGCCGTGGCCGAAGGCGATCGTCAGGGTGTTGATCTCGCGCCAGTTGCGCGCGCTGGGCGCGAGCGGCAGCGCGGTCTCGGGCAGTTCCAGCGGCAGCCGGCGCGTCATGCCGAGCCGCTCGAGGAAGGCGCGGTGCCGCGGCACGCCGACCTCCAGCACCATCCGCGCGGTGCCGATATTGGAGGAGTAGGCGAAGATCTCCGGCACCGTGAGCCAGCGGTTCTTGCCGCGGAAGTCGCTGATGGTGAAGCGGCCATAGGTGATCGGCCGCGAGGCGTCGTAGCCGCCGGTGATGCGCGTGGTGCCGAGATCGAGCGCCATCGCGGTGGAGAGGATCTTGAAGGTCGAGCCCGGCTCGTAGACGCCCACCGTGATGCGGTTGAAGCGCGCCTCGGCGGGCGAAGTCGCGATCTCGGCCGGGTCGTAATCGGGCAGGCTGACCATCGCCAGCACCTCGCCCGTCGTCACGTCCATCACCACCGCCGCGCCGCCGATCGCCTCGAACCGGCCGATCGCGCGGCCGAGCGCCTCGCGCAGCACGTGCTGCACGCGGATGTCGAGCGAGAGGCGGAGCGGCGTGCCGACCTGTTCGCGCAGCTGGGCGTCGAACTGCCGCTCGACCCCGGCGATGCCGTTGCCGTCGACATCGGTGCCGCCGAGCACGTGCACGGCCGCATGTCCCTGCGGATAGACGCGGCGCTCGGCGCGCTGGAAGTGCACGCCCGGGATGCCGAGCCGGTTCACCGCGTCCTGCTCGCGCGGGGTGAGGTGGCGGCGGATGTAGACGAACTGCCGGTCGCCCTCGAGCCGTGGCGCGAGCAGCGCGGGGTCGATATCGGGCAGGGCGGTGGCGAGCTTGCGCGCGGCCTCCCACGGGTCGGCGATCTCGCGCGGGTTGGCGTAGAGCGCGGCCGTCGGCAGGCTCGCCGCGAGCAGCACGCCATTGCGATCGACGATCGAGGCGCGCTCGACGCGCGGTTCGGCGGCGATCACGGCCTGGGGCGTGGCGGCGACGCGCGGCTGGCCTTCGGCGAGCACGCTGACATCGACGACGCGCGCGGCGAGCGCGACGAACAGCAGCCCGAAGACGCCGGCGCCGACCGCAAGCCGCGTGCGGGCGGTATCGAGCTGGCCGCGCCGGCGGCCGTCCGAGGTTGTGACGACGGGCACGCGCCGCGGCGGCACATGCACCGGCGGCGGCGGCACCGGCGGGGGTGCGCCGGCGCTCATCGCGGCCCTCCGGCCGGGCGCGGCACGGGCGGCGGCAGGGCGGCGGTGGG
>CAZHMM010000365.1:0-2031 GCA_964533585.1 uncultured Elioraea sp.
TCACACCCGGCCCGTCCAGGCCATGCGCGCGACCGCCCATTGCGCGCCCAAGCGCGGCCCCGCCACGCGCGCATCGCCCGGATCGAACCCCGCCCGGCGCAGACGCCTGAGCGTGCGCACGCCGAGGGCGGCAGGCAGCAGGGCCGGCCGCGCGGCGCGCGGCACCTCCGGCAGCAGCCCGCGCAGCGTCGCCGCATGGCTCTCGCCCAGCTCGGCCAGCACGCGCGCAACCCGCCGCACCCCCTCCCCGGAAGGCGTGCGCGCCAGATCGGCGAGCCGCACCCCCTCGGCGCGCAGCAGTGCCCGCGGCAGCAGCGTCCGCCCCCGCGCGGCCAGCACCGGGGCCGCGCGCAGGATGCCGGCGAGCCCGTACACCGCGCCGCCATGCCGCGCGGCCGACACGGCCGCCGGCGTCTCCGCCCCCAGCATGGCGAGCGCCAGCCGCATCAGCCCCCCGGCACTCGCCGCCGCATAGGTCTCCAGCGCGGCGGGGTCGGGGATGCCGCCCTCGGCGAGCTCCGCCTCGCGCGCGGTGATCACCGCGTCGAGCAGCGCAGGGTCGAGCCCGCGCGCCGCGATCAGCCGGCCCAGCGGCTCGGCCACCTCGTGGCGGCGGAACCGTCCGTGCGACGCCTCCTCCACCACCTCGCGCCACCATTGCAGCCGGATCAGCCCCAGCGCCGGCTCGGTCACGGCATCCCGCACGCCGGCGAGCGCCACGTTGAACGCATAGAGCGTGAACAGCGCCTCGCGCGCGGGTTCGGGCGCGAACAGCGCGCAGAGGAAGCGGTCGGGGTCGTCGCGGCGCACGATCGCGGCGCAGGGAGAGAGCGGGGGCGGCATCGCGCGTCACGTGGCATGCCCGGCGGCGGTTGACGATCCCCCGCAACGGGACTTACCTCCCCGCCTGCCTTCACCCCCATTCAGCGGAGACAGACGCCATGGCCTTCACCCTGCCGTCGCTGCCCTATGCGCACGACGCCCTCGCCGCCTCGGGCATGTGCCAGGAGACGCTCGAACTGCATCACGGCAAGCACCATCAGGCCTATGTCACGGCGCTGAACGGCTTCGTCGAGAAGGACGCGAGCCTGCAGGGCAAGTCGCTCGAGGAGATCGTCAAGCTCTCGCACGGCAAGGCCGAGATGGCGGGCGTGTTCAACAACGCCGGGCAGATCTGGAACCACAACCTGTTCTGGCCCTGCATGAAGCCGAACGGCGGCGGCAAGCTGCCGGGCAAGCTGGAGGCGAAGATCGCCGCCGATTTCGGCTCGGTCGACAAGTTCAAGGACGCGTTCAAGCAGGCCGGGGCGACGCAGTTCGGCTCTGGCTGGGCCTGGCTCGTTGTCGGCAAGGACGGCAAGCTCGCGTGCACCAAGACGCCGAACGGCTCCAACCCGCTGGCCGAGGGCCAGGGCACGGCGATCCTCGGCTGCGACGTGTGGGAGCACAGCTACTACCTCGACTTCCGCAACCGCCGCCCGGACTACCTCGCCAACTTCCTCGAGAAGCTGGTGAACTGGGAGTATGTCGAGAGCCTGCTGGCGAAGGCCTGAACCGCGGCGGGGGCGGCTGGACGGCCGCTCCCGCACCCCCATCTGTTCATTCATGAGCACAGATCGTTCCCCCTCCCCGGGGCGGGTGGCGCGCGCCGTCCCGTTCCTGGTCGCCGGCTTCATGCTGACCCCGTTCCTGGTCTGGGGCGTGCTGTTCGCCGCCGGGCTGCGCGGGCCGAAGCAGGGCTTCGACGGGCCCGAGGCGGTGGTGCTGCTGCTCGCCTCGCTGCCGCTGGCGGGGCTGTTCTGGATCCGCAACCTGCGCGAGATGGGCGACAGCCTCGCCGCCGACTCCCGGCTCAGGCTCGCCCGCGTGCTGACCGGAGTGCTGCCGGCCGCCGTGCTGCTGATCGGCGGCATCGGCCTGGTCTGGCTCGGCGGGCTCGCGCGCCCGGCCTCCAGCCTGTGGCTGGTCGGCGTCGCGGTGGCCGCGGTCGCGGCGCTGGCGTGGCTCGCGTCCGGCCCGCGCGGCGAGGCC
>CAZHMM010000366.1:0-1982 GCA_964533585.1 uncultured Elioraea sp.
GGCGCGTCCGCGCCGCGCAGCGGATCGCGCTCCTCCAGCGCGGCGGCGAGCTCCGCCGCCAGTGACGCCGCCGCCTCGCTCCGCTCGCGCGCCGCGACCATCATCGCCGCCAGCCGCGGGTGCGCGCCGAGCCGCGCCATCGCCCGCCCGCGCGGCGTGATCGCGCCAGCCTCGTCGAGCCCGCCGAGCCGGCGCAAGAGGTCGCGTCCGGCGGCGAGCGCGCCCTCGGGCGGCGGGTCGAGGAAGGGCAGGGCGGCCGGCTCCGCACCCCAGGCGGCGAGGTCGAGCGCGAGCGGCGCGAGATCGGCCTCCAGCATCTCCGGCCGGTCGGCGGCGGCCAGACCGCGATGCGCGGCCTCGGTCCAGAGCCGGAACACCACGCCGGGGCCGAGCCGGCCGGCGCGGCCGGCGCGCTGCTCGGCCGCCGCCCGGCTGATCCGCACCGTGGCGAGCCGCGTCAGCCCCGAGCCGGGATCGAAGCGCGGCGCGCGGCGGAACCCGCTGTCCACCACCGCGGTCACGCCCTCGACCGTCAGGCTGGTCTCGGCGATCGCGGTGGCGAGGATGATCTTGCGCCGGCCCTCGGCGTCGGGGCGGAGCGCCAGGTCCTGCGCCTCGGGCGGCAGCTCGCCGTGCAGCGGGCGCGCGACCGCGGGCGCATCCGCGAGCGCGGCCTCGGCGCGGCGGATCTCGGCCATGCCGGGCAGGAACACCAGCACATCGCCCGCGGTCTCGGCGAGCGCGCGGCGCGCGGTGGCGGCGGCGATCTCCGGCAGGTCGCGCGGATCGGCGTCGCGCGCGGCCCAGCGCACCGCGACCGGGAACATCCGCCCCGCGCTCTCGATCACCGGAGCCGCGAGCAGGCGGGCGAAGGCCGCGCCGTCGAGCGTCGCGCTCATCGCGATGAGGCGCAGCTCCGGCCGCACCGCCTGGAGGTCGCGGGTCAGCGCCAGCGCCAGATCGGCGTCGAGCGACCGCTCATGCACCTCGTCGAACACGACGCAGGCGATGCCCGAGAGCCCCGGATCGGCGTGCAGCCGGCGCACCAGCAGCCCCTCCGTGACGACCTCGATCCGTGTCGCGGCCGAGACGGCGGCGTCGAGCCGGGTGCGCAGCCCGACCGTGCCGCCGACCGGCTCGCCGAGCAGCGACGCCATGCGGCGGGCGGCGGCGCGCGCGGCGACGCGGCGCGGCTCCAGCACGACGATGCGCGCGTCCGCATCGCGCCACGCCGCCGCCAGCAGCGCGAGCGGCACGACCGAGGTCTTGCCCGCGCCGGGCGGGGCGACCAGCACGGCGTTGCCGCGGTCGAGTGCCGCGAGCAGCGCCGGCAACGCCTCGGCGACGGGCAGGGCGGCGGCGGCTTCGGGAACCGGCGGAGCAGCGGTCATCGCCGCCATCCTAGGGCCCGCGGCCCGATGCGGAACCGGGATGCGGCGAGGAGGCTCGACATGGGCGCCGCACGCGGCTACCGCGATCGTGCCGTCCGCAGCCCCGTCCAGAAGGCCGAGCCCCGATGAGCACGATCACCCGCGTCGATGCGGCGCTGTACCGGATTCCCCTGCCCGTGCCGCTGTCCGACAGCACGCACCACACGATCACGCATTTCCAGCTCATCACGGTGACGGTCACCGACGCCGATGGCGCGAGCGGCCTCGGCTACAGCTACACGGTGGATTCGGGCGGGGCGGCGGTGCTGGCGCTGATCAAGAACGACCTCGCGCCGGTGGTGATCGGCCAGGACGCCGGACGGATCGAGGCGCTCTGGCAGGCGATGTGGTGGCGGCTGCATTTCGGCGGCCGCGGCGGACAGACGAGCCTTGCGGTCGCGGCGACCGACATCGCGTTGTGGGACCTCGCCGCGAAGCGCGCGAACGCCCCGCTCTGGCGTCATCTCGGGGGGTTCGATCCGCACGTGCCCTGCTACGCCGGCGGCATCGACCTCGACTTCCCGCTCGACCGGCTGCTCGCCCAGGCCGACG
>CAZHMM010000367.1:0-1975 GCA_964533585.1 uncultured Elioraea sp.
AGCCTTCGCAGATATATTCTGCAGTCTCCGGCTTGCCCTTCTGCCAGCGCAGCCGCTCGAACTTCAGCCACTGCATCGCCCCGCAATGCGGACACGGCACGAAATAGCGCCGCTGGTCGGACGCCTCGAACTCGCGCTCGATGCGGCTGAGCCCCCGGATCGTCGGCGTCGAGACCAGGAACACCTTGCGCCGGTGGGCGAAGGTCAGCGACCGCGCCTCGGCCAGGGTCACCGGATCGCCTTCCTCGTCGGCTGAGGCCGGATAGGCATCGACCTCATCGAGGAAGATGTAGCGCGCCGGGGTTGAGCGCAGCCCGACCGCCGAGTTCGCGCCCGTCATGATCAGTATGCCGCCCGCGAATTCCTTGGACAGCATCGTGTTCCCGGCATCGCGGGATCGGGCCGGTTTGACCCGCTCCCGCAGCTCCGGGCTCTCGTCGATCAGCGGATCGATCCGCTGGCGCGAGTTGCGCTTGGCCAGTTCGACCGTGGGCTGGACCGCGAGCATGGGGCCCGGCGCCTGGTGGATGGCGAAGCCGATCCAGTTGTTGCCGGCTTCCGTCGCCCCGACCTGCGCGGCCTTCATGAACACGATCCGTTGCGCCGCGTCGCCGGGCGACAGCCGGTCCATGATCTCCCGCATATAGGGCGTTCGCATTGTGCGGTAGCGCCCCGGTTCGGCCGAAGCGCGGGACGCCAACATCCGGTGCCGGTCCGCCCATTCCGAGACGGTGAGGTCGGGATCCGGTCGGATCCCGTTGCCCCAGGCGCGCAGGATCTCAGCAGCGCCTTCGAAATCCCTCAGGCCATATTCGTCACCGGAATTCGGGCCGGACCTCGGCGAGTTCGTCGAGGTGGGCGCGTACATGTTTCTCCAAGGCCTTCTGCATGGCGGCCGCCTCGACGCCGAGTTCGGCCGCCATCAGCGCCGCCGCGCGCGCCGGCCAGTTCACCCAGGCATCGCGCTCCTCGCGTGCCAGCCGGAACACGACCGCAACCGCCCGGGCGCGGTCGACGAGTTCTCCCTTGAGCTTCTGAAGCCGGATGCGCCGCTCCTGGGCCTTCAGCACCTCATTCGCGGTCTTGGCCTGCAGGAAGGTCGTGCCGCTGCCGACGGGTGGCGCGGCAAGCCCTTGTTCCCGCAGAGTGTCGCCAACGGCGGACACGGCCGCGTCGGGGACCGGCTTGAGCTTGGATGCCGTGGTGCGCCGGGACTTCGACGGGTCCGTCATCGCCGCCCGGCGTGCATCGCTCGCCTCTGCGTCGATGCTGCCATCCTCATGGAGGACCAGCCGTCCCGCCGCCTTCGCCTTCTGGATCGCGCCCCGCGAGAGACCGACGCGCGCGGCGTATTGGCGCTCGCTCAGCCCCTGCATGGCGTTCTCCGATTATTGTTCAGATTCAGGCGCTTATCGAGTTGATAAGCGGTTCGGACAGAGCGAACGTGGCTTTCAAGACCACGCTGCAACTCGCCACGAGGAGCCACAGAGATGACCCGACGCGCCACCGACAACTCGAAGGCACTCGACGCCTTCATCGCCGCCAAGCTGGAGATCGACAGCATGCTGGAACGCCTCAAGGCGCTCAGCGACGACCACTTCGAAACCAATCCCGACGAGATCAACTGGGGCCATGTCGGCTCCCTGAGCCACTACCGCGACAAGCTGCGCGAGATCACCGACATGGCGTTCCGCGAGGGCGAGCACGCCGGGTGAAATCCTGCACCTGCCCGAACTCCGGCCGCGCCGTGCCGCGCGGCTTGGGGTCGTAGAAGGGCCGCGACGGTCGCGGTTCAATCCAAGGAGACGACCCCATGACCAAGCTCACCGACACGCAAGCCGTAATTCTCAGCGCCGCCGCTCAGCGCGACAGCTACAACGTCCTGCCGCTTCCCGGTTCCCTGCGCGGAGGCGCCGCCACCAAGGTGGTGGAGACGATGATCGCCAAAGGCTTCATCGAGGAAGTCGATGCCGAC
>CAZHMM010000368.1:0-1956 GCA_964533585.1 uncultured Elioraea sp.
CACCTCTTCGGCTTCTGCCTTGACGGGCTGGGCCTTCGCTGCCGGCGCGGCGGCCTCGCTGGTGATCTCGGCGGCGGTTTCCGCGAGCTCGCGCTCGTTCACCGAGGCGGCCACTTCGGCGGCGCCTTGCGCACCGCCAGCGTCCGCGCCGGCGTCGACGGCGGCCGCGGTGTCGGCGGCTGCTGCTTCGCTGGGCGCAGCGGACTCGGCCTTGGCTTCCGCCTTGGCCTCGTCTGCGTCTTCCTCGGCTTTGGTCTCGCCACCGAGGCCGAACTGCGCGAAGAGGTCGGCGTAGACGTCACCGAGCTTGGTGGTCGTCTTGCTGGAGGCGGCGTCGGCGACGTAGCTGTAGTCGTAGTCGATGCCTTCGGAGCGACGACCGCGACGACCGCGACGGCCACCGGCCTGCTGGCCGGCACCGGCGCCGGCGTATCCGCCGCGCGGGGCGCCGCCCGCCGGGGCGTTGCCGCCGAACTCGGCGGCGTTCTCCGGCGTGAAGGGCAGCATGCGCTTGCGCGAGAGGCTGGCGCGCTGCTCGACCGGGTCGATGTTGAGGATCACCGCGGTGATCTCGTCACCCTTGTTGAAGTGCTCGGAGATGTTCTCGATGTGGTCGTGCGAGAGCTCGGAGATGTGCACCAGGCCTTCGATGCCTTCTTCGATCTCCATGAACACGCCGAAGTCGGTGATGCCGGTGACCGGGCCGGTGATCTCGGTGCCGGGCGGGTACCGGTCGGGCAGGCTGCTCCACGGGTCGGGCTGCGTCTGGCGCAGGCCGAGGGAGATGCGCTGCTGCTGCGTGTCGATCTTGAGGATCATCGCCTCGACCTCTTGGCCTTCGTCGACGATCTCCTTCGGGTGGCGGATGCGCTTCGTCCAGCTCATCTCACTGACGTGGATGAGGCCTTCGAGCCCGGGCTCGATCTCGACGAAAGCGCCGAACGGCGTGAGGTTCGTGACCGTGCCGGCGACGCGCTGCCCGATGGTGTAGTTGGTGAGGACGTTCTCCCACGGGTTCGCCGCGAGCGTCTTCATGGAGAGGTTGATGCGCTCGCGCTCGAGGTCCATGTCGAGCACTTCGACGCGCACCTTGTCGCCGAGCTTCACGACGTCGCGCGGGTGGCTGAAGCGGCCGTGGGTGAGCTCGGAGCGGTGCACCAGACCGTCGATGCCGCCCAAGTTCACGAAGACGCCGAAGTCGGTGATCTCGACGACCTCGCCCTCGAGCTTCGCGCCGGGTTCGAGCTTCTTCAGCGTGTCTTCCTTGAGGTGGGAGATCTCCTCCTCGAGGATGGAGCGGCGCGAGATGATGACGCGGTTACGGCGCCGGTTCAGCTCGATGATCTTGACCTTCATGCGGCGGCCGACGTACGGCGCGAGATCGTTCACGCGACGGATGTCGACCTGCGAGGCCGGCAGGAAGGCGCGCACACCGAGGTTGGCGACGAGGCCACCGCGGACCTTCTCGACAATCTCGACTTCGACCGGCTTCTCCTTCTCGTGGATCTCCTGTAAGAGGTTCCACGCGCGCTCCTGATCGGCGCGCTTCTTGGAGAGCACGATGGTGCTGTTGGGGATGTCGGAGCGAACGACGTAGACCTGGATCTCGTCGCCCGCCTTGAAGTACTTGGCGGCGCCTTCTTTGTTCGTGTCGAACTCGAAGAGCTGACCGTAGGGCAGGATGCCCTCGATCTTCGCGCCGACGTCCACCACGATGCCGTCTTCTGCCAGCATGATGATGGTGCCGGTGGTGATCATGCCGCGGTGCACGGGCTTGCGCGCCAGTTGTTCGTCGCTGGCGGCGAGCACGTCTTCCATCGTCATCTCGTTGCCCTGGTCGGAAGCGGCGCGAGCGGCAGCGGCGGCCGTGGCTGCGGCGGCGGCTGCGGCGGCTTCGGAAGCGGCCTCGGGGGCAGCTTCGGTAGCAGCTTCGGACGCGGCCGGCTCCTCGGCGCT
>CAZHMM010000369.1:0-1928 GCA_964533585.1 uncultured Elioraea sp.
GAGCATGCACCCGAGCTGCCAATCGGCGTCGTAGGTGGTGATCGGGCGCAGCGTGAAGCCGTGCACGTAGGACTTCGCCGCCATCGTTTCGATCGAGGGATGCAGCGTCGAAGGGTATTGGGTGAGTCCGATGGTGAGTTGGTCGCGCGCCTGCCCGACTGCGGGGAGGGCGAGCAGGGCAAGAGCGGTCAGGGCTGTCCGTAGGACCATGCGCGTGCTCCAGGCGAGACCGGCAGGATTGGCAAATCGGCGCCGATCACACCCTACACGATCGCGTCACGGCGCGGTGCCGGCGGGGCCTCACGCCTCCTCCTTCGCGCGCGCCTCCTCCGGGCCGCCGATGCCACCGCGCGACTTCGACCAGGACACCGGGTCGTCGAGGAACCTGCGCACCTCGGCCAGCGCCGCGTCGCTGAAATAGGGATGCGCGCGGCAGACCTCGAGCACATCCCACCAGGTGCAGAGGTGGTGCAGGCCGATATCCATCGCCTTGAGCTGCTCGAAGCTGCCGGGGAAGACGCCGTAGTAGAACACCACGAAGGTGTGGTTGACGATCGCGCCGGCATCGCGCAGCGCCTGGCAGAAGCGGATCTTCGACTGCCCGTCGGTGGTGAGGTCCTCGACCAGCAGGGTGCGCTGGCCCTCCGGCACGTCGCCCTCGATCAGCGCATTACGGCCGAACCCCTTCGGCTTCTTGCGCACATAGACCATCGGCGTGAGCATCCGCTCGGCGATCCAGGCGGCGAAGGGAATGCCGGCGGTCTCGCCGCCCGCCACGACGTCGAAGGTCTCGTAGCCGACATGCCGGCCGATCTTCTCTACCGCGAGGTCGCTGATCTTGGTGCGTGCGCGCGGGAAGTAGATGATCTTGCGGCAGTCGATGTAGACGGGCGATTTCCAGCCCGAGGTGAAGGTGTAGGGTTCCTCGGGGCGGAAATTGACGGCCTTGATGTCGAGCAGGATGCGGGCGGCGATCAGCGCCGCGTCGCGATCCCAGTCGGAGGCGTGACGGTCGGACATGCGGGTCCCCTTCGAGCGGATCAGCCTACGTAGCCGCGCGTGAGCGGGGGCACAACCGAGCCGGTCTGGGTGCTGGCCGATCCCAGGCCAGGGACGGCGAACCAGGCGCTGGGCATCGCCGAGCGGCTGGGGGTGGCGTTCCGCGTGGTGCCGCTCGGCTGGTCGGCGTGGGCAGCGGTGCCGTGGCCGTGGCCGACGCTGGCGGGGCTCGATGCCGCGACGCGCGCGCGGCTTGCCCCACCGTGGCCGAGGCTGGTGATCTCGGCCGGGCGACGCTCGGCGCCGGTGGCGCTCTGGCTCGGCCGGCGCGGCGTGCGTACGGTGCACGCGATGCGGCCGGGCTTCGGCGCCGCGCGGTTCGACCTGCTGGTGCTCGGCCGGCACGACCGGCCGGCGCCGGCGCCGAACGTGCTGGAGATCGTCGGGGCGTGCCATCGCGTCTCGGCGGCCGTGCTGGAGCGTGCGCGTGGGGAATGGGCGGAGCTCGCCGCGCTGCCCTCGCCGCGTGTCGCGGTGCTGGTCGGCGGGAAGGTGCGCGCCGAGGGGCTCGACCTCGAGACGGCCCGGCGGCTGATCCCGCGCGTGCTCCGGCGCTTCCCCGAGGCGTCGCTGATGGTGACGACCAGCCGGCGCACCGGGACGGAGGCGACCGGCCTGATCGCCGCGGCGCTCAAGGACCGGCCGCACCACCTGTTCCGCTGGGGCGATATCGGGCCGAACCCGTATCTCGGCTATCTCGCGCTCGCCGATGCGATCGTGGTGACGGGGGACTCGGTCTCGATGCTCGCCGAGGCGGCCGCGACCTCGGCACCGGTGTTTGTCGCCACGCGCGAACGCGGCCGGCACGAGCGGATGATCGAGAGCCTGATGAACGCCGGCCGGGTCCGGCCGCTGCGGCTGGCGGAGCG
>CAZHMM010000370.1:0-1927 GCA_964533585.1 uncultured Elioraea sp.
TCTTCGCCGCGGCGCTCGGCGATCTCCTCGCCGACCCGCACGTCGGGGTGGATGCGGAATGGCGGCAGGCTGGTACGGGGGCCCCCGTGCCGGTGCGCGTGGTGCGGTCATCGCCCGACCGGGTGGCGTCCGCCTTCGACGCGGCCGTGATCCAGGCCACCGACGTGCTCACCGTCGCGGTCGCCGACATCGCCGACGTGGCCGCGGGGGACAGCTTCAGCATCGGCCCTGACGTCCTGATCGTCACCCACGCCGAGCGCGATGCGATCGGCGTGGCGTGGCGCGCCTTCTGCCGGAGAGAGTCATGAGCCGTGTCCTGCGCCGGACCTGCATGCTCGCGGCCACCCTCGCCCTGCTGGGCGGCTGTGCGTCGGCTCTCTGGGACGCGCTGTTCCCGCGCGACCTCTGCACCGAGATCCGCCCGATCCTGCCGAGCCCGCGCGACACCGCCGAGACGCTGCGCCAGGTCGCCGCCCAGACGGCGTTGATCCGCGAGGTCTGCGCCCGATGACCGAGATGGATGCGTTGCAGCGGCTGGAGCGGCACGAGCGCGACTGCGCCGAGCGCTACCGCGAGACCAAGGAGGAGATGCGCGCGATCCGGCACCTGATCGACACCCGCATGGACTGGCTGCTGAAGGCGCTGATCATCATGGCGCTCGCCTCGGTGGTGATGTCGTTCATCGTGCTGCTGGGCGCCGACACCTTCGCCCAGCTCACCCAGGGCGCCCGGCGCGGCTGAGCGCGTGCGCCTCGTCGCCACGCTCGGCGCGAGCCTGACCGGGATCCTTGAGCAGGAGGTGCGCGCGGGCGAGCGCGCGGTGACGCGCGGGGTGCGGGCCGAGACCGAGCGGCTGAAGACCGATCTCCGCGAGCAGGTGGTCGCAGCGTTCGGCGCGCGCGGCCGCGGCATCGCCCATGCCTGGCGCGCGCGCATGTTTCCTCAATCGGGCGAGAGCCTCGGCGCGGCCGGCATCGTCTGGACCAAGGTGCCGAGCATCGTCGATGCGTTCGAGCGCGGCGCGACGATCCGTGCGCGCGGCGGCCGGTTCCTGGCGATCCCGACCGGGTTCAACGCGCCGCAGGGCCGACGGGGGCGGGGCATGCGTGTGACGCCGCAGCAGATGGTGGCGAGCGGGCAGGCGTTCCTGCGGCCGTTCCGCTCCGGCCGCGGCTTCGTCTGGTGCCTGCCGGTGCGCCAAGGGGAACGCGTTGGCCGTCGCCGCGCACCGCTGATCGCCGGCGGGCTCGCTGCGGTCGCGACCGGTAACCGCCGCGGTGCGACGCGCTGGCAGGCTGAGCTGATGCGCCAGGGCTTCGTGCCGATGTTCCTGCTCGTGCCCCAGGTGCAGCTCGCCAAGCGGCTGGACGTGCGCGGCGCCGGCCATCGCGCGCTCGCGCGCCTGCCCGCCGCGATCACGCGGGAATGGGGGGCGATCGCGTCATGACGGACAGGTTCTCGCCGCGCCTGTGCCTGGCGCTGCTCACGCTCGGGGTCGTACTGAGCTGGCTGGTCGCGTTCGTCGCGCTCGCGGTCATCCATGTGCTCGGCCGTTCGGCCGCGGCGCTGCTCGGATGGCTGTGAGCGCGCGCGAGGCGGCGATTGCCGCGCTGCTCGTGACCATCGCGACCGCGCTCGCGTCCCGCTCGCCCGCGCCGCAGGTGCTGCGCGGCGACACCGTGCCGCACCGGATCGCGGCAGGTGGGCTCGTGATGATCCAGGACGGCGAGACCGTGGAGGAGGCTGCGATCCTCTCGCCCCTGCGCTGGCAGATCCGGCACGTCGCCGAGGTCGTGGTCGCCGCGCCTGGTGTGACTTCGGAAGCGCGCGCCGCCGCGCTCGACGCGCTGCTCGTGGACGTCGCCGATGCGGTCGTCGCCGACCGCACGCTCGGCGGCGTGGTCGAGTGGGCGCAGCCCGAGAGCCC
>CAZHMM010000371.1:0-1869 GCA_964533585.1 uncultured Elioraea sp.
GGATGCTCGTCGCGGCGACGCTCTTCGCCGTCGTGCCCGCCCGCGGCCCCGCCGCGCCGCGCGGCCAATAACAATGTTCGGCGCACCGCCGCGATCGCGGCCTCGGTCGCGCTGGTGGTTGGCGGCATGCTGGGCGCGCTGCTCGCGCCGAGCCCGACGCGCATGGCGCACCCGCTCGATCCGCTCGGCCCCGCGACACCGATGCTCGCCCGTGCGCTCGAGGCGGCGGGAAGCGGCCAGGAGGTGGCCTTCATGGGCGGCATGATCCGCCTGCTCGCGAGCTATCCCACCGACCGTGGACCCTGCCGCAGCTTCGCGGTGGAGAGCGCCACACCGGTCACCGCGCTCGCCTGCCGGGAGGGGGATCTCTGGCGCACGCGGATCGCCGTGGCGCGCCCGATCACGCCGGACGGCTTCGCTCCGGCCTCGGGCGAGGACCCGCTGCTGCGCGAGCTGCTCGACCGGCTCGGCGCCGGCGCGCCGCTTGACACCGAAACAGAGCGGGCCGCGATCGCGCGCGGCTGGCGCTGAGTGCCACGAAATAGGGGGAGCGGGCTGCCCCGCTCCCCCCGGATCAGCCTGGCCGCGTCAGCGCCAGCGGCCACCCCAGCCGTCGCGGCCGCCGTCGCCGATGCCGGCGCGCGGTCCGTCGCCGCGCCCAGCCTGGCCGCCCCGCCCGCCATACCCGCCGCGGCCGCCGTACCCGCCATCGCCGCTCGACGAGTTCGAGCTCGAATTGCTCGACGAGTTCGAGGAGCTGTTGCTGCTCGAGTTCGAGGACGAGTTGGACGAGGAGTTGCTGCTCGAGTTCGAGGACGAGTTGGACGAGCTGTTGCTTGACGAATTGCTGCTGCTGTTCGAGCTGGAGTTGCCGACGAACTGCAGCACGCCGTTGCCCGTCGCGCCGGGATCGATCGGCTTGAGGCGAGCTTCGGCTGCGCCGGCGGCCAGCACCGCGGCACCTGCCGCCGTCATGATGGTGATCTTCCGCATCTTCGGTTCTCCCGTGTGAGCCGGGCCTCGCGCTCGGTGGCGACGAAGCATCCGGTAGCGGAAGAACGCGCCGGCGCGTCCGCTATTCCGTTCAGCGCGACGCGCGCGCCTCGCGCCGGTACCAGCCATCCGCGGCGATCGTCTGGCGAAGGATACGCTCGCGGCTCGTTGCCTCATCGGCTGTTTCCGCGCGCACCTCGCCCGCGATCGCCGCATCGGCGCGGCGGAACGGAAGCACCTGCACCAGCGGCGTGCCGCGCTCGATCACGTGGACGCCGTCCGGGCCGGTGGCGAAGAACGGAAGGTGCACCGGCGAGGCGTAGCTGTCGGTGTCGACGATGCCGGCGACGCACTGGAAGACCGGGTTCGGGCGGTTCAGCGGCGGCAGGAACAGGCACGACCAGCCCTTCGCCGTGCGGATGGTCCAGTGGTTGTGGAACTTGCAGGGCGGCCGCGGCTCCATCGGGTTGCCCGCCACCTGCGGCGCCGAGTGATTGCTGACCATGGTGCGGTCGAACTCCCACCCCGCGTTCACGGTACGCCCGCCCTCGGCGATCTCGAGCCGCACGGTCGCGGCGATCGGCAGGACCCATCCCGTCGCGAGCGCGTCGAAGAACGGCATGCAGCGCTTGGCGGTGAGGCCGTTATTCGTCGCCGAGAGATGCGCGCGGTCGATCGCCGGCAGCTTGCGGAACCAGTCAGGGAGGAGGGATTTCGCCGGCACCGGCCGGGCGATTACGCCCTGGTCCTCGGGCCGGCAGGTGAACACGATCACGGGGTCCTTGGGCATCACGCGCTCCGTTGGGATGCGCGGGGAACGCTCGGGGAGAGGAGTTATTCCTGTCGTGGGGGCAAGGGCCATTGGCCCTTGCCCCC
>CAZHMM010000372.1:0-1863 GCA_964533585.1 uncultured Elioraea sp.
GGTGAAGATGCGCCGCGAGCGCTGAGCCCGGCGAGGATCCCGACATGAGCCAGCTTCCCGAACGCTACCGGGCGGCGATCGCGCCGCTGATCGACAAGGCGCGCGAGTTCCTCGAGAAGGGCGAGGCGCTCGCGCCGATGGCCTTCGTCGGCAACTTCACCACCGGGGCGACGATTCCGGCGCCGCTCTCGATGAACTCGCCGGCCGAGAAAGACGCTGTCGCGCGCTCGCTGAAGCTCTTCGCCGAGCAGCTCGACGCCGACTTCGTTTTCCTGCTGATGGAGGCCTACAGCCTGCGCGCCGACAAGGTCGCCCGCTACGAGGAGATCCTCGACGAGTACGGCTCGCTGGCCGACTGCCCGGCGAGCTGGCGGATCGACGTGGTGAGCCTGTCGCTCGAGACCCGCCACGGCGTGTGGGTCGCCCAGGTGCCGATCAAGCCGAAGGGCATCAGCAAGAAGAAGCGCACGATCGGGGCGCCCGAGTTCCGGCATTACACCGAGGTCGAGGGGCGGTTCACGGATCTGCTGCCGGTGAAGGAAGGCGAGGGCGGGGCCGGCGGGACGCTGCACTGAGCCTGCGGCTCGGAAAACGGAAAAAATCGTACGCTAAGCCGCGCCCGCCTTGTCGATCGGCACGGCCCACCATTCCTGCGCGTGCTGGGCCGTGCCCGGCCCGTTCCGCGTGCTGACCTGGAAGCCGCGCAGCAGCAGCCCGCGCGGGGTGATCCGCAGCACCTGGACGTCGAACAGCGGCGGCAGCAAGCCGCGCCTGGCCGAGGTGCCCCAGCGCTCCCACAGTTGCGCCGCGTGCAGCGGCCGCTTCTCGGCGGTTCCGATCGGAATGTCGCCTATGCTCAGGGTGCCGGTGATGCCGGGGTCGGCCAGGCACGCTTCGCGCGGGCGGCGCACCCCGGCCACCATCAATTCGACGACTCTGACGTGCATGCTGTGACTGTAAAAAAATACAGTCTATTTTCACCCAACGCGGTCGGTTTGGGGCGGCGGCCGACCGCCCGGTCTGGAGGCCAACGCCAATGTGCGGACGCTATGCGCTCTACGGTCCGGTCTCGCGCCTGCGCGAGACCTTCGACGCGGTGCCCGAAGGGTTCGACTTCGAGCCGCGCTGGAACGCGGCGCCGATGCAGTGGCTGCCGGTGGTGCGCCAGCGGCCGAACGGCGAACGGGTGATCCATCGGCTGCGCTGGGGCCTGGTGCCGTCGTGGGCGAAGGACGAGGCGATCGCCACGAAGCTCATCAACGCGCGCGGCGAGTCGGTTGCTGAAAAACCCTCGTTCCGGGCGGCGTTCCGCCGCCGGCGCTGCCTCGTGCCGGCCAACGGCTTCTACGAGTGGCAGCCGCTCGGTGACCGGCAGGGCGGCGGCAAGCAGCCGTTCTACATCCATCCGGTCGGGGGCGAGTTCTTCGCGCTCGCCGGGCTGTGGGAGCGCTGGACGCGGCCGGGCGATGGCGAAGCGATCGACACCTTCACCATCGTCACCACCGAGGCCAACGCCGCGATGCGCCCGCTGCACGACCGCATGCCGGTGATCCTGGCGCCGGGGGATTGGTGGGCGTGGCTCAACGGGGCGACCGCCGCCGACCAGGTGCAGGCGCTCCTGCGCCCGTGCCCGGAGGCGGCACTCGCGGCGTATCCCGTTTCGAGCGCGGTGGGCAGCGTCCGCAACGACGCGCCGGCGCTGATACAGCCCGTTTGAGCGGCGTTTGCTCCGCGGCTGAGGGCGAACCCCGGATCGGGGCGCCTGAGCCGTCCTGAGCGGGCGTGGTGCGCTCCGGGGAAAAGGCCCCCTGCGTGAGCGGCGGGCAAATAATCGCTTGCATAATCATAATAATCATATTATTA
>CAZHMM010000373.1:0-1841 GCA_964533585.1 uncultured Elioraea sp.
GCGGCTGATCGCGCCGCGGCTCGCGCATCATCTCGGCCAGAGCGTGGTGGTGGAGAACCGCCCCGGCGCCGGCGGCGCGACCGGCGCCGACCAGGTGCGCCGCGCCGCCCCCGACGGATCGACGCTGCTGATCGCGGTCGCGTCCACGCATGGCGTCAACCCGGCCGTGTTCCCGGACCTGCCCTACGACGCCGAGCGCGACTTCGCCGCGGTCGCGCTGCTGGGCGTGACCGGGTTCGTGCTGGTGGTGCGCGCCGATGCCGGGTTCGCGGACATGAACGCGCTGGTGGCGAAGCTCCGCGCCGAGCCGGGCCGGCACAACTACGCCTCGGCCGGGGTGGGCTCGATGCCGCACCTTGCCGGCGAGTGGTTCCGCACCGCGCTCGGGCTTCAGGTCGAGCACGTGCCGTATCGCGGCGGCGGGCCGGCGATGGTCGCGCTGATGGGCGGCGAGGTGACCTACATGATCGAGTCGATCCCGACGGTCGCCGGCGCGATCACCGAGGGGCGGCTGAAGGCGCTCGCGCGCGCCTCCGCCCGCGCCTCGGGGCCGGTGGCTGAGCTTCCGGCCCTCGCCGAGCTCGTCCCTGGCTTCGATGCCGAGACCTGGATTCTCGCCGCCGCGCCGGCCGGCACGCCGGCGCCGGTGCTCGCGCGGCTGAACGCCGCGTTCAACGCCGCGCTGGCCGAAGCGGACCTCGCCGAGCGGCTGCGCGCGATCGGCACCGAGCCGGTGACGGACTCCACCCCCGAGACCGCGGCGCGCCACATCAGCACCGAGATCGCGCGCTGGCGGCGCGTGGTCGCGGAGACGGGGGTCAAGATCGAGCGGCGGTGAGCCGGGCGGAGGTTTCCAAGCCCGCCGGCCGGGTCTATTCCTCGGGGTGACAACCGGTCACCGGACCGAGGAGACGCCCCATGCCCGACACCGCCATTCCCGGCCGCACGCCCTCCGCGCCGACGCTCGACGAGCGCGCGCTCGCCCGCGCCCTCTCCGGCCATCACTTCGTCGGCGGCCGGTTCGTGCCCCCGGCCTCGGGCAAGAGCTTCCCGATCGTCAACCCCGCCACCGGCGAGCAGGTGGCCGAAGCGGCGCTCGGCGATGCGACGGACGTGGCGGCGGCGGTCGAGGTCGCGGCCAGGGCGCAGAAGGAGTGGGCGCGCGTTCCCGCCCGCAAGCGCGGCGCGCTGGTCGGCGAGTGCGCGCGGGTGCTGACCGAGCATGTCGAGGAGCTCGGCCGGCTGATCGCGCTCGAGACCGGCAAGGCGCTGCGCACCGAGAGCCGGGTGGAGGCGAACGTGGTCGCCGACATCTTCGCCTTCTATGGCGGGCTCGGGTCCGAGCTGAAGGGCGAGTCCGTGCCCTTCCACCCCGACGTGCTGAGCGTCACCGTGCGCGAGCCGCTCGGCGTGGTGGGCGCGATCATTCCCTGGAACGTGCCGATGCTGCTGATGGCGCTGAAGGTGGCGCCCGCGCTGGTGGCCGGCAACGCGGTGGTGGTGAAGTCGGCCGAGGAGGCGCCGCTCGCGGTGCTGCGCATCTGCGAGATCCTGAACCGCGTGCTGCCGCCGGGGCTGTTCAACATCCTCTCCGGCTTCGGGCCCGAGTGCGGCGCGCCGCTGGTCGAGCACCCCAAGGTGCGCAAGGTGACCTTCACCGGCTCGGTCGAGGTGGGGCGGATCGTCGGCCAGGCGGCGGCGAAGAAGATCGTGCCGGTGACGCTGGAGCTCGGCGGCAAGTCGCCGATGATCGTGTTCGACGACGCCGATCTCGAAACGACCGTGACGGGCGCGATCACCTCGATGCGCTTCACCCGCCAGGGGCAGAGCTGCACCGCGGC
>CAZHMM010000374.1:0-1829 GCA_964533585.1 uncultured Elioraea sp.
AACCGCGCCCCGTCGCGCCGCCGCAGGAGGGCCGGCCGCGCCCGGCCGCGGTGCTGCCGCGCGGCGCCTGGCTGCCCGAGCGCGTGCCGGGGTTTGACGGTGCGGGGATCGCGATCGGCGTGGTCGATTTCGGCTTCCGCTACGATCACGTGACGTTCCGTCGGCCGGACGGCTCCTCGCGCATCGCCTGGCTCTGGGATCAGAACCCGGCAGGGCGCGGGCCCGATCCGCTCGACGTGCTGCCCGATCATCCGTTCAGCGCCGGCTATGGCGTGGTGCACACCCGCGCCGAGATCGACGGCTGGCTCGCCGCCGGCGTCGGTCCCTACGATCCCGAGGCGGACTACTACGACCCGGCGCTGCTGAAGCTCGGGCTGCATGGCACGCATGTCGCCTCGCTCGCCGCCGGCTCGCCCTTCCCGGTGATCGACGCGCTCGGCGCGGAGCGCAGCTTCGCCGGCGTCGCCCCCGGCGCCGATCTCTACCTGGTGCAGCTCGGCGTCAGCCGCTCCGACTTCGCCGAGCCCTCGGTTCCCGCCTCGCTCGCCGGCACGATCGCGCCGCCCGCACCGCGCGCGCTCAGCGACAACACCCGGCTGCGCGACGCCGTGCACTGGATCATCGCCCGCGCGATCGCCGATCGCCGCCGCGGCGTGGTGATCAATCTCAGCCTCGCCACGCAGGCCGGCGCGCATGACGGCCGTTCGATGGTGGAGAGCGAGATCGACCGGCTGATCGAGGCGGTCGAGCGCGGTGGTGCGGCCATGCCGATGATCGCGGTGGTGATCTGCGCCGGCAATGCCGGCGATGCGCGCGCGCACGCCGCGGTGCCGCTCGACCCTGGCGGGACCGGCAGCTTCGGCTGGGAGATCCAGCCGCTCGACGAGGATCTCTCGGAGATCGAGCTGTGGCACGATCCGACCACCGGCATCGAGGTCACGCTGCACGCGCCGCCGCATCTGCAGCGGCAGGGCTTCGGCCCGTGGCCGCTCACGCCCACCGACGATGTGCCGGGTCGCTGGCTGCGCGGCCCCGACCCCGAACGCGCCGCGTTCGGCTGGTGGAGCAACACCCGTCACCACGCCGGCGCGCGGCCGGCCTGCATCGGCGTGCGGATCGATCCGGGGCTGGACGATCAATGGGACCGCGCGCGGCGGCTGAACGGCGTCTGGACCTTCGCGCTGCGCCACGCCGGCGGCCCGCCCGCCGAGCTGCACGCCTGGGTCGAGCGCGAGTATGGTCCCGCGCCCGCGCGCGTCGCCGCGCCGCCCTCGGCGCTGCGCGCCGCCTTTGCCCGCTCGACGCTTGGCTCGCTCTGCTGCGGCCGGCACAGCATCGTCGTCGGCGCGGCGTTCCAGGCGCGGAGCGCGGCCCGGGGCTTCCTCGCCTCGGCGAATTCCGGCGCCGGGCCGCGGCCGTGGCAGCCGCCGCCACTCGCCTGGTCCGAGACCGACGATCCGGCGCGGCCGCATCTCTGCGCGGTCGGCATCACCGCGGTCGGCGCCGGCGGGCGGGCGCGCAACGACGCGGCGGTGATGGACGGCACGAGCCAGGCCGCGCCGCAGGTCGCCGGCGCGCTCGCGCTGATGATGCAGGCGGTGCCGGCGGGCAGGCGGCTCCCGGCCCACGCGCTCCGCGCCGCCCTGGTCGCCGCGGCGCGCGCGCGGCCGCTGCATGATCCGGCCGACCGCGGCGACCCGATCGCGGCCGAACGCGCCGGCGCCGGGCTGCTGAATGCCGAAGGCGCGGTCGCGCTGGCGGCGGACACTGCCGCCGCATGAGATACCGTCAGGCTGAGCAAGCGGTTTTTTGTTTGTCGGCAGGCGCGG
>CAZHMM010000375.1:0-1819 GCA_964533585.1 uncultured Elioraea sp.
CGAACGCCTCGACGTCATCGAGCCGGTAGACGACGCGTCCGCCGAGCTTCAGGAACGCTGGGCCGATGCCGTCGCAGCGCCACCGCTCCAGCGTGCGCGGGCTGAGATGCCAGCGGCGCGCGAGCTGCACCTGGCTCAGGTGCGCAGGACGCTCGGTCATCGCGCGCGCTCCGTCGTCGCACGCGGTGCCGCACCCAGCGAGTCGATGTAGGCGAGCACGCGATCAGCGGTCATCAGCGACGGTGAACGGCCGCGGCGCAGCTCGCGCACGAAGCCGGGATCGCCGACCGCGGCGCGGCCGAACTCGCTCGGCTTCAGACGATGGAGGCGGATTGCCGCTTCGACGCGGCTGAGGAAGTCGGGGGTGTAGCGCTGCATGGCGGCGGGATGAAACCCGCCGATAGGATATTGGTCAAAGGGAAAAAGTAGGCTATTTCCTACATCGCCAGATCAAGGAGTTACCCAACACCATGACCCTCGACCCCATCCGCCTGCGCCTCCTCAAGCTCATCCAGCTCAAGAAGACCGACCTCAAGAACGCCTCCCTCGCGATCGGCCGCAACCCGGCCTATCTCCAGCAGTTCCTCTATCGCGGCACGCCCAAGGTCCTGCCCGAGGATGTGCGCGAGAGTCTCGGCGCAGTGCTCGGCGTCAGTCCAGATGACCTGCGTCATCCTGTGACGCGGGTGCTGAAGAAGCCGCTCGCCTCGCCGGACAAGCGCGGCCCGCCGGGATCGACCAAGCCGGCGCGGGCGGAACGACTCTGGGAGAAGCGGATCGAGGTGCCCGAAGGCTTCACTTCGGTGCCGGAGATCGACGTGCGTGCCTCCGCCGGGCCGGGCGCGCTTCATGATGGACCAGAGGCGATCGCCGGCGCCTGGCTGTTCCCCGACGCCATGCTGCGCCACGAGCTACGTGTGCGCCCCGGCGACCTGCGCGTCATCACCATCCACGGCGACTCGATGGAGCCGCTCCTTGCCTCCGGCGACCGCATCCTGGTCGACCTCAGTCAGCGCGTGGCTGCACCGCCGGGGATCTTCGTCATCTGGGACGGCATCGGCGTGGTCGCCAAGCGGGTCGAGCACGTGCCCAATGCCGACCCGCCCACGCTGCGTCTGAGTTCAGTCAATCCGGCCTACCAGTCCTACCAGCGCAGCGCCGAGGAGGTGAACGTGATCGGCAGGGTGATCTGGGTCGCGCGACGGATGTAGCCCAGGACGTGACTGACGGCGCCGCTTCGACGCCGGCCGGATCGTTGCCGCAGCAACGCGCATCGGCACCTTTGTTTGCGCGCGGGCACGCTGGTCCGATGCGGTGTGCTTCCGTGATGGGCGTAGCATGATCATCGTGGCGCCATGCCGAGGCCGACGGCGAGCGCCGAGATCAATCACCACCTCCCACCCCACCTGCGCGAGGTGTGTCAGATCCTGGCGCGTGGGATCGTGCGGCTCAGGAGCCGCAGCATCGCCGCGATCGGCGCTGAGCCTCGGGAGTGCGGAGAGAGTTCGCTACACCCGACTCCCCGCCAGCGCCGTCATGCGAACCCCAGGAGAGAGGGAGTCGCATGACCCGACGGTCGACCGCGAAGGCGAATCCGCAGGGCGTGGCGCCCCCGGCGCCGACCATCCCGCGCATCCCGCCGGCGCAGGTGCTGCCGCGGCTGGCCGCGCTGCAGACCGCAACGGCGGCCGAGCTGAAGGCGCAGTGGCGGGCCCTGTTCGGCAAGGAGCCGCCGCCCTTCAACCGGCCCTACCTCGTCAGCCGGCTCGCCTACAGCATCCAGGAGCTGGCCTATGGCGGCCTGAAGCCGGAGACCCGG
>CAZHMM010000376.1:0-1796 GCA_964533585.1 uncultured Elioraea sp.
GTCACCAGCGGGAAGACATCGACCTCCAGGCGTCCGCCGTCCGGGTCGTCGGTCGCGAGCACGCCCGGCCAGAGGTAGTCCTCGACGAGGGTGACGCGCAGCGATCCGCGCTCCATCGTCGCAACCGAGGGCGGATCGGCGGCCAGGCAGGACGCAAGCGAAAGAAGCGCGGCAAGCCCACCGGCCCGGACCATCGTGACGTCCCCTCCGTCTGGCCCGCTCAACCGGGCGGGCAGAGCGCGCGCAGCATGGCCGCGCTGGCG
Organism: uncultured Elioraea sp.; assembly: GCA_964533585.1. Taxonomy (GTDB): domain Bacteria; phylum Pseudomonadota; class Alphaproteobacteria; order Acetobacterales; family Acetobacteraceae; genus Elioraea. The sequence continues at coordinate 264 of CAZHMM010000376.1, forward strand.
GGATCGCCGGGCAGGAAGGTCTCGAGCGCGAGTTCGGCGAGCGTGACGTCGAGCGGCGTGCCGAACACCGTGGTGGTGCTGATGAGCGACAGCTCCGCCCCGCCCACCGCGAGCCGGAGCGGCACCGCGACCCGCGGCGTCACGTCCGCTGCCTGGCGCCGCGCCGGCGCGGCGTAGCCGGCGAGTTCGTCGCGCAGGGAAGCGAGCACGGGATCGGCGGTCGCCTCCACTTGGCGGGCGAGGCGGGCGAGCAGGTGGTCGCGCCACTCGGCGAGATTGCGGATGCGCGGCGCGAGCCCCTCGGGGTGCAGGCCGATGCGGAGCGCGTTGGCCGGCGGGGCGAGCAGCGCGGGCGCGACCCCCTCCAGCAGCGGCGCGACGGCGCGGTTGGTGGCGAGGATGGTCCAGTGCCGGTCGATCGCGAGGGCGGGGAACGGCTCGTGCGCGGCGAGCAGGGTGCGCACCGCGTCCAGCACAGGGCCGAGCGCGGGATCATCCAGGCTGCGGCGGGGGAAGACCGGGGCGAAGCCGGCCGCGGTCAGCAGCACGTTGCGCTCGCGCAGCGGCACGCCGAGCTGCTCCGCGAGGTGCAGCACCATGTCGCGGCTCGGCCGGGCGCGGCCAGTCTCCAGGTAGCTCAGGTGGCGCGTGGAGATGCGCGCCTCGGTGGCGAGGGCGAGCTGGACACCTCCGGAAACCCCTGGTCATCCGTTCCGGATGATGATTCGCTTGTTGCTGGGTGGCGCGCAGGGAGCGGCGGATGTCATTGGGCCAAGGCGGCTTCTGGGACGTGCAGGATCGGCTGCGTGAGCTCTCGGCGCAGGGCGATCCGCTGGAGAGGCTGGCCAAGACCGTCGATTTCGAGCTGTTTCGCCCCGAGCTGACCGCGGCGCTCGGCACGCGCGACCTGCGCAAGGGCGGACGTCCCGCCTTCGATCCAGTGCTGAAGTTCCGCATGCTGGTCCTGCAGGCCCTGCACGGTCTGTCGCTGGCGCAGACGGAGTATCTGGTGGCCGACCGGCTGAGCTGGATGCGCGTCTGCCGCCTTGGCCCCGGCGATGCGGTGCCTGATGCCAACACGCTGTGGGATTTCCGTGAGGCGTTGATCACGACCGGCGCCCTGGAGAGGCTGTTCACCCGCCTGGACGAGGCGATCACCGCGGCCGGCTACCTGCCCATGGCCGGGCAGATCGTGGACGCGACGCTGGTGGCAGCCCCCCGGCAGCGCAACACCGAGGCCGAGAAGGCGCGCATCAAAGCCGGCGAGACGGCTGGGCAGATCTGGTCCGACAAACCGGCCAAGGCGCGCCAGAAGGACACCGACGCGCGCTGGACGGTGAAGTTCAGCAAGGCCCGACCCGGCCCCGACGGCAAGCCGCAGATCGACATCGCGGTGCCGCACTTCGGGTACAAGTCGCACATCTCGATCGATCGCCGGCACGGCGTGATCCGCCGCGAGCGAACCACCGACGCGGCGGCGCATGACGGGGCGCGGCTGCGCGAGGGGCTGATCGATCCGAACAACACCGCCTC
>CAZHMM010000377.1:0-1796 GCA_964533585.1 uncultured Elioraea sp.
CCGGGCGGGCGAGCGCGGCGGCGGTGAGCGCGCCGAGCGCGCGGCGTGTGAGCATGGTCGTCTCCTGGGTTTGCATAACACACCGGACGGGGGCCCTGCTTTGGATCATCGCTACCCTGCCCCTGGCGTCAATCCGGCTGGCTCGCCGGCATGTCGCGGCGGTCCTGGTCGCGTACCAGCCAGTAGACGACGCCAAGCGCGAGGATCGCCGCGGCGAGCGCTAGTACGGTCGCAGCGTCGGTCTTGGCCAGATCGAGGATGATGAGCTTGCGCACGATCGCGAGCATCGCGATCAGGACGACGACGCGGACCTGGATGACGCCGAAGCGGCGTTCGGCGACGACGAGCAGCGAGCGCTTGAACTCGAGCGCGATGATCACGGTGAAGATCGCGCCGAACACGGTCTGGAAGACGATCGGATCGGTCGGGTCGAACACGTCCACCAGCACGAGGCCGAGGGCGACGCGCAGGATCAGGTGCCACAGCGCCGAGACGATGACGACCGCGATCACGCCGGTCAGCATCAGCACAACGACCTGTTCGAAGCGCTCGTAGACCGAGAGCGCGTTCCATTTGGCGCGCCAGGAGGGCGTCTCCGACTTCATGACGCGGCATCCAGTATCACGGTCCGCTCGACCCGCTGTCCGCCGCGGTCGACAACGAGAGGCACGCTCTGGCCGGGCTGGAGCGCGTCGAGTGCGGACAAGAGGTCGGCGACCCGCGCGAGCCGCCGCCCGGCCAGCTCGACGAGCACGTCTCCCCGCTGCAGCGTGCCGTCGGGCGCCGACGCGGCAGGGGCGAGACCGGCCCGGGCCGCGGCCGATCCGGGCTCGACGCCGAGCACGTAGACCCCGGCGACCCCGAAGCGTTCGGCAAGCCGGGCATTGAGCTCCTCGCTGACGCGCACGCCGAGGGCCGCGCGCACGTAGCGGCCGGTCGCGATCAGCCGAGGCACCACGCGGTTCACGGCATCGACAGGTACGGCGAAGCCGATCCCGGCCGAGGCGCCGGAGGGACTGACGATCGCGGTGTTGACGCCGATCAGCCGGCCGGCCGAGTCGAGCAGCGGGCCGCCGGAGTTGCCCGGGTTGATCGCGGCATCGGTCTGAATCAGATCGCGGATCGGCATCCCCGAGTCGGACGCGAGATCGCGGCCGAGCGCCGAGACGATGCCGGTGGTGAGCGTCCAGTCGAGCCCGAACGGGTTGCCGATCGCGAACACCTTCTGGCCGACGCGCAGATCGGCGCTCGTGCCGATCGGCAGCGGCGCGGGGCGGAAAGCACCCACGCCGATGCGCAGCACGGCGAGATCGTGCGCCGGGCTCGAGCCGACCAGCGCGGCGCGATAGGCGCGCCCGTCGGTCAGCCGCACGAAGGCCTCGGCCGCGCCGGCAATCACGTGGTGATTGGTGACGATGTGGCCCCGCTCGTCCCAGACGAAGCCGGAGCCCACGCCGCGGGGCACAGCCAAGGCGTTGCGGGTGAAGGGATCCAGCACGCGCGCGGTGGTGGCGATCGAGACCACCGAGCCGCGCGCGCGCTCGAACAGATCGACCGTCGCCCGCTCATCGGTCGCGAGGTCGCCACGCGGGGTGACGGGGCGCGGCGTGCCGCGCGCGGCGAACCAGCCCTCGCGGAGCAGGCTTCCGCCCTCCCAGGCAGCAACCACCGCCAAGGCGGCGATCGCGACCGCGGCGAGGCGGAACGAGGCGCGTCGGAGCGGTCGGGCGCGGTGACGCACCTATCGCGCCAGGCTCTGATAGGCGGCAAGCCCCGCCATCAGCACGATCGTGCTC
>CAZHMM010000378.1:0-1751 GCA_964533585.1 uncultured Elioraea sp.
CCGCGGCCAGCGCAGCCGCCTCGGCCTCCGCCTCGCCCGCGCGCGCGGCGAGCCGGCGCAGCGCCACCGCCGCGCCGACCGACCCGCCGACGGGCGCGACGTGCAGCGTGTCATTGCCGAGGCTCGCCCGCAGGGTGGCCGTCAATGCCGGCAGCGTGGCCCGCAGCTCCTCGGCCGCGAGCGCGCCCCCGGCTGCCGCGGAGGCATCGGCCAGCCGGCGCGCGAGCCCGCCCTGGTAGAAATCGCCCACACCCTGGCTCCGGATCAGCCCGATCAGGTTGCCGAGCTCGGGCTGCACGAGCCGGTCGCCCTCGGTCAGCGGCGCCCCATCGGCCCGCGCGAACAGCGCGCGCGCCTGCGGATCGGCGAACAGCGGCCCCGACACCACCGCGAGGTCGCGCGCGAAGGCGCGGCTGGTCTCGGTGCCGAAGCGCGCGAGCTGCTCGGCCGGGGCGATCAGGCGCTCGAAGGGCAGCCGGCCGAGCCGGGCATGCAGGGCGTAGAGCCCGCGCGGCGTGCCGGGCAGGGCGGCCGGGCGGTCCGCGCCGGGATCGAGCCGGGCGGGGGCGCGCGGCAGGAAGGTCGCGGCGAGCGCCTGGCCGCGCTCGGCCTGGTAGGCGAGGCAGACCCCGCCGCCGGCGAGCGAGGCGCGCGAGGGCAGCGTCACGCCGAGCGCGAAGCCGATCGCCACCGCCGCGTCGGCCGCCGTGCCGCCGGCGGCGAGGATCTCGCGCCCGACCAGCGCGGCGCGCGGCTCCTCGACCGCCACGCCGCCGAGGAATCCCTGCACGAAACCGGGCGTGCCGGGCGCGGGGCCGGAGCCGAACAGGCTGTCATAGGCCGCGCCGATCGTGCCGCAGCCGGCCAGCATCACAGCGGCGCCAGCGGCGAGACCGTTGCGCAGCAACCGGCCTATAATCGCCCCTATGCGTCCTGCGTGCGGAGGCTTCTGGCGGCGGATCGCGGCGGTGCTGCTCGCCGCCGTGATCGCGCTCGCCCCGCCGCCGGCTGCGGCGCAAGGCCGCGCGATCACGCTGATCCGCGACGCCGAGACCGAGACCCTGCTGCGCGCCATCAACGGCCCCCTGTTCGCCGCCGCGGGGCTGGACCGGGGGCTGGTGCGAACCATCATCATCGCCGACCGCTCGATAAACGCCTTCGTCACCACCGGCAACCGGCTGTTCGTCCACAGCGGCCTGATCACCAGCGCCGAGTCCGTGAGCGAGCTGGCCGGCGTGCTCGCGCACGAGACCGGCCATATCAGCGGCGGCCATCTCGCCCGCCTGCCCGAGGAGATGCGCAACGCGCTGATCCGCGCCATCGCGGCGATGCTGCTCGGCGTCGGCGCCGCGGTCGCCACCGGCCAGGGCGGGGCGGCGAGCGTGATCGGCATGGGCGGCCAGGCGCTGGCGATGCGCGAGCTGTTCGCCTTCACGCGCACCCAGGAGAACGCGGCCGACCAGGCGGCGGTGACCTATCTCGGCCGGGTCGGCTGGTCGGCGTCGGGACTGCTCCGCCTGATGGAGCGGCTCTCGGCGCAAGAGCTGCTGCTGACCGAGAGCCAGGATCCCTACATTCGCACCCATCCGCTGACGCGCGACCGGATGGAGTTCCTCGCCGATCAGCTTGCCCGCTCGCCGCATGCGAATGCGCCGATGCCCGAGGCGCTGGAGGACGCGTTCCAGATGGTGCGCGCCAAGCTGATCGGCTTCCTCGATGGCGCGATGATCGCGCGCACCTATCCGGCCGCC
>CAZHMM010000379.1:0-1749 GCA_964533585.1 uncultured Elioraea sp.
GGTGCTCGCCGGGCGCCGTGAGGCCGCGCTCGCCGAGGCGGCGGGCGCGCTCGGCGCACGTGCGGCGGCGGTCGCGGCCGATGTTGCCGATCGCGGCGCGCTGACAGCGTTTGCCGGACGTGCGTGCGTTCCGTTCGGCCCGCCCGACATCGTCGTGCACGCCGCCGGGCTGAACGCACGCCAGCCCTGGGCGGAGGTCAGCGACGCGGCGTGGGACGCGCAGATCGAGGCGATGCTCGCGGCCCCCTTCTTCCTCTCGCGCTGCCTGCTGCCGGCGATGCGCGCGCGCCTCTGGGGCCGGGTGCTGACGATCGCCTCGCTCCAGTCGGTGCGCGCGATGCCGGATTCGATCCCCTACGGCGCGGCGAAGGGTGGGGTGGCGCAGCTCACCCGCGCAATGGCCGAAGCCTGGGGCCGCTTCGGCATCACCTGCAACGCGATCGCGCCCGGGTTCTTCCCGACCGAGCTCACGGGTCCGGTGTTCGCCGATGCCGCGCGCACCGAGCGCCTTGCTGCGGCGACGTGCCTGGGCCGCAACGGCCGGCTCGAGGATCTCGAAGGTGCGGCCCTGTTCCTCTGTTCGCCGGCGTCGGACTATGTCACCGGACAGGTGCTGTTCGTCGATGGCGGGTTCAGCGCGAAATAGGCGGGTGGGCGATGAAGGCGTTGGTGTACCTGGGCGCGGACACGGTGACGCTGCGTGACGAGCCCGAGGCGGCGGCACGCGCGCCCGCCGAGATGGTCGTGCGGGTGGACGCGGCCGGGATCTGCGGCAGCGACCTGCACGCCTATCACGGCCACGATCCGCGCCGGGTGCCGCCGCTGATTCTCGGCCACGAGGCGGTCGGCCGCACCGCCGACGGACGCCGCGTCGTCGTCAACCCGCTCATCCCGTGCGGACGCTGCGCGCGCTGCGCCGAGGGGCGGACGCATCTCTGCCCGAACCGCACGATGGTGGGGATGCAGTTCCCGGGCTGCTTCGCCGAGGCCGTGGCGGTGCCGGGGGCGAATCTCATCGCGGTCCCGCATCATGCCTCGGACGTCGCCGCGGCGCTGACCGAGCCCGCGGCCTGCGTGCTGCACGCGCTTCACCTCGCCGCGCGCTCGCTCGCGCGGCCCGTGGCGGAGGCGCGCGCGCTGGTGATCGGCGGCGGCGCGATCGGCCTGCTCGCCGCGCTCTACCTGAGAGCCTGGGGTGCGCGTGGCGTGCGGCTCGCCGAGACCGGGGCGGGGCGTCGAGGCACGGTCGAGCGCGCCGGAGCGGCCGAGGCCTTCGATCCGCGCACGACACCGCCTGAAACGGGCGCGTTCGATCTCGTGTTCGACGCGGTCGGCAGCGCCGCGACGCGCCGTGCCGCGAGCGCGGCCACGGCCCCTGGCGGGGTGCTGCTGCATATCGGCCTGCAGGACAATGACGGCGGCCTGGATGCGCGCCGCGTCACGCTCCAGGAGATCGCCGTGCTGGGCAGCTACTGCTACACGCGCGCCGACATGGAGGCAGCCCTCGCTGCGCTCGCCGACGGCACGCTTGGCGATCTTGCCTGGGTGGAGGAGCGGCCGCTCGCCGAGGGTGCCGCCGCCTTCGCCGAGCTCGCCTCCGGCTGTGCCGCGGCACCGAAGGTCGTGCTCCGCCCGCGATCGTGAGCCGGCCGGGCCGTCGCCCAGCCGGACTGGCGGATCATGAACTCGGTTACGTAGTCGCCCGTGAAGAACGCGATTTCAGTGCGCGGCGAGCTGCGCTGAGGGCAC
>CAZHMM010000380.1:0-1733 GCA_964533585.1 uncultured Elioraea sp.
GCCTGCTGCGCGACTTCGCCTGGGGCCGGATGGACCAGGTGTTCGCCGCCGCAATGGCAGAAGCCATCTGAGGTAAATTGTCCTTTTAACCATCTCGCCTTGCTATGGTGTGAGCACGGATAGGAGGTTAGGATGCCGCAGAAGCAGGTGGAGCGATCGGGGAAGGTGGCGGCGCGTGACGCGGCGACGAAGGTGGCGCGGCATCACTATGATCGATTTCCTCGCACCGTTTGCCGCTGCAGGCTTCCGCCCGTTCGTCATCGAGAACGACTACTTCCCCGAGTTCTATTTCCGCCCGCCTCGTTCCGCCTCCCCGATCCCCTTCGGAGATCACGAACCGACATAGGTCGATCTCCTTTTTCGCCACGCCTCATGATCATCCGCATCGAGACGCCATCCCTGAGGTCGTGCCATGCCGCACGACCGGCGATGCTCCACACCGCCGGCTCGGCGAACCGTACCGACCCGCCGCTCTTCGCCGCCGAGCAGTGCGTACGCTTCCGTCACTCCATTAGGCTGGCCGCCAGAGAGTGCCGCATCGCCCGGCGCCGGATCGGCCGGCCGTTCCCTGCGAGCTTGCGACCGTGAGCATCTTGCCGACAATCAGCGTCGTCTGCCCCATACACGACACGCCGCCCGAGTATCTGTGCGCTGCCGTCCGGTCGGTCCTTGACGAGGCCACGGTACGCGAGGCGATCTTGGTGGACGACGGATCACGCGATGCCGCGACGATCGCAGCCATCGAAGCTCTCGCCGCCGAGGACCCGCGCGTGCGGGTGATCCGCCACCCTGTAGCACGCGGTCCCGGGAGCGCACGCAATGCCGGGCTTTCGGTCGCACAGAGTGAGTGGATCGGTTTCGTCGATTCCGATGATTTCTGGCTGCCGGGCAGGGGCAAGGCGCTTCAGCGCGTGCTTGCCCATGCGCCCGAGGCGAAATGGATCTCCTCGCGCTACGAGACTCTGCTGCCGGACGGTACGCTCGGCAATGGTCCATCGCTCGACCCTTTGCATGGCGAGAAGGTCGTTGAAGGGCTCACCCGGTTCGGCGCGCCAACCCTCGTTCGGCGGATGATCGCGGCGTTCTTGGTCCATCTCGGCCCGACACTGCTAAGGCGCGACCTGCTTGCCGATGGACTCGCATTCGTCAGTGAGCGAATCACCGGTGAAGATGCGCTCTTCCTGTTGAGGGTTGCCGCTCGCACCCCACTCTACGACATCGCGACACCGCTCTACCGACAGCGTATAGAGATCCGCAGCCTTACCTCGTCTCCGCTCATGCTGCAGCACGGCGATGCCTCGATGCTGCGGGTGGCGCGGCATCAACCGGAGCTTCGCCCCTACTGGCGCGAGTTGCGGTGGGCACTGTACCGCGCGCAGAAACGTTTGGCGGCGGCCAACCTACAGAATGCCCGTTCCTGGCAGGCGCTCGGCTTCGCGCTTCGGGCGCTCGCGCTCGATCCCCGCGAGATCGGTGACTTTACGCGGTTCCTCCTCGCGTTCGGCGGGCGAGGACAGGTCGGGCAGCGTTATCTTGCCGCCTACAACCAGCACGCACCGATCGTCCTGCGCTGAGCCGATCCGCATGGCCGTGCGCATCCACGCACTAAAGAATGGCAGCACCGCCGCCTGGGACGCGTTCGTGCGCGCGACCGACAGCGCGACGTTCTTCCACCGCTCCGGCTGGGAGCGCGTGATCCGCGCGGTGTTCGGCCACGCAACGCACTACGTCTT
>CAZHMM010000381.1:0-1696 GCA_964533585.1 uncultured Elioraea sp.
CGGCACGCTGGCCGTGGTCGCGGCGTAGACGAGGCCGGCGCCGAACACCAGCGGCACCAGCGCCAGCGCCGCGATCATGGCCGGAATGCCGGCGAGTGCCGCGAGCACCACGCCGAGCGAGGTGATGAAGGGAGCGAGCAGGATGACCAGCCAAACCGACATGGCACCGAACTCCTGAGACCGGGCGACCGCCCTTACGACGTCTTCGATCCGTCCGCGCCCCCGGTGAACGCCGGGCGCGGCTGGATCATTCCCCGCATCCGGTTAACGCATCACCAAACCCGGTCTACGCTCGGCGCGCAGTGATGGAGGACACACCATGGTGGCGACGGTCGTCTCGCCCAGGATGATGCGGATCGGCGGCGGCGCGGTGGCGCAGGCGGCTGAGGTGCTGGGCGCGCTCGGGCTCGCGCGCCCGATGGTGGTGACCGACCCGTTCATGGTCTCCTCCGGCCTGGTGCGACGGCTGCTCGACCCGCTGGCCGCGGCCGGCATCACCCCGCCGGTGTTCAGCGACACCGTGCCCGATCCGACCGATACGGTGGTCGAGGCAGGGGTCGCGGCGCTCAAGGCGGCCGGCGAGATCGACTGCCTGATCGGCTTCGGCGGCGGCAGCCCGATCGACACCGCCAAGGCGATCACGATCCTCGCCGCCGGCGGCGGCAGGATGCGTGACTGGAAGGTCCCGCGCGCGGCCGATCTTGCCGCGCTGCCGATCCTCGCCGTGCCTACCACCGCCGGCACGGGCAGCGAGGTGACTCGATTCACCGTCATCACGGACACCGAACGCAACGAGAAGATGCTGATCGCCGGACTTGCCGCCCTGCCGCTCGCGGCCCTGGTCGACTATGAGCTGACCTACTCCGTGCCCGCCCGCACCACCGCCGATACCGGCATCGACAGCCTCACCCACGCGCTCGAGGCCTATGTGTCGAAGCGAGCGAACCCCTACTCCGACACCATGGCGCGGCGGGCGATGGCGCTGATCACGCGCAACGTGCGCGCAGCTTATGCCGAGCCCGACAATGCCACCGCGCGCGAGGCGATGATGCTGGGCGCGACGCTGGCGGGGCTCGCCTTCTCGAACAGCTCGGTCGCGCTGGTGCACGGCATGAGCCGGCCGATCGGCGCGCATTTCCATGTCGCCCACGGGCTCTCCAACGCGATGCTGCTGCCCGCGGTCACCGCCTTCTCGCTGCCGGCCGCGCTGCCGCGCTACGCCGAGGCCGCGCGCGCGATGGGGATCGCGCATGAGGACGAGGGCGACCAGGCGGCCGCGGCGCGGCTGGTGGAGGAACTGCGCGCGCTCAATCGCGACCTCGTCGTGCCGACCCCGCGCAGCTACGGGCTCGACGAGGCGAAGTGGCGCGCGCTGATCCCGACCATGGCCGAGCAGGCGCTCGCCTCCGGCAGCCCGGCCAACAACCCGCGCGTGCCGAGCAAGGACGAGATCATGGCGCTCTACGAGGAGGTGTGGGCGGGCTGATCGGCCCGCTCAGGCGCGCCCGCCGGCCCGGCCAGCGGCGATCCAGGAGGCGGTCCAGGCGGCGACCGCCCCGGCCGGGAGCGGCCGGCCGACCATCCAGCCCTGGGCGAGGTCGGCGCCGATCTCGCGCGCCACCACCCAGGCCTGCGGCGTCTCGACCCCCTCGGCGACGACAACCAGGCCGAGCCCGTGCGCCATCCGCACCACGCT
>CAZHMM010000382.1:0-1671 GCA_964533585.1 uncultured Elioraea sp.
CTCGCCGGCACGCGGCCGCGCCGGCGCCCCGCCGCCCGCCCGGCCGAGGACGGCACCGACCGGCTGGTGCGGCTGATCGTCGCCAGCCTGGAGGACGACAAGGCCGAGGCGGTCGTGGTGATCGATCTCGCCGGCAAGGCGGCCTTCGCCGACCGGATGGTGGTCGCCTCCGGCCTCGCCGGGCGCCAGCTCACGGCGATGGCCGAGCATCTGATCGAGAAGCTGGAGCGCGACGGTCGGCGCAACATCCGCGCCGAGGGGCTCGGCGCCTCGGATTGGGTGCTGATCGATGCGGGCGACGTCGTCGTGCACCTGTTCCGGCCCGAGGCGCGCGCGCAGTACGCGCTCGAGAAGATGTGGGGCGTGACGCTGCCGGGCGACGAGGCGCGCTTCGCCTGATCCCGCCGACGGTGCTCATCGCGGTCGGGCGCGGCCGTGGCAGCGAGGAGCAGGCGCTGCATGATCGCTACGCCGCGCGGCTGCGCCCGGCGCCGCGGCTCGTCGAGATCACCGAGGCACGCGGCAGCCCCCCAGAGGCCAAGCGCCGCGAGGGCGAGGCGATCCTGGCTTCCGTGCCGGCAGGCGCGGTGCTGGTGGCGCTCGACCTGGGCGGCGCGGACGAAGCGACCGAGGCGTTCGCGGCGCGGCTCGCGCGCTGGCGCGACGCCGGCAAGACCGTCGCCTTCGCGATTGGCGGCGCCGAGGGCCTGGATGCTGCGGTGGTGGCACGGGCTGCGCACGTGCTTGCCTTCGGCCGCGCCACCTGGCCGCACCTGCTGGTGCGCGCGATGCTGGCCGAGCAGCTGTTCCGCGCCGACTCGCTGCTGCGCGGCCATCCCTACCACCGCGCCGGGCGGCCCTGAACGGGCCTTCCTTTCGCCGCGTCCGTCCCCCATCTCCCGCCGGGCCAGAAGCAGAGGGCATACGATGCAGGAAGTACTGACCGCGCAGGACCAGCGCGAGGAGGGGCTGCGCGCCGCGACCGCGCGCTTCATCCTGCGCCCATCGGTGCAGGGCGCGATCATGGCGGTGATCATCGCCAACGCCGCGGTGCTGGGGCTCGAGACCTCGGCGCGCGCGATGGCTTCGTTCGGCGACGTGCTGGTGGCGCTCGACCGCATCATGCTCTGGATCTTCACGATCGAGATCGCGCTGAGGATCTATGCGTTCCGCGGCCGGTTCTTCCGCGACCCGTGGGGCATCTTCGACTTCCTGGTGGTCGGCATCGCCTGGCTGCCGGCGACCGGTCCGCTCGCGGTGCTGCGGGCGCTGCGCGTGCTGCGCGTGTTGCGTCTGATCAGCATGATGCCCCGACTGCGCATCGTCGTCGAAGCGATGCTGCACGCAGTGCCCGGGATCGGTGCGATCGCGATGCTGATGGTGATCCTCTACTACGTCGCCGCGGTGATCGCGACCAAGCTGTTCGCCGAGACGCATCCCGAGTTCTTCGGCACGATCGGCGAGAGCATGTACTCGCTGTTCCAGATCATGACGCTGGAGAGCTGGTCGATGGGAATCGTGCGGCCGGTGATGGAGGCCTCGCCGCAGGCCTGGCTGTTCTTCGTGCCGTTCATCCTGATCGCGACCTTCGTGATGCTGAACCTGTTCATCGGCGTGATCATCGAGAGCATCCAGACGCTCCGGAAGCAGCGCGACGAGGAGGCCGCGGCG
>CAZHMM010000383.1:0-1663 GCA_964533585.1 uncultured Elioraea sp.
GCGGTCGCCGATGAGCTGCGCGCGCTGATCCCCGGCGCGATGGTGACGGTGACGCCGGTCGCGCTCAGCGATGGATCGGACAGGCCTCGTCCGCTGCCCAGTCCGCGAAGCTGAGATAGTAGACCGCCACGTCGGCATAGCCCGCCCGCACGGCGGCCAGGGCCGCCAGCGCCGCACGCCCGCCGCCGTCGCAATGCGTCACCACCTGGCCGCCGGGGCGGAGCCCGGCGCGATCGAGCAGGGTCCGCAGCGTCGCGGCCGGGAGCAGCCGGTTGCCCTCGCCGAGCAGATCCGCGTGCGGGAGATTGGCGGCACCCGGCAGGTGCCCGCCGCGACGGTTCTTCTTCAGGTCCTCGCCGACATGCTCGGCGCGGGTGCGCGTATCGAACACCTGGGGGCCCGAGCCGCCGGCGAGCGCGTCGCGGAGCGCGGCCCGTTCGGTGAGCGCGACCGGTCCGGCCCCTGGCCGCGGTGCGAACACGGCCATCGCTGGCGGCGCGAGCGGCCCGGTCTCGATCAACCCCGCCGCGCGCAGCACCGGCTCGGCCGCCGGCCAGCCGCCATCGACCACCGTCGCGGCGAGCCCGAAATGCTGGAGCAGGAACCAGCCGCGCGCGGCCTCGGTCATGCGCCCGTCATCGAGCACCGCCACCGGCCGCGTGCCGTCGATCCCGAGCGCGCCGATCGCGCCGGCCCAGTGCGCGGTGTCGCCAAGCCCGATCGAAGCGGTCTTGGCCGCGCGGTCCCAGTCCTCGATCGGCAGCTGCACGGCGCCGCGGCAGCGCCCGGAAGCAAGCGCGGTCGCGGGCCGCGCATCGAGCACGACCGTGTGGCCGAGCATCGCGGCCAGCGCCTCCGGGGCGATCACCGGATCGTCGTTCTGCGTCATGCAATCTCCCTCGGAGTCAGCGCGGTGCGTTGCATCCGCCGGAGACAGCCGGGGCTGGTGCTGCGTCGCCTCGCTCGCCGTGGATGCCCTGTCCGCTCAGGCCGGCTCGCCCGTCTGCTGGATCGCGCTCAGCAGCCACGGCCCGCCCTGCACCCGCACGAAGGTCCAGAGCTCGGTCACCGTCTCCCGCTTCGCGGTACCGGGCAGTGCCGGCGGCCCGCCCGCCGGCACGTCAACGTCGGTGAGGCTGAAGCGCATCGCCACGGTGGCGTAGTCGCGCACACCCTCGCGCCAGGCTTCGCTGACATCGCCCTCCTCGAAGACGAGGCCGGAGACGCGGTTGCGCACGCCACGCCGCGCATCCTCGTCAAGCTGCGCGGTGACATGGTCGAGCATCTCGGGCGTCAGCAGCCTGGCGAGCGCGGCGGTGTCGGCCTCGCTCCACGCGGCCTGGGTCTGCTTCAGGGCCGCCTCGAAGGTCGCGAGATCCTCCTCGGTCAGCCGCAGCGGCACGTGCCCGCCGCCGGCGAGGCCCGCGCCGCTCTGCGGCAGCGGTCCGCTGCCGAGATCGGGCACCGGGCCGCGCGCGGCCGGCGCACCGGCCATCGCGGGGGCTGCCCGGAACAGCCTGAGCCCCAGCCAGAGCAGCCCGCCGATCAGGGCGATCTGCAACAGCGCGCCGAGCACGCCGCCGAGGCCGGCGCCGAAGAAGCCCGAGCCCATCAACAGGCCGATCAGCCCGCCGGCCAGCAGGCCACCCATCAGCGCGCCGCC
>CAZHMM010000384.1:0-1658 GCA_964533585.1 uncultured Elioraea sp.
CCGGAGGCGCCGCGGCTTGAGGCGGCCGAGCGGGCGCTCGCCGCCGCCCTCACGCCACCGCCGGCGGCGACCCCGGCCACCCCTGCTGTCGTCGCTCCGCCGCCGGTACCGGCCATGGCCCCGGCGATGATCGAGATGCTGCTCCGCCGCGGCAGCGAACTGATGGGCATTGGCGATGTGTCGGCCGCGCGCCGCTTCTTCGAGCGTGCGGCCGCCGGCGGCAGCGGCGAGGCGGCGCTGGAGGCCGGCGCCACCTACGACCCGCGCGTGCTCGAGGCGCTCGGCGCCCGCGGCATACCCCCCGACCGCGCGGCGGCCCTCACTTGGTATCGCCGCGCCGCCGCGCTGGGCGTGGCGGATGCCGAAGCCCGCATCAGAGCCCTGGAGGCCATGCCGTGACCGCACCCATTCCCCGCCTGCCGCGCCGGACGCTGCTGACCTCGGCGCTCGCCGCCCTCGCCGCCGGCCCGGCCGCGGCGCAGACGAGCTGGGCCGACCGCCTCAGCGCCCTGACCGCGCAGGCCAACCAGGGCACGGTCGGCATCATGGCCGGCGGGGTGGATGGCACCTATATCCGGATCGCCGCCGATCTGATGAACGTGCTCGACGAGGGCGACCGCATGCGCGTGGTCGCGATGCTCGGCCGCGGTTCGGTGCAGAACCTGCGCGACATCGTGCTGCTGCGCGGCATCGACATCGGCATCGTGCAGTCCGACGTGCTCGCCTTCGCCCGCCGCGAGCAGCTGCTGCCGGGGATCGACCGCCTCGTGCAGTACATCACCAAGCTCTACGACGAGGAAATCCATCTGCTCGCCCGCGAGGATGTCCGCACGGTGCAGGATCTCGCCGGCAGGGTCGTGAACGTCGATGTGCGCGGCAGCGGCACCGCCATGACGTCGTCGCTGGTGCTGGAGGCGCTCGGTGTGAACGCGCAGATCGCCAATGACCCGCAGGATCTGGCGCTCACCAAGCTGCGCAACGGCGAGATCGGCGCGGCGGTCTATGTCGCCGGCAAGCCCGCGCGGCTGTATGCGGGCCTCCCGCCGGGCAGCGGGCTGCACTTCGTTCCGATCTCGGCGACGCCGGCGCTGCTCGAGACCTACCTGCCGTCCAGCCTGTCCGCGGCCGACTACCCGAACCTGATCCCGGCGGGCAGTGAGGTGGAAACGATCGCCGTCGGTGCGGTGATGGCGGTCTATGCCTGGCAGCCCGGGACGGAACGCTACCGCAAGGTCGCCCGCTTCGTGCACGCCTTCACGCGCCGCTTCGACGAGTTCCTCCGCCCGCCCCGGCATCCGAAGTGGCGCGAGGTGAATCTCGCCGCCCAGGTGCCGGGCTGGACCCGCTTCGATCCGGGCCCGCCGTCCTAGCGGTTTACGCCTGCCGCGCGCGCAGCCAGAGCGCGCCGATCACGGCAACGATCACGAACCCGGCCGCGGCGAGCGCCGAAACGGCGAGCCCGGCACCGAACCGATCGGCGAGCGCGCCCGAGAGCATCATGCCGATCGGACCGGTGCCGATCGCCATCGTCACCAGTCCAAGCATGCGCGAGCGCGCCTCGGTCGGCACGGAGGTCAGCACCAGCGTGGTCTGGAACGTGCCGAAGGCGGCGATGCCGAGCCCGCCCACGACCAGCAGCAGGATCGCGAGCCCGAGCA
>CAZHMM010000385.1:0-1627 GCA_964533585.1 uncultured Elioraea sp.
ATGACTCGCCCTACGGCGAGGACGTGCCGAAGGACGTGCGCGCGGGCGTCGATCCGTTCCTGATCGACGGCCCGGACAACAACCCACTGGACCGGGACCCCATCGCGGCGAGCCGCGATGGGCACCCGGAGGCCACCCGGGCGCCCACGGGCGCGCAGGACGACGAGGGTGCGGCCACCCCTGCGGCGGACGGCACGGCGCGCCCCTCGGCCACGACGGCGCCAACGCGGGCCACCTTGCGCGCCGCCGCGCAGGCCGTGCTCGACGCTTGGGAGGACGAGGAGAACCAGCGCTACGGCCTGACGGAGGCGATGGATGCGCTGCGCGCGGCCCTCGCCGGGACCACGCGGATTCGCCGCGAACCGGGCAAGCCGCGCGCGGGCACGAAGCAGGAGGCGGTGCTGGCGCTCCTCCGGCGCGACAAGGGCGCGACCATCGCCCAGATCATCGATGCCACCGGCTGGCAGTCGCACACCGTGCGCGGCTTCCTCGCCGGGCTGAAGCGCAAGGGCATCACCGTCGACGTGATGGACCGGGTCCGCCAGGTCGGGCCCAACAAGGAGGGCGCCAAGGGGTCGTACTCGGTGTATCGCGTGACCACCACGGGCGAGGCGCAGTGATGAGCGAGTTCATCCTGCGCATCCGCATCAGCGGGCCGGCGTTCCAGAACTGCCCAACCGCGGAGATCGGCCGCCCGGGTCCCCATCGAACCGTGTTCGATGGGAGCCCGATCCTGCGCCGGCTCGCCGACGAGATGGACCAGCACCGCTTCGCCGGCGCCTGGCCCCGCCCGCTGCACGACAGCGACGGAACCCGCGTCGGTCAGGCGGAGTTCGTGTTCTCCTCGACCGAGACCTGATCCTCCGGCCTCACGCCGCCGCTCGCAGATCGCGGGCGGCGGTGCTGCGCCCGGCGAGAACGCAATGTTATGATCGCGCACTCAGCTTGGCTGCCCGCCACACCAGCGCGAATGGTCGTCCCGTCACCACGATGGAGAGGACCATGACGACCTTCACCCTGACGCCTGCCGACGACGGCATCCTGGCGGCGGCGATGGACAACGCCTTGCGCCTCCGGATGAGCGACGACCGCACCATCGAGCACGTCGTGACCGCGATGCTCGGCGAGATCACCACCGACTACGCCACTGCCTGGCGCCTTGCATCGCGCGAGTTGGATCGGCGCTTCCCGCGCTGATCTTCCCGTCGGGCCGGGCCCGCCCGGCCGTTCCGGCGTGCCCTTGATGAGCGGCGAAGGTGGGCCCCATCGCGGCCGGCCGCGATGACGGGATCCCATCGCGGCTTACCGCGATGGGTGCCCGGAACCCGAGTCGCCGCCATGCCTGAGCTGACCCCGTCGACGCGCGAGGCGGCGCGCCGCATCGGCATCACCGAGACGGCGCTGCGCAAGGCCGCGAGTGCCGGGCGGATCAGCCGCGAGCCGGACGGCCAGTGGGACATCGACAAGACCCGCCGCCGCCTGGTCGAGACCGCGGACCCGAGCCGCTCGCCGCTGGGCGGCAGTGCGACCGCGGACGGCACGCCATTCGCGCGGCTGAAGGTCGCGCAGCTCGCGCTCAAGGTCGAGGCGCAGCGGCTTGCGCTGGACGAGAGCAAGCGCCGGCTGG
>CAZHMM010000386.1:0-1616 GCA_964533585.1 uncultured Elioraea sp.
AGCATGATCCAGATGTCGAAGATGCGGCTGGCGATGGCGAACGAGCCGACGGTGCAGAGCACCATGATGATCGGCATCAGCCGCGACGGCGCGACACGCAGCACCGTCAATAGCGGTTTGGTGAGAAGCAGGCCGTACATCAGGATTGCCAGCGTGGCGAAGAACACCATGGCAACGACCTGGTAGACGAACGCCGGCGCCTCGATCATGATCAACGGCCCGGGCCGGATGCCGTGGATGAAGAGCGCCGCCAGCAGTACCGCGGCGGGCGCCGAACCCGGCACCGCCAGTGTGAGAACCGGGATGATCGCGCCCGGAACGGCGGCGTTGTTGCCCGTCTCGGCGGCCATCAGGCCCTCGACCGATCCCTTGCCGAACTGCTCTCTCTCCTTGCTGTCGCCGCGCGCCGTGGCGTACGACACCCAGGCGCCCATGTCCTCGCCCACGCCGGGGATCAGCCCCATCAGGGTGCCGATCACGCCGGAGCGGATGATCGTCTTCCAGTATCGGAACACCTCGCGGACTTTGGGGACCACCGAGTCCGCCGCGCCCTTCAACACGACCACGGCCGGCTGCTTCATCACCATCAGGATCTCGGTGAAGCCGAACATCCCGACGAGCACCGGCAGGAGTCCGAAGCCGCCTGCGAGGTCGGTGTTGTGGTACGCGAAACGCGGGTACGAGTAGATCGCTTCCTGGCCCACCATCGCGACCAGCAAGCCCAGGAAGCCGGCGATCCAGCCCTTGAGCGGGTCTTCGAGCGCGGTGAGGCGCCCCGAGATGACCACACCGAAGATCGCGAGCCAGAAGAACTCGTACGACTGGAACCGGAGCGCCGCCTCGGCCAGGCCCGGCGCGATGGTCGCCAGCATGACCATGCCGATCATGCTGCCGAGCACAGAGCCCGCCGTGGCGATGCCCATCGCCTTGCCCGCCCTACCTTGGCGCGCCAGCGCGTTGCCATCCAGCGCCGTGGCGGCGTTGGCGGGCGTACCCGGGATGTTGAGCAAGATGGCGCTGCGGCTGCCGCCGTAGATGGCGCCGACATACATACACACCAGCACCAAGATCGCTTCGCCCGACGGCATGCCGAACGTCAGCGTCGTGAGCAGCGCAACGCCCAGCGTCGCCGTCAAGCCGGGCAGCATGCCCACGATGATGCCGAGCAGCGTGGCCCACAGGATGTCGAATATGGAGCCAGGCGTCAGGAAGCCGATGATGCCTTGCGCGAGATAGCCGAGCCCTTCCATCGCCACCTCAGCCTCCCGCGCTCACGGGAGGTTCACCAGGAAGATGCGTTCGAACACGAACGGCACCGCGAACGCCGTCGCACCGGCGATGACGGCCGCGATGATCAGGCCCTTCGTGGCCAGACGCTGCGTCTTGTACCCGCCGCGTTCGAACACCACGATCGACGCGAACACGAACAGGAACGTCGCCAGCCAGAACGGCACGCGGCCCACCAGACCGGCGGCGTACACGAGGCTCAGACCGAGGATCCAACCGAAACGACGGTACCCGGCCGAAGGGTGTTCGACGTGCTTGTCGCCGTCTGCAGGCGCGCCTTCACTCGCCGCGGGCGCCACGGCGGCGGTCGTGTCGGCGGCAACGGCGGC
>CAZHMM010000387.1:0-1595 GCA_964533585.1 uncultured Elioraea sp.
GGGTTCCAAGGGCCAATGGCCCTTGGCGGGGGTGCAGGGGGCGGAGCCCCCTGCGTCGCGCAGCGCTCACCGCGGCTGGTCCTCCGCGATCGCCGCAATCGTGCGCGCGAGCAGCTTGATCTCGGAACGGATCTCGTTGGTCGCCTGCGTCCGCCCCTGCATCATCTCCTCGAGCATCCGCGCCAGATAGAGCTCGAGATTGCGGATATGCCCGCGCGTCGCATCATCCAGCGCACCCTGCGCCTGCGCATCCGCCAGCCGCGACAGCACCGGCCGCAACTCGCTCTGCCCCTCGGCGACCCGCAGCAGCAATTGCTGGCTGGCGCGCATCTGGTCGGTGAGCTGGCCCAGCCGCTCGGTCAGGCCGATCACCGCCTGGTTGGCCGCGATCCGCCCCTCCTCGCCGCGCGCCAGCGTGCGCTGCAACCCCTCCAGGTTCTCGGCCGTCTGCTCCAAGAGCGCCTGGACATAGACCGGCACCGAACCGCCCTCGCCCTCCATCCCGCCGATCGCGCCCGACGAGAGCCGCGTCTGCTGCGCGAGCAGATCCTCCAGATCGTTGAAGAACCGGTTCTGCGCCTGGCCCGCGGTGAGGTCGAGGAAGCCCAGCACCAGCGCCGCGGCAAGGCCGAACAGCGAGGTCGAGAACGCCGTGCCCATGCCGGCGAGCGGCGCCTGCAAGCCGCTCTGCAACTGGCCGAACAGCTGCGTGATCTCGCCCGTGCCGATGCTCATCCCGCCGATCACCGCGCCGATCGCGTTGATGGTGAGCAACAGCCCCCAGAACGTGCCGAGCAGGCCGAGGAAGATCAGCAACCCCACCATGTAGCGGCTGAGCTCGCGGCTCTCATCGAGCCGGCTCTGGATGCCGTCGAGCAGGCTGCGCATCGCCAGGGCCGAGAGCGTGAAGCGCTCGCGCTTCTCCGACATCATCGAGGCCATCGGCGCGAGCAGCCGGGGCTGGCCGAGCCCGGCGAGCCCGGGTTTGTTGCGCTTGAAGGTCTCCAGCCACTCCACCTCGCGCGTCAGCGCCGAGACCTGGCGGAACACGTAGAGGATGCCGATGAACAGCACGCCCAGGATCAGCCCGTTCAGCACCGGGTTGGCCTGGAAGGCATGGATCAGATGCTGATGCAGCAGCGCGGCAAGCGCGAGCACGGCCGCCAGGAAGCCGAGCATGCGGAGCAGGAAGCGCCGCGGGCGAGTGATCATCGGGGGGTCCCTACCAGCACATCGACGCGATCCGGCGGGCCGTCGCCGGCATTGAGCCCGAGGGCGCGCACATCGATCCGGGTCGAGCGCACGCCCGCCTCCATCAGCGCGGTGCGCACCGCGAGCGCGCGCGACAGCGAGGCCCGCCGCGCCAGACTGGGGTTGGCCGGATCGCCGCCCGCATAGGCGTTGACGGTGAGCCGGGCCGCGTCGCTGTCGGGCAGTGCGCCGGCCAGGGAGCGCAGTTCCGCGCGCATCGCCTCGGTCAGCTCCTGCGCCTCGGGCGCGAACAGCAGCTGCACCCGCTCGGGCAGCGGGCCGGAGGAAACACGGGGTGCGGCGGCGGGCGCAGCCGGCGCCCGGGCGGCCACCTCGGGTTGCCG
>CAZHMM010000388.1:0-1579 GCA_964533585.1 uncultured Elioraea sp.
AGGAACAGCGGCTCCGGCACCGTCACGCCGGCGCCATGCGCGGCGCGCAGCAGCGCGAACTCCGCCGCGCGGCCGTGCGAGACCGCGAGCGTCGCCGGATTGTCGGTGCGCAGCACCCACGCCTCGGCGAACCCCGCGCACACCACATCCAGCGCCCAGTTCTGCTGGATCGCCCCGCCCGACAGCCGCGCCATCGTCGTGACGGTCAGCGACGGATCACCGACCGCATCGCGCAGCCATGCGGTCAAGCGCTCGCGCCGCGCCTCATCCATGCGCGGGCGGACCCCAGGCGAAGAAGTCGCGACCCTCGCGGCGCAGCGTGTTCGCCAGCACCATGCGGTGCACCTCGGAGGCACCGTCCACCAGCCGCGCCTGGCGGGCGTAGCGGTACATCCACTCGATCACCGTGTCCTTCGAGTAGCCCTTGGCGCCGAGCAGCTGCAACGCGGTATCGACCGCACGGTGCAGGGCATCGGCGACGACGATCTTCGCCATCGACACCTCCTTGCGCGCGAACCCGCCCTGATCCAGCACCCAGGCGGCCTTCATGGTGAGCAGCCGGCCGATCTCGATCTCCATCGCCGCCTGGCCGATCAGGCCCTGCACGCTCTCGCGCTCGATCAGCTTCATGCCGAAGGAATCGCGGCGGGCGACGTGCTCGGTGGCGATCTCCAATGCACGGCGCGACAGGCCGAGCCAGCGCATGCAGTGCGTCAGCCGCGCCACACCGAGCCGCATCTGGGTCAGCTTGAGTCCGTCGCCGACATTGAGCAGGCGCTGCTCGTCCGGCACCTCGAGCCCGTCGAACACGAGTTCGCAGTGCCCGCCATGCTCCTCCGGCCCCATGATCGGGATGCGACGGACGATGTGCCAGCCGGGTGTGTCGGCATGGAACAGGAAGGCCGAGAGCCCCTTGCGCTCATCCTCGGACGTGCGGGCGATGACGATGAAGATGCGCGCATTGCCCGCGCCGGTGATGAACCATTTCCGGCCGCTGATGCGCCAGCGGTCGTTGCCGACCCGCTCGGCGTGGGTGTAGGTGAGATTGGGGTCGGAGCCGCAGCCGTCCGGCTCGGTCATGGCGAAGGCCGACTGCACCGCGCCGTCCACGATCGGCCGCAGCCAGCGCGGCTTCATCGCCTCGGGCAGCACGCGCTCCAGCACCATCATGTTGCCGTCGTCGGGGGCGGCGGAGTTGAACACGACGGGGCCGAAGATCGAGCGGTTCATCTCCTCGTAGCAGGCGGCCATGCCGATGCGCGGCAGTCCGCCGCCGCCGCGTTCCTTCGGCATCTGCAACGCCCAGAGCCCCTCCGCCTTCGCCTGGCTGCGCATCTCCGCGAGCACATGGGGGGCGATGTTCTCGTGCTCGTCGTAATTGGCGCGATCGGATTCCAGCGGGATCAGCCGCTCGTCGACGAAGCGGCGGATGCGCTGGCGGATCGCATCGACCTCGGGGGGCAGGGTGAAGTCCATGACGCCTCGCTTCAGAGCGGGTTGATCGAATGGCCGCCGTCCACGGTGACGACCGCGCCGGTCATGTGCGCGCCGGCCTCGGAGGCGAGCAGCAGCAACGGGC
>CAZHMM010000389.1:0-1561 GCA_964533585.1 uncultured Elioraea sp.
ACACGATGATCGAACTGCCGGCGCTTCGCCGGTCGGCGGAGCTTGCGCCGAACACCGTCGATGCCGACGCACGCACCGTCGAGGTGATCTGGTCGGCGGGCGCGCGCGTCCGGCGGGCGAGCTTCTTCGGCGAGCCCTACGACGAGGAACTCAGCCTCGACCCTGCCCATGTGCGCCTCGACCGGCTGAACGCGGGCGCGCCGTTCCTGAAGGTCCACGAGATCGACACGCTCGACGCCGTCATCGGCTCGGTGGTGCCCGGTTCGGCGCGGATCGAGAAGGGCCGCGGCATCGCGCAGGTTCGCATCAGCGAGCGCGCCGATGTCGAGCCGATCTGGCGCGACATCCAGGCCGGGCACATCCGCGCGGTCTCCATCGGCTACCAGGTCCATCGCTTCGACATCTCCAAGCCCGACGGCGGGCGGGAGCTCTGGCGGGCGGTGGACTGGACCCCCTTCGAGATTTCAGCGGTCCCGGTCGGGGCCGACCCCGCCGCGGGCTTCCGCAGCCAGAGCCCTCTTGAAACCTGCGTCCTTCACCGCCGGGACGCGCCCCCCAACCCGCAAGGAGCATCCCCGATGACGGAGAAGACCCAGACCCCGGCCCAGACTGACGAGGTCGTGGCCGACCAGACGAGCGAAACGGCAGCGACCGAGGAGACCACCATGACCGACACGCCCCCGAGCGCGGCCGATACGCAGACCCGTGCACGTCCGAAGACCGCCAAGCCCGATACCCCGGATCCCGATGCCGCAGCGAATCGCGCCCGCGAAGCCGAACGTGAGCGTGTCTCGACCATCTACGATCTGGCTGGTCGCCTGAACCTCGAGCGGGGCTTCGCCGAGGATCTGGTCAAGCGCGGCACTAGTCTCGACGAAGCGCGTCGCCTGATCCTCGATCAGGTCGCAGCGAAGTCGGAGGAGACGCGGACCTTCGGCCAAGTCTCCGTCCCGCTCGGTGGCCGGGATGAGCGCATCACCCGCCGCGATGCGGTGGCCAATGCGCTCCTGCACCGCTACAGCCCGACGCTGTTCCCGCTTGAGGACGCTGCGCGTCAGTATCGCGGCATGACGCTGCTGGAACTCGCCCGCGAAAGCCTCGGCAATGCCGGGGTGAACACGCGGGGGCTCTCGCGTGACGAGGTGGCGACGCGCGCGCTGCATTCGACCTCGGACTTCCCCGAGATCCTCGCGGCCGTCACCAACAAGACCCTGCGCCAGGCCTACGAGGCCTATCCGCGGACCTTCGCGCTCTTCTGCCGCCAAGTGCTGGCGACCGACTTCAAGGCGATGCACCGCGTCCAGCTCGGCGAAGCCCCGCAGCTGCTGGAGGTTGGCGAGAGCGGCGAGTTCAAGCGCGGAACGCTCGGGGAGAGCAAAGAGAGCTACCGCGTGAAGACTTACGGCCGGGTCGTCGCCATCACCCGGCAGGTGCTGATCAACGACGATCTGGACGCCTTCACCCGGATCCCGGCGATGTACGGCAACTCCATCGCCCAGCTGGAGTCGGACGTGGTCTGGGGCATCATCACCTCGAACCCGGCCATGGCCGATGGCAATGC
>CAZHMM010000390.1:0-1554 GCA_964533585.1 uncultured Elioraea sp.
CACGATCGAGCCCTCCTCGGCGAGGTTGCCGTAGAGCACCGCGAGCCCGCCATCGGCGGAGAAGGCGTGACCCGCGTCGCGGATCACGCCGCCGGCGCGGTCGAGGTCCAGCGCCTTCCAGCGGCTCTCCTGGCTGAAGGCGACGGTGGTGGGGATGCCGCCGGGGGCGGCACGATAGAAGTGGTGCACCGTCTCGGCCTCGGTGCGGCGGACGTCCCACTGCTCCAGCGCCTCGGCCAGCGTCGGCGCATCGACGCGGCTGACCGAGGTGTCGAGCAGGCCGGCGCGATCGAGCTCGCCGAGAATGCCCATGATGCCGCCGGCGCGATGGACGTCCTCGACATGCACATTCGCGACCGAGGGCGCGACCTTGCACAGCACCGGCACGCGGCGCGACAGCCGGTCGATGTCGGCCATGGTGAAATCGACCCCGCCCTCCTCGGCCGCGGCCAGCAGGTGCAGCACCGTGTTGGTCGAGCCGCCCATCGCGATGTCGAGCGTCATCGCGTTCTCGAACGCGGCGAAGGAGGCGATCGCGCGCGGCAGCACCGAGCCATCGTCGGTCTCGTAGTGGCGGCGGGTGATCTCGACGATGCGCCGTCCGGCCTCCAGGAACAGGCGCTTGCGGTCGGCATGGGTCGCCAGCACGGTGCCGTTGCCGGGGAGCGCCAGACCCAACGCTTCCGTCAGGCAGTTCATCGAGTTGGCGGTGAACATCCCCGAGCACGAGCCGCAGGTCGGGCAGGCCGAGCGCTCGATGACCGCCACCTCCTCGTCGGTGACCGAACTGTCGGCGGCGACGATCATCGCGTCGATCAGGTCGACCGCGCGCGTCTCGCCGCGATGCACCACCTTGCCGGCCTCCATCGGCCCGCCGGAGACGAACACGGTCGGGATGTTCAGGCGCATCGCCGCCATCAGCATCCCGGGCGTGATCTTGTCGCAGTTGGAGATGCAGACCAGCGCATCGGCGCAGTGCGCGTTCACCATGTACTCGACCGCATCCGCGATCAGCTCGCGCGAGGGCAGGCTGTAGAGCATGCCGGCATGGCCCATGGCGATGCCGTCATCGACCGCGATGGTGTTGAACTCCTTCGCCACCCCGCCGGCAGCCTCGATCTCGCGCGCGACCAGCTGGCCGAGATCCTTCAGGTGGACATGGCCCGGCACGAACTGGGTGAAGGAGTTGGCGATCGCGATGATCGGCTTGCCGAAATCCTCGTCGCGCATGCCGGTGGCGCGCCACAGGCCGCGGGCGCCGGCCATGTTGCGGCCATGGGTGGTGGTGCGGGAGCGATAGGCGGGCATCGGACGATCCTCGGTGATGTCGGGGCAGAGATAGCAGGCATGAGGGGAGCCGCGAACCCTTGGCGGGGCCGAGTTGGCTGTTGCGAGCGGACACGCTTGTATTGTAACGGTAGTTACAGTAGAAATGCTCGATGGATACAACTTGGCTGCTGCTGGTGTACAAGGTCCCGCCCGAGCCAGCCCGCAAGCGGGTCGCGCTCTGGCGACGCCTGAAGGGGCTGGGCGCGGTCTATCTGCAAAGCGGCG
>CAZHMM010000391.1:0-1533 GCA_964533585.1 uncultured Elioraea sp.
CCATGCCGAAGATGCAGGCCAACCAGATGCGCCCCGGCCACGTGATCGAGCACGAAGGCCAGCGCTGGACCGTGCTGAAAAGCCAGATCAACACCCCCGGCAAGGGTGCGGCCGTGATCCAGGTCGAGATGCGCAACCTCCGCACCGGCTCGAAGAAGGACGAGCGCTGGCGCACCATCGACACGGTCGAGCGGCTGATGACCGAGGAGAAGGAGTACGACTACCTGTTCGCCGAGGGCGAGCGGCTGACCCTGATGGACAAGGAGAGCTTCGAGCAGATCGAGGTCGACTCCGCGCTGTGCGGCGAGGCCAAGCAGTTCCTCCAGGAAGGCATGGTGCTGCTGGTCGACCTCGTCGAGGGCGAGCCGGTGGCGATCCACCTGCCGCAGACCGTCACGCTCGCGGTCGCCGAGGCCGATCCGGTGGTGAAGGGCCAGACCGCGTCGTCGTCCTACAAGCCGGCGATCCTGTCGAACGGGGTGAAGACCATGGTGCCGCCCTTCGTCGAGGCGGGCGACCGCATCGTCGTGCGCACCGAGGACGCCTCCTACGTCGAGCGCGCCAAGGGCTGATCAGCCCCCGTGGCCCCGCCGAGATTCTCCCCCGCCGTCAACACGATGATGATGGCGGCCCAGAAGGCCGCCAAGCGCCTGCTGCGCGACTTCGGCGAGGTCGAGCAGCTCCAGGTCTCGGTGAAGGGGCCGTCCGATTTCGTCAGCCAGGCCGATCTGCGCGCCGAGGAGACGCTGAAGGCCGAGCTCGGCAAGGGCCGGCCCGAGTTCGCCTTCCTGATGGAGGAGGGCGGCTCGTCGGGGCCCGAATCCTGGAAGTTCCGCTGGATCGTCGATCCGCTCGACGGCACGACCAACTTCCTGCACGGCATCCCGCACTGGGCGATCTCGATCGCCCTCGAACGCCGGCTCGGCAAGACCACCGAGATCGTCGCCGGGGTGATCTACTCGCCCGCCCAGGCCGAGATGTTCGTGGCCGAGAAGGGTGTGGGCGCGTTCCTGAATGACCGGCGGCTGCGCGTCTCGGCCCGGCGCGAGATGAAGGAGGCGGTGTTCGCCACCGGCATCCCCTTCGCCACCATCCCGACCCAGCGCGCGTTCTCGGCGACGCTGGAGCGGCTGATGCCGCAGGTCGCCGGGGTGCGGCGCTTCGGCGCGGCGGCGCTCGATCTCGCCTGGGTCGCGGCCGGGCGCTACGAGGGGTTCTGGGAGCTGAACCTGAACGCCTGGGACATCGCCGCCGGCGTCCTGATGGTGCGCGAGGCGGGCGGGTTCGTGACCGACGAGCAGGGCGGCGATCCGCTGGCTTCGGGCAATGTGGTGGCGGCGAACCCGCATCTGCACGGACCCTTGCGCGAGGTCGTCGCCGGCGGCGCGGCAGCCGGCCGACGCTGACGGAAGATCCGGCGGTTGGTGCGCCGGATCGTGATCGCGTAAGGTGTCGCCACCCCACGGGAAGGCCTGCAATTTCCGCGACATGGCGCGCTTGCCCCGCATGATCCTCGCGCTCCTCGCCCTCGTC
>CAZHMM010000392.1:0-1532 GCA_964533585.1 uncultured Elioraea sp.
GGCATTGCCGCTCCTGCCTGCACGCGACACCCGTCGCGCATGGCGCCTGGCAGTGCGCCCGGCATCAGCAGGTTCTGACGCGGCACGAGCAGCGGGCCGGATGTGCCTCGCATCTCTTCATCCCCGACCTGATCGCTGCCGAGCAGATCGACGCCGGTGAGGACTGGGTCAGCTACCGGCTGCCGGACGGCACGGTCTGGCGGGATGGCGTGCCGGCCGAGACGGACGAGACGCGCATCGTCACGCATGGCGCTTGCCATCGCTGCGGCGACGATCGCTACGCCGTGCGGCCGGGGAGCGGTCCGCATGCCTTCGGCCTGACCTGTCTCGGCTGCGGCCATCGCGGCCGGTGGCTCGCGCGAGGCGATGCCGCGGCGTTGGGCATCGCCGCATGAGCCTCTCGCTTCGCCCCTATCAGCGCGCCGCCATCGACGCGCTCTACGACTACTTCGGCGGCAACACCGGCAATCCATTGGTGGTCATTCCCGCCGGTGGCGGCAAGAGCGTCGTGATCGCCGGCTTCATCCGCGAGGCGATCGCGGCCTACGCCGACACCCGCGTCCTCGTCCTGACGCATGTGAAGGAGCTGATCCAGCAGAACTTCATGGCCCTGATCCGCGCCTGGCCGGAGGCGCCGGCCGGCATCTACTCGGCAGGCCTGTCCCGCCGCGACATCCACGCGCAGATCCTGTTCGCCGGCATCCAGTCGATCCACCGTCACGCCTACAAGGTGCAGCGCTGCGACCTGGTGCTGATCGACGAGGCGCATCTGCTCGGGCGCAGCGACAGCGGCATGTACCGCTCGTTCCTCGCGCAGCTGAACGAGATCAATGCCGGGCTGCTGAAGGTCGTCGGCTTCACCGCCACGCCGTACCGGCTCGACAGCGGCCTGCTGCACGAGGGCAAGGATCGCCTGTTCACCGATATCGCCTACGAGGTGCCCGTGTTGGACATGATCCAGCAGGGCTATCTCTGCCCCGTAGTGCCGAAGCAGACGGAGACGCAGCTCGACGTCGCCGGGGTCGGCACGCGCGGCGGGGAGTTCATCGCCAGGGACCTCGAGGCGGCAGTGGACCGCGACGAGGTCACGCGCGCCGCCGTCGCCGAGATCGTGCAGCACGGCGAGGGCCGCGGCTCGTGGCTGGTGTTCTGCTCGGGTGTCGCGCATGCGCGGCACGTGCGCGACGCGATCCGCGAGCATGGCATCTCCTGCGAGACCGTCACCGGCGACACGCCGGCACCGGAGCGCGATGGCATCCTCGCGGCCTTCAAGGCCGGCCGGCTGCGCTGCGTCACCAACGCCAATGTGCTGACCACCGGCTTCGACGCGCCGGGCACCGATCTGATCGCCCTGCTGCGTCCGACCAAGAGCGTCGGGCTCTACGTGCAGATGGTCGGCCGTGGCACACGCCTCGCCGAGGGCAAGGATGATTGCCTGGTGCTGGACTTCGCCGGCAACACGTCGCGGCACGGCCCGATCGACATGGTGGACGGGCGGAAGAAGGAGCCGGCCGGCGACGGCGAGGCGCCGA
>CAZHMM010000393.1:0-1508 GCA_964533585.1 uncultured Elioraea sp.
CCGATCTCCAGGGTCAGAGACCCTGACGGACCAATCCGGTCGATACTGATCCTATGAGCCATCGCAAACCATCCCGCGCACCGACTCGGAGTCTAGCAGCCGGCGACGAGCCGTTGGTCAGCTCGGTGTGCCGATGGGGCTCGTCATCGAGCCGCAGCCGCCCCCTCCGCCGCGCCCGGCCAAACCGACGGCACCCGCACGTCCGCCCACACCCCGACGACCGCGAGCCGTCGGCTCACCCGAGGCGCTGTACCAGCTCCGCGGCGTAGTGGGCCTCGCGCCGACCGCGAAGGACGCGTTCCTCGCGATCCTCCGCACCCTGGCCGCCGCGGACGGCACCTTCTGCACGCGCCTGGCACCGCTGGTCGCGGAGTGCAAGGTGAACCACATCGCGCGCAGTCCGGCGCAGGTGCATCCCCACAGCCCCGATCTTCGTGGCGAGACCGCCGAGATCGCGCCGGGATGGTTCGCGAACACGAACATCGCCAACCGGCAGAAGGAGGCGATCCTGCGCGCCGCGTGCAAGGTGGCCGGAATCGTCTTCGGGCGCGACCTCCAGATCGAGCTGCCGAACGCCGGGCAGGACTGAGGCGAGGCGCGCGGGCGGGCGAGGGGTCCAGCGACGGCGGCCTCAGCCGTCGGCCCGGTTCGGCTCCGTCCGCCGCACCGTCGGCCGGCGACGTCGCGCTAGGCCGGCACGGGCGACACCCCTCATGCCGACGGTCATCCGTGCATGATGGCTCAAGAGAGGATGACCCGGCGGCGGGGTCACCTGGCCCTTGCGCCGCCGCCGCTCGACCGGTATAGGACGGTAGTCAGCCTCCTCCAAATTTCCATGAAAGATCAGCCAGTTGGCGGCCCGTGCGGCACCCGGATAAAGGAATAAAAGCATAAAGTGATAAAGTGGCCCGCGCTCAGCGCGGCACGGCCGCCAGCCGCCAGCCGGTCGCGGCCAGGATCAGCGAGGCCACCCACCAGGCCTGCCAGACCCCGAAGGCGATCGAGGCCACAACCAGCCCCGCCGAGACCGCGCCCGCCCCCGCCGCCAGCACCACCCGGTCGGTCACCCCCACGATCCCCCGCCCGATCCACCAGGCGCCGAGCGCCGCCAGCAGCAGCCCCACCATGCCGAGCTCCAGCCGCACCTGAAGCCCGCCATTGTGCGGATGCAGCGGCAGGCTCTGCACCGCATGGTCGGCCATGGCGTCGAGCGCGGCGCGCGCCGGCCCGGGCGGGGCGAGCCGGTCGAAGGTCGCGGCCGGGATCCGCGCCTCGCCGCCGGGCATGGCGCGCGAGGCCTCGAACCCCCAGCCCATCACCGGGCGCTCGGCCGCGCGGGCGGCGACGAAGTCCCAGATCGCGACGCGGTGCAGGGCCGAGGGCGGCAGCACGCCGGCGCGCGCGGCGGCCTCGCCGGTCGCCTGGAGCACCGAGGGTCCGGCCAGCACGGCGAGTGCGAGCAGCAGCGGCCCCAGCCGGCAGACGGCGCGCTGGGGGGCGAGGGTCAG
>CAZHMM010000394.1:0-1501 GCA_964533585.1 uncultured Elioraea sp.
GAGATGCCGGCCTGGTTCGTGGTGTTCGAGAACCGCGCCGGCGCGGTGCGCTGAGGAACCGATGCCCTGACCTACCGGTCCAACACAGGTCGGTGAGGCCGGACTCGTGATCGCGGGCGCGGCGGGCCGGGGGTATAGGCTTCGCCATGGCGCGGGGCGGCCGAGAGCCGGCAGCACCTCCAGCGTCCGAGGCGATTACCCGATGCCGAGACTGCGGGCACGAGACCGTTCGGGATGGCTGGTCGCGCTTGCCACGACGGTGTGGTGCGCCCTCGCGTGGCCCGCGCAGGCCACCGGCCTGTACCGGATCGACCAAAGTTTCGGCAGCATCGGCTTCGCGATTGGTGTGCTCGGACTGTTCTCGATCGACGGCCGTTTCCCGGAGTTCGCGGGTGAGTTGCGGCTCGATGCGGCGCAGCCGCAACGGTCCAGCATCGATGTGACGGTCCGGACAGAGGCACTGGACATGCCGGTCCCGGAGCAGGTCGAGCTGCTGCGCTCAGAGGCGTACTTCGACACCGCGCGCTACCCGTCGGCGCGCTTCGTGAGCCATGCGGTGGAGCCGCTGTCGCCGACGCATTACACGATCCACGGCACGCTGACGCTGCGCGGGATCACGCGGCCGCTCGACCTCGAAGCCCATCTGGACGACCGGCGGCGGGCCGAGGCGCGGCGGGCCGAGATCGCCGACTTCGTGGTCACGGGCGCGCTCAGCCGGGCCGCATTCGGCATGGTGGCGGACCGGCCGATGCTGTCCGACGAGGTGCGGCTGACCATCCGGATCCGGCTCGCCGTTGAGACTGGCGCGGGTGGCGGCTGAGCGGCCCGCGTCCTGGAGCCGGGCGCAGCGTCTGCTGCACTGGAGCATCGCTGCGCTGGTGCTGATCACCGCACCGATGGCGATCGTGATGGTGGCGCTGCCGTTCACGCAGCTGCTGTTGAAGTTCCTGCTCTACCAGGCGCACAAGACGATCGGGATCATGGTGCTGCTGCTTGCACTGGCGCAGCTCGGCATGCACTGGCGGCGCGGACGCCCGGAGCACGATCCGCCGCTGCCGCGCTGGCAGCGTCGTGCTGCTGCCGCGGTGCACGCCGTGCTGCTCGCGCTGCTGCTGGCGGTTCCGGTGCTCGGCTATCTGAGCGCTGCCGCCGCTCCGGTGCGAATTCCGACGCTGCTGTTCGGTGTCGTCCCGGTACCGCACGTGATCGGCACGGACGCCGCGACCTTCGCCGTGCTGCGACGGGCGCACCTCGCGCTCGCGGTGCTGCTGGTGGGGCTTGCGCTCGGGCACGCGGCGATGGCGCTGCGTCATCACCGGCGCGGGCACGCAACGCTCACGCGCATGCTCCGCGGGGGGAAGAGTCTTTTGACGGTGTCGAATCGACTTTAGGTATTCCCGGCGCGCTCCTTCACCCGATCTGGCGAGCCCACCTGATCGGGATCTGCGCTCAGCCGGCGAAGATCGAGGCCGGCGAGTCGCGGCGCAGCTCGCGCCCGAGC
>CAZHMM010000395.1:0-1496 GCA_964533585.1 uncultured Elioraea sp.
CATGAGATACCGTCAGGCTGAGCAAGCGGTTTTTTGTTTGTCGGCAGGCGCGGCGGGGTTCGCTTTGTATGGGCTACGCCGCCCGCGCCTGCTCTGTGGGGATGACGAAGGGCCGGAGGTTTCGGGCGGTGAGGTAGACGGCGAGGAGCAGCTTGCGCATGGCGGCGAGGAGGGCGAGCTTGGGCGGCTTTCCTGCGGCGCGGAGGCGTTCGTAGAAGGCGCGGAGCCAAGGGTTTCGGCGGACGGCGCTGAGGGTTGGCATCCAGAGCGCGGTGCGCAGCCTGGCGTTGCCGAAGTGGGTGGTGGCGGCGCGTGCGGGATGGCGCTTGCCCGACTGGCGCAGGGCCGGGACGACGCCGAGATGGGCGGCGAGCGCGCCGGGGCTGTGGAAGCGCGCCGGGTTGCCGAGCTCGGCGATGATGCGGGCGGCGGTCTGCGGCCCGATGCCGTCGATGGTGGTGAGCAGCGTCCCGACCTCGTGGGTGTCGAGCAGGTTCTCGATGTCGCGCTCGATCTCGGCCAGGCGCCGGCGCCAGAGGTCGAGATCCTGGCAGATGTGGCGGGCCTGCAGCGCGTAGGCCGGCCCGTGGTGCTGGCCGACGGAGCGTTTGGCGGCCTCGACCAGTTGCTCGGCGAGTTCGGTCCCGACGAAGTGCCGCCCATCGTAGCGCAGCCTGGCGACGCGGCGCGGGGTGGCGCGGGCGAAGTCCTGTGCGGTCGGATATTCGGCGAGCAGGCAGGTGGCGAGCTGGCTTGCGAGGCTGCGGACGTAGCGGGTGAACTCGGGGAAGCCGAGATCGACGAGGCGGTGGAGCTGGCGGACGCGGTCGTCGAAGTCCTGGCGGAGCCGGTCGCGGTGGCGGACGAGTTCGCGCAAGGCTTCGGCGACCTCGTCGTGCAGGCGGGTGGGTGCTGGGCGCTTCTCGAAGGCGAGGCGGGCGAGGCCGGTGGCGTCGATGGCGTCGGTCTTGGTGCGCTCGAGGCCGGCCTGCTGGAAGCGGCGGGCGAGGAGCGGGTTGACCAGCGCGACCTCGTGGCCGGCGGCGGTGAGCACGGCGAAGAGGTTTTTCCAGTAATGGCCGGTGGCCTCGATGACGACGAGGGCCGGCGCTGGGCCGAGCGCGGCGAGCAGGGCGTCGTAGCCCGCGCGATCCTCGGTGATCGGGATCGGCCTGCCGATCGGCGCGCCGGCGTCGTCGAGGCGCGCCAGGGTGTGGGTTTCGGATGCGACGTCGATGCCGGCGAACATGGCTTCTCCCTCACAGGTGGTTGCCGGGGAGCCTCGATGCCGGCGTTCATGCCCGCGCTTGTCCAAGCGGGGACGCGGGCTGGCAAGGCCCGGCCCCAGGATACCGTCCGGGCCCGGAACGCCGGTCGAGGGCGCCAATCTCATGCACGGGGAATGACCCCCAAGCGCTCCGCGGCGACCCTCTCCCAGCTACCGACGCGCAACCTTAGCCAGGAGGCACGCCGGTGAGTGGAGGAGTTACAAGCGC
>CAZHMM010000396.1:0-1462 GCA_964533585.1 uncultured Elioraea sp.
GCGGCTCGGGCTCCGGGTGCGGCTCGGGCTGCGGCTCCGGCTGCGGCTCGGGCTGTGGCTCGGGCTGTGGCGGCGACAGGGTATGGCTGGCGGCTGAGAGATCGACGGTCGCGGTGTGGCCGGTGAGCAGCAGGTTCTTCTGATCGACCGAAGCCCCGACGCCGTTCACCACGACCGACTGGATGAACAGGTTCCGGTCGTTCAGATGACCATAGAAGGCATCATTGATGAACCGGATCGCGATCGCGGTTTCGGCAGTGAAGTCGCCGCGGATGGTCAGGGTATCGGTCTCGCCCTTGGTGCGTAGCGCAGCGGCGGTCTGCACGTCGCCGAACTGCACGCCGTCGATCAGCACCACGTACTGGGCCGCCCCGACATACCAGTCCTGGTTCAGTCGGACGACGACCTGGTCGGGCCCTTCGCCCACCTCGACCGTCTTCGGTGTGATCGCCTCGACCGACGCATCCGTCGGCACCTTCGGCAGCGGCGGGGCCGTGGGCGCGGTCTCGGGCGCCAGTACGCCGACCGTCACGGTCGACATCTGGCCGGTGCTCCAGAGGTTCTGGCGGCTCTGCGCGAGTGCCGCGCCGTTCATCGAGACCGCGTGCACGAAGATATCGCGGCCCATGTTCGGCCCTTCGTGCGCGTCGTTCATGAAGCGCAGGCTGATCTGGGTGCCTTCAGGGAAGGAGCCGCGCACGATCACGGTGTCGTACTCGCCGTTGGCGAGCAGCGCGCCGACCTTGTGGCGGTCTCCGTACTGCTGGCCGTCGACCAGGACGATGTACTCGGCCGGGCCCTTCCAGTAGTTCTGGTTGACCTTGAAGACGAGCTCGTCCGGGCCGTCGCCGATCACCACCGTCTTGGGTGTGGTGACAGGCTCATCCGAAGCGGGCGGCGGAGTAGGAGTAGGCGCAGGAGCGGGCTCCGGCTGCGGCTCGGGCTGCGGCTCCGGCTGCGGTTGCGGCTCGGGCTCCGGGTGCGGCTCGGGCTGCGGCTCCGGCTGCGGCTCGGGCTGCGGCTCGGGTGCAAAAACGCCTGCCGTTGCGATAGCGGTATGCCCCGTGGTCAGCAGGTTGGTGCGCGACAGCGCAAGCGCTTCGCCATTCATCGTTGCGGCGTGGACGAAAATGTCGCGACCCTCGGTCGGACTGCCCTGCGCATCATTCATGAATCTGAGACCGATCGTGGTGCCTTCAGGGAAGGAGCCGCGCACGATCACGGTGTCGTACTCGCCGTTGGCCAGCAGCGCGTTGACCTTCTGGCGATCGCCATACGGCTGACCGTCGACCAGGACGATGTACTCGGCTTTACCGTTCCAGTAATTCTGATTGACCTTGAAAACAAGCTCGTCCGGACCCGCGCCAATTGTCACAGTCTTGGGAGAGAGATCCGGCATATCGAAATACGCCGTTGCGGTCTGGTTCGTCGACATCAGGGTTCCAGAGGGGAAAATAGGAAT
>CAZHMM010000397.1:0-1326 GCA_964533585.1 uncultured Elioraea sp.
CATCATCGTCCGCTCGCCGGTGATGATGCTCGCCTCCACCGGCATCCCCGGCACCACCCGCCCGCCGGGAAGCTGCGCGAGGCTCGCCTCCTCCAGCAGCACGCGGCCGGTGTAGAACGGCATGCCGCTGCGCTGCTCAGTCTCCGCATCGGGCGAGATCCAGGCGAGCTCCACATGCACCGGCGGTACATTGCGCTGGGAGAAGGACGGAAACCGCAGTTCGATCGGTGCGCCCACCTGCACCCGTGCGATGTCGAGCGGCGAGATGCGCAGGTCGGCCACTAGCCGCTCCTCCGGCACGATGTCGAGCAACGGCTCGGCCGGGCGCACCACCGCGCCGTCGCTGTTCACCTTCAGCCCCATCACCATCCCGCCGATCGGCGCGCGCAGCTCGAGCCGGCCACTGATGTCGCGCACGCGGATCAGCCTTTCCTCGACCTCGATCAGCCGCTCGCGCACCGTGCGGAGCTCGCGTCCGGCTTCGGCGCTGCGCGACTGACGCTGGCTCGCCAGCGTCTGCGCGATCTCGGCGATCTGGGCACGGTTGCGTGCGATCTGCCCCTGCTGATCCTCGTAGGTGCCGATCAGCGCCGCCTCGCTGCGCTGCAGGGCGAGCAGGCGCGGTCGCCGCTCCAACCCCCGCCGCAGCAGCTCCTCGACGGTGGCGATCTCCTCGCGCACGAGCTCGATCTGGCG
Organism: uncultured Elioraea sp.; assembly: GCA_964533585.1. Classification (GTDB taxonomy): domain Bacteria; phylum Pseudomonadota; class Alphaproteobacteria; order Acetobacterales; family Acetobacteraceae; genus Elioraea. The sequence continues at coordinate 697 of CAZHMM010000397.1, forward strand.
AAGCGACGAGGCGAGCTGGCGGGCCAGCGCGTCGATCGTCGCCTGCAACTGGTCCTGCCGCGCGAGCAGCGCGGTGTCGCTCGCGATCCAGGCCGCGCGCTTCATCTCGAAGATCGCCGTCTGGCCGGTGATCATCTCGGCGACCTCCGGCCGCGTGCGCGCGAGCACAACCTCGTCGGGCAGGCGGACGCGCTCCGCCCCGTCGAGCTCGGCCTCCAGCCGCGCGGCATGCGCCAGCAGGGCGAGCCGCTGCGTCTCCAGCCCCTGAAGCTGCGCGGCCGCCTGCACTGGGTCGAGCCGCACCAGCACCTGGCCCGGCTCCACGCGGTCGCCCTCGCGCACCAGGATCTCGCGCACGATCCCGCCCTCGGCGTGCTGCACGCTGCGCCGGTTCATCTCCACCTTCACCGCGCCCTGCGCGAGGCTCGCCTCGGCGAGCGGATACCACGACGCCCAGAAGCCGAAGCCGCCGATGAAGACGATGAACACCGCGATGCCGAGCAGCGTCAGCGCGCGGATGCGCGGCCGCGCGGGCAGCGCGATCGTGCGGTCCCAGTACTCGATCTCGCGCCGCACCAGCGCGCGCGAGCGCTCATAGGGGATCAGCGCGGTGCCCATCAGCCGGCTCCC
>CAZHMM010000398.1:0-1246 GCA_964533585.1 uncultured Elioraea sp.
CTGAGGTCTCCGGCGTCGTGGCCGCGGTAGCCGCGATCGACATAGGCGCGCTCGATGGGCACGCCGGTGATGCGCTCGGTCTGGGCGATCTGGGCGGCCAGCGTGTGGCCGTCGAAGGGGTTGCCGGGCAAGGTTCGAGCGCCGAGCACGAACTGTCCGCCCGGCGCTGGGCGGTTGGTGGTGGCGAGCGAGACCTTGACGCCGAACTCGAAGCGGGTGCGTGCCTTGCCCTTGCCGATGCACTCGACCTCCGGGGCGTGCAGCGCATAGATCTTCTCGCGGCCGCGGTCCTCGCGGCGCTGGCGCAGCAGCCGCGCGATGCGGTCGAGCGGGGTGGCGAAGCCAGCGCGCACCGCCTCGGCGGCGCCGGCGATCTTGCGGGCGATGTCGCGGGCGAGCCGGCCGAGCCAGGTACGCATGCGGCGGACCACGCGCTCGGCCTCGCGGTGGCGGCCGCGATGGATGAGCTTTGCCACTTCGCGCCGGGCGCGGGTGGAGACGCGGGTGTAGGACTGGCGCAGCGCGACGCCGTGCCGGCGCGCGAGACGGCCGAGCATCTCGACGCCGCGGTGCAGGAGCTTGCTGTCGGTCGGGTGGGTGACCGCCTTGGGCTGGACGGTGGTGTCGATGGTGACGCGCTCGAAGTGCTTCGGCTCGGCGGCGCCGGCGCGCTCTGCGGCGGCGAGCGTCTCGGCGAGCAGCAGCTCGAGCCGCTCGGCGCCGATGCGCTGGCGCCAGCGGGTCATGGAGGAGCGGTCGAGCGGCAGGGCGTGCTGGAAGTGGGTCTCGCCGCAGAAGAGCTGGACGTAGGGGCTGTCGAGAAAGCGGGCGCAGACCGCGTCGTCGGAGAGGCCGTCCATGTGCTTGATCAGGTGCAGGCCGACCATCAGGCGGGTCGGCAGCCCCGGTCGGCCGACGCCCTCGCGGTAGAGCGGGCCGAAGGCGGTGGCGAACCGCTCCCAGTCGATCAGACCCGCCAGGCGCACCAGGGGATGGCGGGGATCGACGAGGTTCACCAGGGCCGAGCGGAAGAGTTCGGGCTGCTCGGGTGGCGGCGATACGGGCGGCATCGGCGGGCTCCTGCGCGGCGGCACGCCGACAGAATCACGCCGCTCGACGGGCTTCAACACGGGCGCCAACTTGCAAGGTTTTCGCCCGCTCCGGACAGCGACCTTGCAAATTCCGATACTTGCAGAGGCCAGAAAGTCGAGGAGTTCCGCGGCCTCCAGCGTTCTTCACGGGCGAC
>CAZHMM010000399.1:0-1175 GCA_964533585.1 uncultured Elioraea sp.
ACCTGATCGACGCACGCGCATCGGCTGAGATCGTCGCCGAGGCACTCGAAAGCGGCGCTGTGCTCGAGCTGGGCGTTCCCAGCATGCCGGGCTTGGTCATCAACGGCAGTCGCAAGCGTGCGCGGGCGACCTTCGGCGCTTCCTTCCTCACCGTCTTCCCCGAGGGCCTCGTCTTCGCCATCGAGCACCTAACGCATCGGGAACTACGCGTGTTCGCGCTTCTCGCAGTGGTGCAGGAGTTCGGCGATACGCAGCTTCCGCTTCGCGTCTCCGACATCGCGGCGCGGCTCGCTCTCACGCCTTCGGCGGTCAGCCGGGCCGTGGCGCGGATGCGAGCGCTCGGCATCCTGCGACCGGGCAGCACGAAGGACGGGCAGGCGGCGGGGCTGCGGATCAGCCGGCGCGTCCTGTTCCGCGGCAACGCGTTCCACTACTGCGAACTCGGGCAGGATCCGCCGCTCTCCGACCCGGACGAGGCGCCGATCATCCAGCGCATGCGCCGCCACCCGCTGCTTCCCGCTGCGCGGGGCGCGCTTGTCGCGACGAGGCGTAGCGCTAGGTCAGGATCAGGGAGCAAGAGCGGAGGCGGTCATGAGCGCAGCGCAAGCGGATCCGTGGAACGACCTGATGGCGGCGCGGCGGGCGCTGGCGCGAAGGGTCGAACTCGCGGGCGACCTGGACCAGCATCTTCCCGACCTGCTGATCTTCCTGACGAAGGTGCCGGCGGAGTTCCAGGCGACCCCGCTGCGCTACCTGCGTGAATCGCTTGACCGGGCCGACCTGCACGCCAATCCGACGAGGCCGACCATCCACCTTCTCCCGCGCCTGCTCGCCTATGCGGTGATCGTGCTCGGGTGGATTCCGACCGGCTACACGCTGCCGCGCCCGCCCTACGACGAGGCGGGCGACGACGGGGCGGCGCCGGGTCGCTCCCGCCGGCGCCGTCAGTCGTCCTCGATCATCGCAACGGGCGCTTCGTCGTCTTCCCCGTCGAGGCCGAGCAGGCGGCGATCCGCAGGCGACGAGGCGCGCTGACGCACGAGGCGCCGCAGCGCCTCGCCATCCGCGCCGTCCTCACCCAGCAGCGGCAGCAGGGCAGCGCCAAGAATGAAGCGCTGACGAGAGAGCCGCTGCCGCTCGACCGAGCGCGCCTGCGCCCGTGCTCGGGCAATGCG
>CAZHMM010000400.1:0-1015 GCA_964533585.1 uncultured Elioraea sp.
TCGGTGCACGGGCCGAACCGTATCGCCCCGTGGTCGACCTGGCGCCGTACGGGTGGTTGCCCACCGCGGCGAGCGTGTCGTTCGCCCCGTCGGGCGTCGCGTTCGAGGTGGTCGTGCCCGCGCAGGACGTGACGGGCGAGCACGAACTGCGCTGGACGGTGGGGTACGACTCGGCGCGTCACGGCGCGCTCGGCGGTGCGTACGGTTCGGCGCGGTACGCCTACCGCATGCCGACGTTGGTTCCTGACACGCGGCCGGCGGCGCCCGTGGCGTTCGCGTTCACGCTCGGAGGATGGCCGCACCGTCCTCACCGACACACCTCCGACGCGATCGCCTTCGGTGTGCGGATCGAGGCGCTGCTGCGGGGCCCGGTGGCTACGGCAAGCGGCACGCTCGCGACGTCGCTGGAGCTCGTCACGGGCGTCGGCCCCGGCTGGCGCCTTGGCGGGAGCATCGACGCCGTCGTGAGCGAGCTACGTGGTGACGCGTTCGGCTTGGCGCGCTCCGGTTGGCGCGCCGGCTGGCACGCGCGCTTCGCACCAACGCCCACGGAGCCGTCGTTCGGCACCTGGGTGTCGGCGGACACGCTCCACGAGCCGAGGCAAGGCTCGGCCACCGCCACGGGCGAAGGCCTCCTGGCGTCGGTGGCGGCCCCCGCTCACCTGCGGTTCGGTGTCGTGGCCGGGTACCGCCCCGCGACGCCGGTTCCCGTCGGCGACGAGTACGTCGTTCTCGGCTCGTTGGCAGCGCGGTGGCAGGTGCCGGTCCGGTGGCGGCTGGGAGACGGAATGGTTGCCTGGGAGCGCCTGCGGCTCGAGCCGGCCGTCCGGGGTTGGGTCGGGTTCTCGTCGGACGCGGGCGCGAGTGACCTTGGCAACGGTGCGCACACGCCCCGGCTTGGCATCGGCGCCGACCTCGGTGTGGGGCTCGATGCGGTGATCGACTACCTGGCGCCGGTCACGCTCACGCTGCGGGGAGGGTTGGCGGATGGCGCCTGGCTTCGGCTCGAGCTGGG
>CAZHMM010000401.1:0-1010 GCA_964533585.1 uncultured Elioraea sp.
CTAGAGCGTTTTCCGATCAGTCTGGTTCATATCCTGCTGCGGCGAAGTAGTTGGCGCATTCGGTTGGATCGAAGGTGTGGATGATGCGGCCGATGGCATTCCACAGGCCATCGAGGCTGCGCTTGGCGGCCTTGCGCAGCATGGCTTTCAGCTTGGCGAAGGCGTTCTCGATCGGATTGAAGTCCGGGCTGTAGGGCGGGAGATAGAGCAGGCTTGCCCCCGCAGCCTCGATTGCGGCGCGCACACCCGCGCCCTTGTGGCTGCCGAGGTTGTCCATGACGACGATGTCGCCGGGTCTCAACTCGGGCACGAGCACCTGGTCGACGTAGGCCTGGAAAGCCACGCCGTTGACCGGCCCGTCCAGCACCATCGGCGCGACCATGCCGCTGTTGCGCAGACCGGCGACGAAGGTGGTGGTCTTCCAGTGCCCGTGCGGGACCGGTGACCGAAGGCGCTCGCCGCGGGGCGCCCGGCCATGGGTGCGCGCCATCTTCGTCGAAGCCCAGGTCTCGTCGATGAACACGAGGCGGTCGGGGTCGAGTTCAGGCTGGCTCTCGAACCACGCCCAGCGCTGGTTCAGGATGTCTGGGCGGTCCTGCTCGGCGGCGTGCGCTGTCTTTTTTTGCGCGTGATGCGATGACGGTCGAAGAAGCGCCAGATCGTGCCGATGCCCGCCGGCACGCCGGCGCTGGCGAGCTCGGCCTGGATCTCCGCCAGCGTGATGTCGGACTTCTGTTCGAGGAGGTCGAGGATCAACGCCGCATGGGCCTCGATCCGCGCCGAGCGGCGATCACCCCCGAGCGGCCCGGGCGCAACCGAGCCGCCTTCCCGCGCCAGCGTGCACCAGCGGATCGCGCTTGAGGCGCTGACACCAAACCGAGTTGCCGCCGCGCGACACGACGCCCCTGCAGCGACCGCCGCCACGACTCTTTCCCGCAGATCGACCGACAGCGCCTTGGACATGCCTGTCGGCCTCCTCGCCGACAGGCATCTTGAATCAGATCAGGCCC